>DGZL01000010.1 GCA_002398515.1 Firmicutes bacterium UBA4981
ATGAGAAGCAGTCAGTGAGGTGCTTTAGCGTCTCACTGATTGCTATGTGCTTCTACCAAGCCTCTCATAAATTCCTGCAAGATCTTCTCAAAATTCGACAAACGTTTGGATGAAAACATCATATTTGGAGGAAAAAGACTAGTTTTATCGAAGTAATAAAGTGGACTAATTGTCGAATCTTGGGGGATTCTCAGACAGCATGTACTATCGTGAACCATACAAAGCAAGCCTAACCGGAGAGCCTTTTCTCTTCTCTGAAATGCGTACCGTAGCGAGAATGCGCAATTATGGGATGACAGATGACGAAATAATGGAGAAGATCTGGAACGAAAACCTTCTTCAACGCAATGGGAGAAAAGGAGTCCGAAGAATTGTCAATGCAGTTCTCAAAAGACTTAATACCCTAGATGATACCTTGTTGTTGTTAGTGGCCGAAGGGTTAGCAGATGCCGCAAAAGTTGCGGTGGTCTGCTCTATTATGAAAACAAGCCGTCTATTCCGCGAATTTATGTGCCACGTCTACATGTCAAATGCGCATCTATCAGAGGGACGTTTGGAAAGAGCCGAAGTAGACGCTTTTCTTACAATGTTGCAAGAGCAGGATGAAACAGTCGCGTCGTGGAGCCCTAGTACCGTGCAGAAGTTAAAACAAGTGATGGTGAAGATACTGGCGGATGCAGGGCTTATTAACAATACACAGGATCGACTAATTCTTCGTCCGATCGTGTCTGCTCAGTTGCGTTCCGCAATGGAGGCTGCCGGAGATAGTATCTGTCTTGAAATCTTGATCGGAGGAGACATGTTCAAGTGAGCTACAGTATTCATAAGCGCCTGGAGGAGCTTTCTAAGCGTGTCAGCGATGATTCCTTCCTCCACAAACGGCGCTTAGGAAATGAAGTTGCGGTGTGGATTTTCGACTACGACCCTGCCGATGAAATGCTGATTAGGAAAGTTACTGACAATATAGTCAAGATGTCACGTGTGCCTGGCTCAGATCGGGCAATCGCCAACTTCGACCTCTATCAGATTGCACTGGATATCGCTGACTCTTCTGGTGTTCTACACAGCCTAGCTGCCTTCGAAGCGCAACGTGGGCCTCAATTCTTGCAAGAAGCGATCAAGCCTATACTTACCCCCGATTCTATCGCCGCCTATATGAGCCGAACCTTGGAAGACGAAAAAATCGCTTTTATCACCGGTGTAGGCAAGGTATGGCCTTTAGTTCGATCTCATACAGTCCTCAATAACCTAGGCGGACGTTTAGATGAGATACCTGTAGTGCTCTTCTTTCCCGGAACATTTACCGGAACAGGACTCCGGCTTTTCGATATTATGCCAGACAACAATTACTATAGGGCTTTTCAGTTAGTTCCGTCCAGATGACGTACGTTCCCATGCGCGATACTCGGCAGTATTACATGGACGTGAGCATGTGGAGGTGGTTGCGATTAGGATTCGCGACATGTTCCGGCAGCCTATAGATCGCGATATTAAAGGCGTGATCAAAGTTGGCCAGCAGGAAGATGAGAACATCAAGCAGGAGCTGGAGGAGTATGTTGTCACCGGTGAACTCCGCAAACACATCGGTGGATTCTATGAGTCATTCAATAAGAGTATTGGGCAGCCATATGACAAGATGGGAGTATGGATTTCCGGCTTTTTTGGATCAGGAAAATCCCACCTTCTCAAGATCCTTTCTCATCTACTGGAGAATCGTCATGTGGATGGAAGCCTGGCCATAGATTACATTGAGCCAAAGCTTAAAGACTCCATACTTACAGCTGAAATACGCCGTGCCGCTGAAGTTCCTAAGGATGTAATCCTCTTTAACATCGACTCAAAAAGTGATTCGTCATCAGGTCCGGATCGAGACACTGTTATGCAGGTATTTGCCAAGGTGTTCTTTGAGATGCTAGGCCTTTGCTCAAATCCGCCTTGGCTTGGCAACATGGAATGGAAGCTTATACAACGGGGGAAGTATGAAGAATACTGCCAGGCCTTTCGCGAGATAACAGGTTTTGCCTGGGAAGAGCGACGACCGACTGCGTTGTTTGAAGAAGAGAACATAGCCAAAGCCATGGTCAAGGTCGGCCTTTTGGACGATTCGCGGCAGTACGGATTCCTGGAACATACAAAGAATTTCTATGAAATGAGTCCTGAGATTTTCGCGCGCATGGTCAGTGAGTACCTGGATATGCAAAGCCCGGATCACAATATAGTATTCCTCGTAGATGAGATGGGACAGTACATAGCAAGCGATCAACGGATGATTCTAAACCTTCAAACAGTTGCGGAAGATCTTGGGACCTTTTGCAAAGGGCGCGCATGGCTCGTTGTCACTTCTCAACAGGCTATTGATGAAATAGTAGCCAAGATCCCGGGCGAGAATTTCTCGAAGATTCTGGCGCGATTCGATACCAGGCTTGCCCTTTCTTCAGCTAACGTAGATGAAGTGATCAAACGTCGTCTTCTCGAGAAAACCTCTGTAGCACGTGATACGTTACAGTTGCTATACGAGCAAAAGGAAGCAGTCTTGCGAAACCTCCTTACATTCTCAGATAATACCCCTAACCAGCGGGTTTATGAGTCAGGAGATGAGTTCTCTGAGACTTATCCGTTTGTCCCGTACCAATTTGACGTGTTACAGGCAGTATTTGAAGAGGTCCGCAGGCATGGAGCGTCCGGAAAACACCTGGCGAAAGGCGCACGGTCCATGCTCTCTGCAGCGCAGTTTGGCACCCTCACTATTGCCGACTATGAGGTAGGAGCCCTCATTCCGTTCCCGAGTTTTTATGATTCTATGGAAGAGTTCCTGGAGCCTTCTATCACAGAGGTTGTAGAGGCAGCAAAGCGAAATAATGCACTTGAGCAGCCGTTTGACGTAGAGGTGTTAAAAACCTTATTCATGTTGAAATGGATCCATGAGACGATTCCATCTACAGCGGAAAACGTAGCAATTCTCATGGCATCCATGCTGGATGAAGACAAGCTTATCCTCAGGCAACAAGTAATGGAATCTCTTGATCGCCTTGTCCGTCAAAGCTTAGTTCAGAAGGACGCTGACTTATTCATTTTCCTCACCGACGATGAGCAGGACATTGACAGAGAGATTAAGAGAATCGGCTATGAGGCCTCACAAGTAGCTCGCTTGTTTCACGAGGCAATGTTTGGGGCAAGCGGAATCTTTCCACCAAAGAAAGTCCGTTACCAAAAAGTACATGACTTTGACTTTTCTCAACATGTGGATGGGATGCTTTTTGGCTCTCCCAGAGCTGAGATAGGTATTTCCATTAGGACTCCGTTTTCTTTTGGCAATACGAATTTGGACAAACAAGCAATCATAAGAGAGTCTGCTCTCAATCCAAACCAGGTCTTCATGATCTTCCCAAATGACCGTGATTTGATGGAGCAAGCGGAAACATCTTTGAGACTTGAGACCTATCTAAAACAGAAGTCTCGCACAAACCTGCCCTACACTATTTCGCGTATCCTGGAATCCCGAGAAAAGCAGTATGAGAGGTGTAAAAGCGAATTTATCCGGTCAGCGGGAAGGGGTATTGAAGATGCTACTTTCTACGCTAACGGTCGTCAGTTGGATATTAGATCAAACGAACCGAGGGCTAAACTTACTGAGGCATTAAAAACCGTTGTTCCAACTGTATACACTAAGATCGATTTCATTCAGAAGCACTATGAGACTACAAATGTTCTTGGACACTTGGTAGATGTAAGCACTCTGACGCTGGAAAAGGACGACCCTAACAAACTGGCCTTAGATGAAATGAGACAGTACATTTCTGACTGCGGCGCCAGATCTCTTAGAATTACCATGAAAACCTTGATAGATAAATATGCCGCTATGCCTTATGGCTGGCTGGAATATGATATTGCTGCCTGCGTCATGACGCTTCATCAGCTAAATGAGATGACTTTGGTCTACCAAGGTGAAAAGTTAGCGTCGAATGACCACAGTATCATAGGTTACCTAACCAAATATTCAGAAATGGATAAGGTCATCATCAGCCATAGAAAGCCTGACGATCTTGAACTGATGAGGATGATTAGAGATATTGCGTTAGACGTCTTCGGTAAGCCTAATCTCCTCAGTGATACCGAAGATGAGCTTGTTGAGGCCTTCAGGGAAATTGTGGCCGAAGAACTCCGCAGGGTGAGCGAAATAAAGGCCTACTATCATAGCAATAGGAATTACCCCGGCAGCAGCATCATTGAAGCCTGGGAAGGCATGTTGAGGAAAGTCTTCAGTCTAAAAGACCATAATGACCTCAAACGGTTTCTCAGTGATTCCGGAGAAGAGATGAGTCGGATCGCCCACTCTGAGGCAGCGAAGGTAAAGAACTTTTTCTCCGGTGTGCAAAGGCAGTTTTTTGATAAAGGCACAAACGCCTTTCGGGTTTTTGACGATAATTCCATGATCTTCACCGGTCAAGAAGCAAGAGAAGCCGGATATGAACTTGGAGGCATTATTAAGTCACCTGAACCCTATGATCACATTCCTAAGATACCCGGGCTCGTTGAGATTATTGAGACGGAGTATGCTGTG
This sequence comes from Firmicutes bacterium UBA4981, assembly GCA_002398515.1. Taxonomy (GTDB): domain Bacteria; phylum Bacillota; class SHA-98; order UBA4971; family UBA4971; genus UBA4971. The sequence goes on from DGZL01000010.1 coordinate 4,562, forward strand.
AGTTGTGATAAAGCTCGTGCTGAAACACTGCGGATTATTGAGTCGTGCATCACAGAAGTCATAGATACTCTGAAGAGCATTGGCGAATCCACCGGGGATTCAGTTGAAGGTATTGAAGGTTCTGTGAACCGGGAATTCCAGGCACTCCTTGATACTGTGAATGATTCTCGCTCCTATGACAGAATTCTTGCTTTGCGAATCAATGCAGCCCCTCTAAAAGATACGATGATTTCCGATGCGAAGAAAGCCTTGGTGTCAAAGGGGAAGACCTTGCCTAGCACCACAAGTTTCAAGGAAGTGCTAGGCAAACTTCGGGTATCAGACGGTGAACTGAGGACCGTTAATGATGTGGATCGATTTGTCGAAGAACTGGGTACCTGCCTACGAGATGAGGTCACCAAGGGCGTAGTAATAAGAATTCGTTAACAGGTATGAGGTGACGAATATCAGTGGATAGAGCTGCAATAGAAAAATTTGCAATTTCAGCAAGAACCCAGCTCATTGACGAAGTTAAGCAACGCCTATTTGAACTGGGTTTATCTCAAGAGAACATAGAATCAGGTAATATCCCTTCAAGTGACGAGCTCGAGCTTACAAACGGCAAGCTTCTTTGTGAGGATTGGAAGGAGAAGCGAGAGAGACTCATAAAGGAGCTAGGGGATAATCGATACGATCGAGTAGTGGAGCAAACTGCATACACCTGGTTTAACAGATTTGTCGCTTTGCGATTTATGGAGGTTAATGGCTACCTTCCCAGCGGGATAAGGGTGATGTCCTCTGCCGGCGCTGACCCGAAAGATGCCAGGGTAAAACCTGATATCATTCGCCATGCCACTTCAGCTCCTTTAGACATTGACCCTGATAAGGCGCGAGAGCTCAGAATGGCAGGGGACGACGAAAGCCTTTATAAATACTTGCTTATGGCCCAATTTCGTGAACTTAGCCAGGCCTTGCCGTTTTTGTTTGATAGGATAGAGGACTGGACAGAGCTTCTCTTCCCAAGAAACATATTATCAGAGGGTTCAGTGATTCGCAGAATGGTGGCGGAGATTCCGGAAGAGGATTGGCGTGATCATGTGGAGATCGTCGGCTGGTTGTACCAGTATTATATTTCAGAGAAGAAAGACAAAATCTATGCAGGATTCAAGAAAGGCAAGAAGGCAACTCAAGATGATATTCCCCCGGCCACACAGCTTTTTACTCCCAACTGGATAGTCAGGTATATGGTAGATAACTCTCTCGGCAGGCTATGGCTGGAAAGCAGGCCTGAATCGAAGCTCAGAGAGAAGATGGAGTACTACATTGACGAGGCTGAGCAGGATCTCAAGGTCAGGGCAGAGCTTGGTACGCTGACACAGAAAAACATCGACCCCAGAGAAATCACGTTTATGGATCCTGCCTGTGGCAGCGGACACATATTGTTGTACGCATTTGACTTGCTCTATGAGATGTATCTGGAGGCCGGGTATCCTGACACTGGCATCACAAGCATGATTCTAGAAAACAACCTATATGGGCTTGATATAGATGAACGCGCATCGCAGCTAGCATCATTTGCGCTTTTGATGCGTGGAAGATCAAAAGATCCGCAGATTCTATCTAAAGGAATTCCCCCTAATGTGCTTGCTATAGAACAGAGCAATAAGATATCGTCTGAGATAATAGACTTGCTTGCAGACCCGGAAGCCAAGCCAGATGAGCAGAGACAGCAGCGACAAGATCTCTGTTATCTCGTTGAAGCATTTACAGACGCCAAAGAGCACGGGTCGCTTATACGTGTTAGAGATGTTAACCTTGATTGGTTGCCGGAGGCAGCAGCCAAGGCTACTGAAAGGGCAGAGAGTGGCAGACTAGGCGGCGCAGAACTGAATGCGCACACAATCAAGAGGCAGGTGGAGGCAGTATCTCGTCTTGCACGGCAGGCTAAGATCATGGGCGGGAAGTATGATGTAGTGGTCACTAATCCGCCGTATATGTATAGGCGCAATATGAATAATACCCTGAAGGAGTATTTGAAGTCTGCATATGGATCTAGCGGATCCGATCTGTTTGCCTGTTTTATGAACCAGTGCATGCATTCAACTAAGGCGAGTGGCTTTACCGCAATGATTACGCAACACTCATGGATGTTTCTGTCGAGTCTAGAGGGTCTGCGAAAAGCAGTCGTGCAAGATAAGACGATCTACTCAATGTTGCATTTGGGTCCTCGAGCGTTTGAAAGCATTGGTGGAGAAGTTGTTCAGTCTACTGCTTTTGTGGTTAGGAACATACAGATTCCCAATTGCTACGGGACTTACATACGCCTGGTTGAATTTGATACAGCCATAGAGAAGATTGCTAACCTTCACAACGAGGCGAATCATTATGTGTTCGACACACGTGAGGCTATAAGAATTCCCGGCTCCCCAATAGCCTACTGGGCTAGCGGGAACGTGATTAGAGTATTTGAAGAGGGTACGCCACTTGGGAAAATCGCTCCTCCCAGGCAAGGGATGGCCACGTCTGATAACGATCGTTTCCTTCGACTTTGGCACGAAGTTGAGCAACTTGGCATTGGGTTTAGCATGGACTCGCGGACCGAAGCTGAAGCAAGTGGTTGTAGGTGGTTCCCATACAATAAAGGCGGGCAGTTCAGAAAATGGTACGGAAACAATGACTATCTCGTTAACTGGGAAAACGATGGGCGGGAAATTCGCAATCTTAGGAACAAGAATGGCAGACTGCTATCTCGTCCTCAAAATATGGACTATTACTTCCTTCCTGGCATCACCTGGACAGATGTGAGTTCAAGTAAGCTAGGCGTCCGCTGTAGTCCAGGTGGATTTCTATTTGATGTGAAGGGGTCATGCTTGTTTCCAAGCAAAGACGACAGGTATTACATCTTGGCTTTTCTTTGCTCTAATCTGGCTTATCGTCTCGCATTTATGTTGAATCCGTCCATGTCATTCCAAGTTGGCAATATGGCTTCTTTACCCATCCTTTTTTCCTCCTCTCCGGATATCCGTACCCGTATAGAATCGCTTGCAGAGGAATGCATTGATATTGCAAAGCGGGACTGGGACTCGTTTGAGACCTCATGGGATTTCCGGAGGCATTCGTTCCTGGTGTACGGCGCTAGAGCCAGTAGGATAGAAGAAGCTTACGCACGCTGGGAGAGGTTCACAGATAGCGAGTTTACCCGTATGAAGCAGAACGAAGAGGAGATAAACCGCTTGTTTATTGAGATCTACGGGCTTCAGGATGAGATGACACCTGAGGTTTCGGATGATGACATAACCATCAGCCGAGCGGATAGGGACCGTGATGTACGCTCGTTCATTTCATACGCTGTGGGATGCATGTTCGGTAGGTATTCACTGGATGTGGACGGCCTTGCATGCGCGGGAGGAGAATTCGACCCGAGCAAGTATGAAACATTCATCCCGGGCCAAGACAATGTTATCCCTGTCCTGGATGATGTCTACTTCCCTGAAGACATAGTCTCAAGATTCGTAGAGTTTGTGAGAGTGTGCTTCGGAGAGACACATCTTGATACAAACCTTGACTGGATTGCAGAGACACTTGGGAAGACCTCAGGAGAAACCTCAGAAGATGCAATCCGCAGGTACTTCTTGAATGACTTCTACCGGGAACATACTCGTATGTATAGGAAGCGTCCTATATACTGGATGTTTTCATCAGGAAGAGAGAATGGATTCAAGGCTTTGATATACATGCATCGCTATCGTAGGGATACTGTGGCGCTTGTAAGAACCAAGTACCTGCTGGAACTTACCGGTCGGGTAGACGCTGCAGTCAAAAGCCTCCAAAGATCCATAGACAGCGGTAACCTTGGACTTACTCGATCACAAGCCATGAGACAACTTGCCAAACTCGAGCGGCAGCTTACTGAACTCAGGCAGTACGACGAGCATATTCATCACCTGGCTGACCACATGCTCCCTATCGATCTAGATGACGGTGTAGTAGTAAATTATGGGAGGTTCAGGGACGTGCTGGAGGTGATTAGATGAAACTATCCGACATAGAGAAGACTCTTGGTTCCATATTCAACAGCCATCCAAAGGAAGGACATAAAAGACACCTTGTCTTCTGGTACGATCCTGAAGGTGAATTCATACAGGATATAGACGCATTGAAATTACCGGGTGTGCGAGTTTGGAAGCTTACCGGCAAAAACTGCTATACCACGAAAAGGCTGCTTGAGATTGAAGATATAAGTAGTAATTTCCTAATCTATAGCCCCGCGAAACGACCGGATGCAATAGACAATTGGCTTCTTGACATAGAACTATATTCAGAGCAGTTTACCGCAGATAAAACCCTTACGATTATGCGCGAATTAGGCATGGAAGACCATGGTCTCTGGGAGATTATGTATAAGGACCGAAAGTTCTTCCGAAGCAGGGAAAGGCTAGAGAAATTCAAGTCGCTGGGAATAGCGGATCATACTATGAGCTCGATTCAGACAGGAATGATGTCTGTTTTAGCCAAGCAACAGGTTGCAGATGGAGACGCCGTATCTAGAGCTTTACTCAGGGGCGGGTTGGATCCTGAGAAAAATGACATCTACAAGGCTATCAAGAACATGATCGGCTTGGAAGTCCTGGAAGAACATGCAAAAGATAACTATGGTTATTCACCTGCTGATTTCAATTTAGAGAGACTTGCCATTACAATCTATGTGTCAGCATTAATGCACCAGGTGGATGTCGATATCCCTGAAAGCTGGAAGGCTTATGTCTCATCTAAGCGAGCTAATTGTTATATACTCGTGGATAGCTTCAGTAAACAGCAAGATGCCAGCGAGGCATACGAGAGACTGGCCCTATACGTATCTCAGGTGCTGAATCTCAAACAGCATATGTCAGAGTGGGATCTCAGAGCTTACGTGGACTGTGGGATATTCAGAGAATTTGATATGGCTGTGATCACACGGATAATAGAAGGGATGCTCCATGACACAGACACCTTTGATTATTGGACTGACCTAATCGCAAGAAGGCGGACAACGCGGTGGTATCCTGTTTTCGATGAAATCTATGAGGCTCTGAGCTGGGCCACGGAGGTATTCCGTCTAAAGACACAGTGGGAGGCAGGTCTTATACCCGGCAATGCCAGAGAGCTATTCAACTTGTATACAGAGCGGTACTATCAGATGGATCAAGCCTATCGTAAGTTCTACTTGGCTTATGATAGAGCGCAGAGACCTGACTTGTTACGTGGCGTCCGAGATCGCGTGGAAAACATATACGTTAACTGGTTTTTGCAGGCACTCGGAGTCTCATGGAGCGAACGTGTTGAAGAAGAGCTTCAAGATGGGTGGATAATGAACGGTGTAAATCGACAGGACTTATTCTTCTCTCATCTTATTCCTCACCTATCAAGGGACGGGCGTGTATTTGTCATTATCTCAGATGGACTTCGGTTTGAAGCTGCCGAAGAACTTGCAGGAAGGATGCATAAGTCATTCAGTGGAACTACGGAGTTGAAACCACTGCAAGGAGTGCTTCCTTCATTGACATCCATGGGGATGGCATCCTTACTGCCACACCAGAATGAGTTAGGTATCGACCTGGACGGGTCTGCAGTAGTTGACGGTAATAATGTAGAGGGCACAACGCGGAGGCAGGCTATACTTGAGAAAACGGGATATCCCTCAATTGCCTTGGGCCTCGGCGAACTGCTTGACATGACCACCGATGAGATGAGAAAAAGACTGGAAGGCAGAAGGATTGTCTATGTGTACCATGACAGGATAGACGACACCGGACACAATTACAATGAGAAAGATGTCTTCCAGGCAGTTGACAAGGCACTTGATGAAATTGAAGAGGCAGTGAAAGCGCTCCGTAATAAGGTGGGCGCGACAAACATTTATATTACGACGGATCACGGATTTATGTATACTCGTGATCCGTTGGATGAGAGCGACAAGATTTCAGGACTTGCTGTTCCTGTTAATATACTTGACAGAAGGTGCGCACTTTCTCCTGAGTCTGTGTCAAGCAGCGGAGTTCTTTCAATTAAACTTCCGTACAAGAGTCCTGAAGGCAAAGATGTTTATGCTTTGACACCTAAGAGTTATGTCCGGTTCAAGAAGCAAGGACCGGGACTTAATTATGGTCATGGTGGGACAAGCTTACAGGAGATTGCAATCCCTGTGATTTGGCACAGGAATGATAAAGGAACTTCCCGTGGCCTGTCTAAAGTACAGTTGGAGCTTATATTGACAGTGAACAGAATAACTAATAGAGTCTTTACCTTAGAATTCCTGCAATTACAACCTGTCAGCGAGGAGGCCTTGCCCCGGCAGGTTATTGCAAGGTTTGTTGATACGCAAGGCAGGGCGGTGTCAAATGAGGTCAAGATTATCGCTGACATAGCATCGAGAGATACGAGTAGCCGTATTTTCAGAGAGCGGTTCACGCTAAAAGGTACTGGCTTTGACAAGAACGCAGAGTATTATCTGCTCCTTGAGGATCCAGAGGAGCTCGTAGAGAAGGAAGTGCTCAGGCGCAAGTTTGCGATAGATCTCGGGATAACTCTGGGATTTGAGTTCTAGAGAAGAATTGAAATAACCGGTACACTCCTAAGTGAAACGGGGAGATGGAATTGGACCTGCTTGATGAGTTATTATGTACACATTTTGCCGGCCGCGTCGTGCGAAAAGATTTGACTAAGCAAATAAAAGAAGGCGCGAACGTGCCTGTGTATGTCCTTGAATACTTGTTGGGCTCGTACTGTGCTACTGATGACGAAGACGCCATAGCAATCGGTGTAGAAACAGTCAAGAAGATCCTTGCTGAAAACTTCGTTCGTCCTGATGAGGCAGAGATGGTGAAGTCCAAGATAAGAGAGCTTGGACAGTACACAGTTATCGATAAGCTTACTGTGCATCTAAATGAGCAGCGTGATGTGTATGAGGCTGAATTTTCCAACTTAGGCCTGCGAGGGGTAGACGTGCCTGTTCACTACGTTAGGAAGTTTGACAAGCTCCTTTGCGGCGGCATTTGGTGTCTGGCAAGAATGGATTACCTGTACGATGAGTTCGATAGGCAACGCAGCCCTTTCTGTCTCGTGAACCTTGTCCCGATTCAGTTGCCTACTATGGATGTAAATGAGATCCTTGAGGCAAGGCAGTTTTTTACGAAAGAGCAGTGGATAGATGCGCTTTTGCGTTCCGTAGGTATGGAGCCAAGTCAATTGGAGCCCTCAGTCAAATGGCATCTATTGCTAAGACTGGTGCCTCTGGTGGAGAACAACTACAATCTCTGTGAACTTGGGCCTAGGAACACCGGGAAGTCATATGTGTATAAAGAGATCTCTCCCAATTCCATCCTGGTATCCGGGGGCCAGACCACTGTCGCTAACCTGTTTTATAACATGGCCACGAGACAAGTAGGCTTGGTTGGTCTTTGGGATTGTGTTGCTTTCGATGAAGTTGCAGGTATCCAGTTCAAAGATAAAGACGGCGTCCAAATAATGAAGGACTTCATGGCGTCCGGTTCCTTCGCTCGTGGCAAGGAGGAAAAGCATGCCAACGCCTCAATGGTTTTTATCGGTAACATCAACCAGAGCGTGGATGCTATCCTTAAGAAGTCACACCTCTTTGAGCCTTTCCCGGATGCAATGGCAAATGACACTGCTTTCTTCGATCGTATGCACTATTACCTGCCAGGCTGGGAGATTTCTAAGATGCGCCCTGAGTATTTTACGAATAACTATGGTTTCATTGTGGACTATTTGGCAGAGTTCTTTCGAGAGATGCGTAAGAGGCCTTCATACGCAGACTGCATTGACCGTTATTTTAAGCTCGGCAGGGATCTGAACCAGCGAGATGTTATTGCTGTAAGGAAGACTGTATCCGGCATGGCAAAACTCATTTATCCCCATGGTGATTTCGGTAAGGAGGAGACCGAGGAGCTCTTGAGATATGCTTTGGTAGGGAGGAGGCGAGTGAAAGAGCAACTGAAAAAGATCGGCGGTATGGAGTTCTATGAAGTGCGATTCTCATATATTGACCGGGAAGGTTTAGATGAGCACTTTGTTTCCGTGCCTGAACAAGGGGTAGGCAAACTCATCCCGGAAGGGCAGCCGAAGCCTGGGCATGTATTTACAGTAGGGAGGGGGGATGGAGGCCTTCTTGGAGTGCTTAAGATTGAGACAGAGTCGATTTCCGGGGCAGGAAGGTTCCAGTGCGCGGGATTAGGGTCTGGCCGCCGGGCAAGGGAGAATGCAAACCTGGCTTTCAAATATTTTGAGGCGAACGCGAGTCGTATAAGCAGTAGTATGGGAATCCAGAAGCATGATTACATAATGCACGTCATTGATATGCAAGGGGTCGGGGTTACCCCTGAAATCACCTTGGCTGCTTTTGTCGGTCTCTGCTCTCTTGCTTTAGGTAGATCCGTGCAACCGGAGACAATAGTGTTGGGGTCAATGACTATGGGAGGTACTATCACGAAGGTCGAGGATCTCGCCAATGTGCTGCAGGTATGCTTAGATGCAGGTGCAAAGCGGGTCTTGCTTCCTATGGCATCAGCTGTAGATATTGGTTCAGTGCCTGCAGAAGTCTTCTCTAAGTTTCAATTGTCATTTTATCAGAGTCCTGAGGATGCGGTGGGGAAAGCTATGGGAGCAGACTGAGAAAATCTCTCTTTGCGTTATACTAGTTCTTGTGCTGTACTAAGACGATGTCCTAGCCACAACTGTGTGAGGAAGCTGATACCATTGAAACAGTTTGATTATGGTCGACCGTACAATTCACATCGCAGTCCTGCCATGGGCTTGCGGGGTGCAGTGGCAACAAGCCATCCGCTGGCAGTCCAGGCAGGGATGCGCATGCTTCTTCAGGGCGGGAACGCAGTGGACGCAGCTATTGCCACAGCTGCCGCACTCACTGTTGTTGAGCCTACTTGCAACGGACTTGGTGGCGATGCCTTCGCATTGGTGTGGGACGGGGCAAAACTGCATGGGCTCAATGCTTCAGGCCGTGCTCCAATGGGTTTAGACATCGATGAACCAGCCAGGCTTAGGCTCAATCGTATCCCTAATACCGGCTGGCTTCCTGTGACTGTGCCGGGTGTGGTTTCAGGATGGGCGGAGCTTGCCAGCCGATTCGGAACCATGCCCTTGTTGAAGCTTCTTACGCCTGCTATTGAATATGCTGAGATGGGACATCCTGTGCCACCTGTCATTGCGGGATACTGGAGAGTTGCAGAAAAGCGCTTTGTGGAGTTTGACGAGTTCCGCAAGGCGTTTCTTCCTAGAGGACGGGCACCGCTTCCCGGTGAAGTGTTTCGATTGCCGGAACAAGGAGAGACCTTGAGGCTAATCGGCGAATCAAACGGGGAAGCTTTCTATAGAGGCGAACTTGCTGAGAGAATCGCACGTCATTCAGAGGCTACTGGAGGGTACATCACATATCGCGATCTATCCCAACATCGGGCTGAGTGGGTAGAGCCTATCTCATTGAGGTA
>DGZL01000073.1:0-2086 GCA_002398515.1 Firmicutes bacterium UBA4981
CAGGCAAGACAGGCTATGGACAAGTTCAAGTACGAAATCGCTAACCAAGTCGGGGTTGACATGAACCAGAACGGTGGGTATCTGGGACACCTGCCTTCTGCAGTGCTTGGACGAATCGGAGGCCAGATGGTGCGCAACATGATAGCTGCTGCTCAGAACTCCCTCAGCCAGCAGGCCACAACCGGCTTAACAGCTGGTTTCTCTCAGGCCTTGACAGGCAGCAAGGTTAATTTAACCAGCGGCTACACCGATGAGACTAACTTTGCGCCCCATGTAGATATCAGTAAGTCGCCCATGGGTGGACCTATCGGAAATGCCTAAAATGAAATAGTCAGTGTTAGGCTGCGAACATCATTAAAGTAGCAGCCTAACCCCGCAAATCCCGCAAGGCCAATCCTCGGCGACGCTCAACTTGTCACATGCCGGGGTGCCTTGCGGTATGTATTTCTTGCAGGGAGCATTCATTTCTATATTGAGAACCGGCATTTTCCATATTGACAATCGGGATCCTCTGTGCACTGCACGAACACGTATTAACTGAGGTTCGACTTCTACATGTGATCTAGTACTATCGGAACTCCCCAATCAGCAAGGGTCTCGTTGTGTGACAGGACGAGTATCTGTCGTTCATCTGCAAGGTGCGACAGGGCAACGCCGATGTTATCAAGCCTCTTGCTATCAGACGTAACGAACGGATCATCGAAGATGAGAGGCAGGTTAATGTCAGATGACAAGAGGTCCGAGATTGCAAGCCTGAGAGCGATGTATAGCTGGTCCTGAGCGCCTTTGCTAAGTTGAGCGATATCGCACCGCCTGCCATCTATGTCAAGGCTGCCTCGAAAATCATCATCTATTGTGACAGCGCGGCGAGAGACTCCTGTAATCCTTTGGAAGTGCCTCATCGTTGCATCTTCCAGTCGAGTCCTGTGCGACTCATGGAACTCCCTGATAGCTTGGATAAGTTCAAGATATGCCCGAGTTAAGGCATCTGCTTGCAGCCTTATTCTTTCTCGCCTTTCCTTCTCCTCTTTGAGCTCGAGTTCAGCCTGGGCTATGTTGATCGGATTCTCTCGCTCAAGATCACCCAGTTCATACCGGCATTTCCTGTGTGCCTCCTGAAGATCATCTACCTCTTTCTCCAAGGCCAGGATTGCAGCATCCAAAGACCTGACATATCCATCGACTTTCTCAGGATCGTCTGCCTCTTGCTTTTCGGGAAGGCCGGGTTTTGAGTGAATCAGCTTTTGCCACCTGTCCTCTGCGCCAAGCGCTTCCGTCTGACACTTCGTTACAACAAGGCTCAGTTCGTCCAGGGATGCAACTTTATGGTCACTCAAGAGTTTCTTAAGAAACACTCTCTTATTTTCCAAAGCGATAGTGCGGTCCCGCAGCTTGGACCATCTTTCCCTGGCAAGTTTCGGATCTCCTCCCGCTGCATCCAGTATAGCTTCAACCGATGATGCGGTTTCATCATAAAGCTCTTCCTTCTGTTTCCGCTCTTCCTGCGCCCGGAAGAGATGCATCTCTCCGTCGGTTATAACAGCAGAAAGTTGTTCTTCTTCTCTTCGCAGCGCTTCGTATTGTTCCGCGTCACGTTGAATGCTCATCCACCATGCGTCATCAGATTTCCTAACGAACTCTACAAGTTCTCCTATGCTATCCATATCTTCTCCGGGTACCGCGATTCTTACGAGCTCAGCGATTTCTCGCCACTTGCACGATACGCCTGGTGACGATATGGCACATGCAGATACAGCAGTGGAATCACATCCGAAATTCTGCACAGCAAACTCCGATACCCGCCGAGCAACTTCAGCCTTTCTGCCTTCCACATGATTCCACCTGGCATATGCAGCGCCGATATCCGAAAATTGCTCTCGAAACCTTCCAGTTAGCTCCATAAATTCATCATATTTCTTTTGCGACCTGAAAAAAACATCTTCAGCCTCTTCCCTGTCCTCTTCAGACGGAAGTCTCCTTTTCTTCTCATCAAGAATCGTCTTGTCACGGTCCCGCTGATTTAATCTTTCTTCAAGCCGCCCAAGTTCCATTTCATCAGCAGACGATATAGGCTCTCCTAAAGATG
>DGZL01000073.1:2329-3184 GCA_002398515.1 Firmicutes bacterium UBA4981
GCTATGCAGGCCGAAAGTTCGCGCTCTTCCTTTCTGAGGCCTGAATGCGCTAGAGCCCACACAGGCATAGCAGCAAACCACCCTACGCATCCAAGGACCGCGGCAAATGCTATGGGAATCCAAGCACCTGATCCGCTGCCTGACGCTGCCGGAGCCGGAGCCACTCCCCAACGTGTTGCCAACACCAGCCCACTGCATGCCCACGCGAGAACTGCGAATACCAGCATGGCACCAATACGTGCCCAAACAGGGGGTAAAAGCTCCTTCTTGAGCTCCGAAGACTTGTGTCTCTGCAATTCCATAGAACGCATCAGTTGAGACTTCTTCCCAAGGATGCTTAGGGCATCTTGCGGAAGAGACTCAAGATCTCCGTATCTTTCATTGTACTCCAGGCGGCTTGCTTCAAATTCTCGGAACCTGGCTTCCACATCTTGAAGTCTCCGCCAAGCCTCACTCTTCTCCCGCTCCAGCCGGGCAAAGTTAGTCTCGTATGTAGCAAGCGCCATGCGCTCTTCGTCTTCAGCCTCATCTATCAAAGCCAGTTCCCCATCAAGGATTTCTTCACATTCTGCCTGTTCCGCGAGATCTGCTTCGAACTTCTTCCACTCATCCATCAAGTCGGAAGCTATGCGCTGTCTGTTTCTTACTTCCGCTTGAGGGGTATTGCCCAGCTCTCCCCAGTTCCTGAGGGATGAGATGTCTTCTTCAAGCTGCTTTTTCTTGCTTTTGCGTTCGTCGAGTTGCGACTCAATCCGTGAGATCGTCTCTCCCAGTGAAGTAAGCTCCTGCCTAAGAGTAATAAGGGCGTCCAAGTCTTTATCGACTGACCCCGGCGCGTTCTCAAATTCCGGGTAG
>DGZL01000073.1:3388-7621 GCA_002398515.1 Firmicutes bacterium UBA4981
TCTCAAATTCCGGGTAGAGGGTTTTCAGCTCGTCAGATTCCTTGGCAATCTCTCTCGTACAAGACTCCGCATCTCCATAGGCCTTCCTGATACGATTCAAGTCAAGCACAGCCCGGTCGTATTCAGATTTCAGCCTCCTCCACTCAGTGAGCGCATTTCGAGTATCTCGTTTACTCTCCAATTCCGTGGCTTTCGCATCGAGTCCACCTTGGAGAAAGCTCAATCTCTCCCGCACAACTTCAAGGGAATCGGCGACACCCCTCGCTCTTTCCAACCTCTCAGAGAGGTCAGCAATCCTTGCCTCCATGACTTCCAATTCCCCGTCCGTTCTCTGATCAACCCGGGTAAGCCCTCTTTCACGTGTAAACCTTGTCTGTTTCTTCAAGTCACCTAGAAGCACTTCTTGCGCCTTGGCAAATGTCACTCCCGTGCCGGACAGGAGCTCCTGCACGTCCTTATCTAGTTCCTTTTGGCCTTGCCCGTCCTTCTTGGTGCTCTCAGGAAGGGGTTGAGTCACGCAGAAAGTCGCTTCAAAGAGTTCCCTTGACACAATCCCAAAAAGCTCCTTCAGCCATCTTTCGTACTCCGCGTTTCCCTTTGTCGCCAGAGGATTATGTTCACCGCTTACAAGATTCTTCTGCTTCCCATTGTCAAATACGGAAAGAGCGATTTTGTGACTCTCAAAATCCCGCCAGATGTTATACACAACTCCGTCTGCCTCAAACTCAAGCTCCCCTTCAAACCGGGCCGGGCCATACCGGTTCTTAAAACGCGCCTGCCCGAACTGCCCCGGATCGCTCTTCCCGGGGAGCCCGAAGATTGTGGCTATCAAGCCTGCCACCAGTGATGACTTGCCTGCCTCATTCCTGGCAATCAGTGTGTTAACCCCATGGGTCAGCCGGCAAGTGACTGTGTCTCGATACGGCCCGAACCCTGAGAGTCTAAGCTTCCTAAACAGGACAGTTGCCACTTGCCTCACCTCCCCTCAAATGCTGCTAAACCTTTCCGCAGAGCAAGCATGAGCACTTCCTTTTCCCGTTCGGAAGTTGAGTTTTCCAGCTTGTCCAACAGTCTTCTTGTAAAATACCCTCGGATTGTCGGCTCTCCGGCGAATCTTGCAATGTCGCTGGATTCTAAGAAACTGCTCTCATCTTCAATTTCCACCCAAAAGAAACGCTCCCCAAGGGACGCTTTCAAACGTTCCGGATCCACGCTGAAGGACGGGACGCCCGAAAGGACGATCTTTACCATAGCATCAGGGCCTGCTTGCCTTTTGCACTCAGATGCGATCTCCTGGAGATCTCCCTTCGTTGATATGTCTACCTCAAGGACGACATGTTCTCTGACAGGAATGCCGACATGCTCCAGGGTTACCTTGAAACCCGCACTGCCTCTAGGATCCCCCTCTGGTTCAAACTGAGCTATCGTCATGCGCCCGACGCCCGGGTCGCTGAATCCCTTAGAGTCTATCAGGCCCGGATAGGCGGCAATTGCCTTTCCCACCCGCACCTCTTGGTATTTATGAATATGGCCCAATGCCAAGTAGTCATATCCGCTACCTTTCCCTGCTGCTGCCAGCCTTTCTGACTCAAGAGGCAGACTCCGGTCACCTACCCCACTCCAATCCAAAGAACCGTGGAATACGCCTATGTGCAAGCCCGGCTCATCCAGGCGAGGGAAATCAGTAAGCTGATTGACCTTAGTGAGGCCGCCTGTGTAAGCCAGAGAATAGACGAATACCGGAACGCCATTGACCTCATTACGGCACATAAGCTCAGGCATGGGGTTTCGAACCAGCACACCCGGCCATTTCTGCCCGTTGCCATGCTGCCTGTATACAGAGTTGTAATATGTAATCTCGTCATGATTGCCTGGGACGGTAATTACAGGTATGCCTGCGTCTTCCACTTGTCTCAGCCTGCCCAGGACATATTCTGTCAAGGCGGGATCCGGTGTATGGGTCTCAAACAGATCTCCTGCAATAATCACAAGGTCTATTCCGTTTCCCGGATCCGTTGCCCAGTCAACCGCTGTCGTCAACACAGAATCCCGCTCTTTTCTGCGGAGCCTGCCTTTATCCAAAGGGAAGTCACGATCTGGCGGAGACCAACCAAGATGCAGGTCTGCCAAGTGTAGACATCGAATCACGGATTGTCACTCCTTGCCCCCGGTAGGTGAAATTACATGCGTACGCTGCATATTTGCAAACCAACATTATTCTAACACTAATGGAAGACATAGGATAGTCACACCGTCTCTTGCCAGGCAAGTCCCAGGAGGACTAATGCAGGATACATTGTTATGAGCGCAGCTGAGACTATCCCGGAATCATTGGCGATAAGGGATACTCCGCCTGCTGCAAGGCATGCAGACAAGGCTGATGCGAAACCGGGACGTTGGGTGAGTATCTTCCGCGCAAGCCCCTGAGGACGAATCCCGATGAAAGCAAGAGCGCCGATAAACACTAAGAAGGCTTTTGTCCATATTGTATAGCGGATGAGCCTTAGGTTCATGGATGCTTTGCGCCTAACAGCGTCCGCCAAAACTTGAATACCGCTTTCACGCACCCAAAGAAGAGTCTTTCCCCAATGGGACAGAGGCCCGCCTGATCGCGCAGCATCTATGGACGCTATTACAATGATAAGCAGAATCCCGAGACCGGCTGAGCCTGCAGCTTGAACCCATGCGAAGGACTTTCGATGAAACAAGGCATAAGCGACACCGAAACCTGCGATTGCAGCACATGTTCCACCAAGATTTGCGCCTATCTTAGGCAAGGCCAGGACAAGTAAGCCTAGTACGAAGATGAAGAAAATGAGACATGCCAACCGCCTCTGACCTGCCCGCCCCTCGGCGCGTATGCTCACATAATCAAGCAGCAGTCCACATCCTACAATCAGGGATCCGATTAGGACACCCATGTACTCATTTCCAATGCCGTAGAATCTTGCACCGCCGATAGGGTCATAGCCCAAAACTGAATACTTCATTAGACCCGCCCCGGCCACTGCATCCACGATTATCCCGGTGCCGGTTATTAGGCACATAGCTGCGAACCCGCCTTCCAGAGTCCTGAACCCCGCTCTTACAACTGATGATATTAGAAACGCCAACATGATTGTAAGTAGTCCCGGAGGGATCAGACTAATCACAGCGGTTGTCCGAGCATCGGATGTAGCAGTAACTGCTTTTGAAAGAAATACGCCGGACAGCCCACGCACGATAGACGAAGCAAACTGGGCAACAGGATTGGGCTCGAAAAACAGAAAAGCGCATATATGAAACTGAGCAAAGAATGGGTTAGCCGTGGCACACTGCCCGGCGAAGGTTAGAAGCGGCATGGTCAGCCACACAAGAGGCACAGCGGAAAGGGCAAGCAGAACGCTACTGATGACGCGGGTTAACCCTGATCCGGCCAAGGCGGCCTTTCCTTCAGTTGCCATCTTCCCTCCGGCTTCCATGCCTGTTCTCACCACAATAAGAACAGGAAGTCCTAACCCCACAATTATCAAAAGCGACACGTATGTCTTTAGATGAGGAGTGCGGATGCGAGAGACAAGCGCGGTCCGATGAAGCAGCTCCATAACACTTTGGATGGGCCGGAAATCCGGGACACTTGCCATGTTGGATCCTAATATCCAGGGAGGCACAGCCACTCCCAGATTGCTCAATACCGTTGCAGCGATGTCCGTATTGGTTACCAAGCCTCGTCGCCTGGTGGCTTGTGAGGTCAATATGCCTTTGGAAAACCCTTTCCCTGCTACCACTACCGGTGTGAGGAGGTGCCCTTCGCCGGCCGCTTCCTGGCTTGGTGTCGGCACAACCACCATGAGGACTGAGTCCGTAAGGCTGACAGACTCAAGGATGGCTGCGATAAGGGCATCTGCTGCAGCCAGTGCCTCCCGCCTGGCACGGGAGTATGCGTCCGCCGTAATAGTCCCGGACAGCCAAAGCCTCTCGACCCGAGCTGTATCCCCGAATTCAACTACGATAAAGTCCGCCTTCCTGAAGCCTGAGTCTCCGTGGCCTAAAGCACCCCTGATTCCTTCAGATAAGCGAGTGACATCTGAGACAATGCCTCCTGGGAAATCAGCCTTCTCCAAAGTTACGGAACGTCCGACATCACCCATATCAACAAGACCGCGCCTGTCCATGGCGATTGAGGCTGCATACCTGCAAGGTTTGTCCAAGGCATCTGAGTTCCCGAAGACCGCTGTCCTCTTCCCTGCCCTG
>DGZL01000073.1:7845-9928 GCA_002398515.1 Firmicutes bacterium UBA4981
AAAGCCTCGCCAAGAGCGCCTGGCACGATTTCGTAGGAGAGATCCATATTTGCACGGATAATGGCGGAGATGTAGGGGTTCACGATATTCTCTGCAGAAGGAGCCGGTTCATTTGTGTTCCGCATGTAGACAAGAAAGGCCTTTGCACCTTCAAAATGCTCAAGGGAATTGAAGGCATAACCCGCCTCTGTCAGGCCTTGCGCCCGTGTCCCTGCGCCTATTGTAACGTAAGCGTGCTCAGGCTGCTGGCTTTTGGCTGTCCGTCCGTTCATCAGCCCGATGGAACCTGTCTCCGTTAGCCTGGTGAGGCCTGGCATTACCTCATGATTGATGTCACCAATTGACAAGGAATCTATGACTACCATAACGACCGCAGTTGCAAGGGAGCATTCGCCTGTTGGATTCTGTTGATATGTAACGTCCCGCATAGCCAGGCTACCGGCGCCTAAGAAGAGAATGAGGGCAATCAGCAAACCCCGACATATGAGCCTGAGGTATCTTTTCCCTACTGAAGGCGTTTTCAATCCCGGCAAGCAAGGACCTCCTCGTACACCTCTTCAGTCTTTCTTACCATCTCTCCAAGGGAGAAATTCTCCCGGACGTAGGCTCTTGCCTTGTCTGCAAGCATCCGGGACTCGTGGGGAAAAAGCAAAGCATTTCGAATACAAGTAGCCATAGCCTCAGGGTCACCGGGTGGCACAAGTCTGCCTCGGTCCGAAATGGTGACTCCTTCCGATCCCCCTGCGCTTGTCGAAACCACCTCTTCCACCCCTCCTGTCCTCGTAGCAACCACCGGCACGCCGGCTGCCATAGCCTCAATAAGCGAAAGAGGCATTCCTTCAGAGAGGCTGGATAGCACGAACACATCCAGGGCCGCATAGAAGGACACCATATCGTCGATGAACCCTAGGAACCGCACTTGGTTGCCAAGCCCGAGCCCGAGAGAAAAGGCTTCCAGCTCGACTCTGGAAGGCCCGTCTCCTGCGATAAGCACTTGAGGCGCAAGTCCCACCTGCCGAAGGGACGCCATGGCCAGGAGGAACGTCTTCACTCCTTTATGCGGAATCAACCTGGACACAAGGCCTACGACGGGGATTCCTATTGCACAACCCATATCCTTTTTCGCTTTTTCACGCCTCTGGCTCTCAGAAAGTGTTATCATGCAAAACTGCTTGAGATCAATGCCGTTTGGAATGTGCCTGACTTTTCCCGGACCGAGGCGGGGAATGGCTGAGTATTCTTGATAAATGCCTTGGGATACTGCGATAACACGGTGTGTGAACCTTGCAAGGGCGTGTTCTGTATAAAGGCACATCTTCCCCTGAAACCTGGACAAGTCAAACAGGTCCTTCAATATGGAAAACCGGCCCTTTGATGCAGAACAGTGAAATCGGGTAGGACGAGTTATGGAAGACCTTGCCGCCGATGCAGAGCAACTCGCAGGTAAGAGATGCTCGCCGATAGAAAAACTTGGTGGTGACAGATGCGCGTCTGAACGTGATAATACAGAGTTATGGACTGTGTAAACAACTTGTGGGGCAACCGCGGAACGGACAACCGAACCAGTAGCAGTGCCGACGTCCGCCGCTGCAAGTTCAGCACCCTCTACATTGACGACAGACACATTAGACGCCGATCTTTCGGTGGTAGATGCCCCCGAGTGCCACCGAAACTTTACGGGTACACTAGAGGAGCATAAAGCGACAGCCACACGTCCTATTGCTGCAGCCTTGAATCCGTGGAAGTGGCAAATGTCAGGCCGGACAGCCTTTATGAGATTCCTCAGCTTTAGGCAGGCAATCACATCACCAGGCGCCGGCGTTCTGCCTGAAATCTCAAGCAGAATGCATTCTACGCCTTCCATCCCTGCCCATTGGCTGGACTCCTCATCCTTTGGGGCTGCGAGGAAAACTTCAAACCTATCCTTGTCAAGGCCTTGGACAAGCCCCTGAACATGCTTCTTCATGCCCCCGGCAGCAGGACGCACGACTTCCAGAACGCGGATTCGTCGAGACAACGCAACACTCCTCTGGAATATCTTGCGTTCCCCGGTGCTAAGATATGCCCGCCTCCTCAAAGGCTT
>DGZL01000120.1:0-155 GCA_002398515.1 Firmicutes bacterium UBA4981
ACAGTATCCCCGCCCCAGTCTTCAGATACCAGGCCGTAGTCAGTCAGTTGTTGCTTCACTCTCTCAGGCTGTGCGTCAGGCCTATCTATCTTGTTCAAAGCAACGATTATAGGCACGTTGGCAGCCTTCGCGTGGTTAATAGCTTCAACAGTCTG
>DGZL01000120.1:335-14251 GCA_002398515.1 Firmicutes bacterium UBA4981
ACAGTCTGAGGCATTACTCCATCGTCCGCTGCTACAACCAGAATCGCAATATCAGTCACTTGTGCGCCACGCGCCCTCATCGCGGTAAAAGCTTCATGGCCGGGTGTATCAATGAAAGTAATCTTTCTTCCCTTGAGATCAATCTGATATGCACCAATATGCTGAGTAATACCGCCGGCTTCCTGAGATGTAACATTAGTCTTTCGAATAGCGTCGAGCAGTGACGTCTTCCCATGGTCTACATGGCCCAAAACAGTCACTACCGGAGGCCTCGGAAGAAGATCCTCTTCCGGGTCAAGCCTATCCTCGATACCAAATTCTCTTGCTTCCTTTTTCTCGAGGGGTTCAACTTGAAAGCCTAACTCTTCCGCTACTAAGCTCGCGGCGTCAAATTCAACTTCCTGGTTAATGGTAACCAGTAAACCCATGGCCATAAGAGTCTTAATAATCTCTGAAGGATTAATGCTGAGCCTACCCGCAAGCGCACCTACAGTAATGCTTTCCGGAAGAGCAATCAGACTCTTCTTCGGCGCCTGGCTCCGTCGTCTGGCAGGAGCATCCCTGACAACCTCTCTACCATGGCCCTTTCTGCTTCGAATAATTGCCTCTGCGCGAGATTCTCTTAGCTTTGCGGCTCCCTTTCCTCCTTTGATGAGTTCGAGTCTCCTCTCATCAGTCGGTTTAGGAGCAGTCGGTTTACCTGCAGCCGGCCTATGGCTGATAGACGCCTTACGGGGTTTCTCCGGCTCTGTCTCGGGTTTCATCTCTCTTGTCGCCCTGCCCGGACGGATATCCGGAAGCACCGGCGTGGTGACTACTGCTTGCCTGGACACTGGCTTATCTACCTTCTCTCGAGATTTACGTTTTGGCTCTTGTGATACAACGGGCTCGACTTCCTTTTGAGGCGCCCGAGTCACGGGAGCAGTGTCTTCTATTTCAACAGGTTGCTTAGGTTCCTCGGGAGTCGCTCGAGTCATGGGTTCAGGCTGGGCAGTAACGCTGGCCTTAGGTGGTACAGGTGTTACTGTTTCTACTGCTTCAGCTTTGACTTCAGGCTTGGTTACGTCCACAGCGAGAATTGTTGAGTCAATAGCTGTCACAATCTCAAGGCCGGCTTCTTCCTGGGCTTCCAGTTTTTCAGCCTCGCGAGCCGCCAAATCCGCCTGCTTTGCCCGAGCAGCCCGTGATCTCGCTATTGCATCAGCCTGAGGCTTTCCCTTCCCTGCCGCTCTCCCCGGAGGTATTGCCGGCGCAATCTGGGTAGGCCATTGTCGTGTCCTCTGTCCGCGTCTGGCGTCACCGGCTGCGGCGCCCGCACGTGGTGCAGGCTTACGACCTCCGTTCCTGTGCCGTCTTACGCTATCCGAACTTGCACCGGAACCCTTTCGTGCACCGGTTGGAGCCCCTGCCCTCGCACTCGGCATTTGGCTTCGCATCCTCTTGAAATCAGCGCTTGCCGTGAGATGTTTCGCTCCTCGAAGCATCCCTGGAGCGCTCCGAGGCTTTGCCTTTCTCTCATGTTGCTTGGACTTTTGAGCTTCTTCTTCTGAGAGAGGGGATTCCTCCACCTCTTCGGAAACACTCTCATCAACAGCCGCCTCAGGCGTCTTGCCTTCTTTCTCACCAAACCTATTCTTGATGAACCTAACAACATTATCATCCAGGGCGCTCATGTGATTCTTGTCTCGCACACCCGACTCTGCAAGCAAGTCTAGGATCTCTCTGCTTGACTTTCCGAGTTCACGTGCTAATTCATATACCCTGGTCTTTTTTGCCATATACCCACCACCTTTGAGACTTCCTCCCCCGGAGCGGGCGGGCTTAAAGCCTCTCGTGCCGTACCAATGATTCCGCTAACTTCTCCAGTACCTCATCAGGTACTGTGACTCCAAGAGCCTTATCCAGACGCTTACCTTTTGCAGCCAAATCAAGGCACTCTCTGCTTGGGCAAACGTATGCGCCTCGCCCGGACAACTTGCCTGTAGGGTCTATCTCAACAGCTCCTTCAGGAGTGCGCGCAATTCTGACAAGATCCCATTTTGACTTGACTTCCCTACATCCGACGCAGGTGCGTTGCGGGCTCTTCTTTACCTTAGGCCGAGGTCTTCCCTTCGCCATTTACGAGTCACTCGCCTTCGCCATGGCCTAGAAGTCGGTTTCTTCGCTCCAGTCGTCGTCCGGCTCGTAGGCCTCTTGCTTCAACTTCTTAGGGCTTCTCCGTTTTGCCACGCTGTTATTCTCCTCATCAGTTGCGCCCTTTTTCTTCAGATCCTTCTTTTTTCTGCGCTTCGTTTCCTGAGGCTCTGCCTCAGGTGTCTCCTGAGGCAGAGCCTCAGGTTCCGGTTGGACCTCATCTTCACTTGTTGGGATCTCTTCT
The DNA here is from genome assembly GCA_002398515.1 of Firmicutes bacterium UBA4981. Taxonomy (GTDB): domain Bacteria; phylum Bacillota; class SHA-98; order UBA4971; family UBA4971; genus UBA4971. Next base: position 2,713 of record DGZL01000120.1, read on the forward strand.
TTGGTGATCTCTTCTTTATCTGTTGCCAACTCTTCTCCGGCACCTACTGTGAAATCTTCTTCAGTATCTGTTGTAAGCTCTTCTTCGGTATCCATAGTGAACCCTTCTTCAGTGGCGTCTTCAATAGCCTCTTCAGTCGCCTCTTCGCCGGGTTCATCTATGATGTCTCCGCCTTCTTCCAGATACCCACCGACTTCGTTACCTTCATCATCTTGAGCGGTCATGTCAATAGGCTCTTCGTCGAGCCCTTCCTCTAGGTCAACTCCCGCCTGCGCCTGCAATTCCGCCAGCCTCTCTTGTTCTTCCTCGAGAGCACGCACTTGAGAGTCGCTCTTTATGTCCACTTTCCAGCCGGTTAGCTTGGCAGCTAAGCGTGCGTTCTGGCCTTCCTTGCCAATTGCCAAGGACAACTGATTATCCGGAACAATAGCTCTTGCTATGTGGCTATCCTCGTCTACCCTGGTGAGGATAACCCTTGCCGGACTCAGCGCATTGGAAACATATATCCCCGGATCGTTATGCCATTGAATAACATCGACCTTCTCACCTTTTAGCTCAGAGACAATCCTTTGGATTCTCATGCCGCGCGGACCCACACAAGCACCGACTGCATCAACATTCGGATCATAGGAAAGCACTGACACCTTAGATCTGTTCCCTGCTTCTCTGGCAATACCTTTGATCTCTACAAGTCCTTCATGTATTTCAGGCACCTCGAGCTCCAGAAGTCGCTTTAGAAGCGCTGGGTGACTGCGCGACACTATAACCTGAGGGCCTCGAGGAGTCTTGCGTGCCTCGAGGATGTACACCTTCAGCCTGTCTCCGTAAGCGTAAGGCTCTCTATATACTTGCTCAGAAAGGGGCATAACAGCCTCCACTCTGCCTAGATCCACTATCACGTTCCGGTCATCGCGCCGCTGCACAATACCGGTAACTACCTCGCCCTCTCTATTGCTGAACTCCTCATAGATTATGCCTCTCTCCGCCTCACGGATCTTTTGGACAACCACCTGTTTAGCGGTTTGAGCGGCGATTCTTCCGAACTCACCGGGGGTAATCTCAACCTCAAATACATCACCCACCTGATGCTCGGGATTAACTTTTCGAGCCTCGTCCAATGATATCTCAAGTCTGGGATCAGAAGGCTCTTCCACTACAGATTTATACGCGAAGACGGATATTTGTCCTGTCTCCGAATGAATTTGCACTTTGACATTTTGGGAAGTCCCATAGTTTCTCTTGAATGCTGAGACAAGGGCAGCCTCCAGCGCCTCGATCACAGCGTCTCTGGGAATTCCCCGTTCTTTTTCAAGCTGTTTGAGCGCCTGGACAACCTCGAAATTCATCCTAACCCTCCTCGTCCCCAGGCGAATTATCACTGATTCCGACTATGTCTCCGCCTAGCTCCTAGATTTCCACAACCAGTCTGGCTTGACTCACTCTGCTCGTGGGAACATGCACAGTTTCCCCATGGATTTCCAGCTGAATAGTATCATCCACCAGTCCGAGCAGTTTGCCTTCCAGTGATTTCATGCCATTTATCGGCACGTAGGTATTCACAAGCACTTGTCGACCACGAAACCTAACGTAGTCTGATTCTTTTCGAAGGGGTTTTTCCCCGGAGGACGACACCTCCAAGACATAGCTGTGGCGAATAGGATCAAGATCATCCAGCTTCTTCCCTAACGTCTCATTGATGTACGTGCAATCATCCATGGAAACCCCATTGGGACAATGAATGTAAACCCTGAGAAACCAGTGTCCCCCTTCTTTATCGAACATGACGTCTACGATTTCGATGTCTTTGCCTTCTACCATCTCATCAAGCATCGCGCTTACCAGGTCTTCCACTTCTTTCGGCCTCACTGCATCTTCCTCCCTACATGCCAGGCAGCAACTTGAAGCCACAACCTACTCGGCATACACTCCTTAGCCATTATCCACAGCTAAGACGGTTGACGACGTATGACGAAAATCCATTGCACAACATGAAAGAGTGGGTTCCCCCACTCTCTACCTACAACTCCTGCAGCGACGATAACTAGAAGGCACTACGTCCAAAGTATAACATATGCATATACTTGTTGCAACAATTCCCGACACCACGTAAGACACAGCCTTCACATAGTCTTCGCATAGCCTACCCGGAAGCAATCTGTCGCACAAGTACACAACAATAATCCGCAAGAAACTCCCGAAGACATCATACCATTGTTGTGAGCACTATTGAAAGGCAGTGGTGTTATGGATCCTCATGAGAATCCGGTAGTCCTCATGTCATGCCTCCGCGTAATCGGAGCAGGGGTTGAAATAGCAGCTGCTATCCTTATGCTGAAGATAAACACAATTGAGGCAGCCCTCAGAATCAATGCAGTCCTGGGACTCCTGGGCCCTGTTGTATTGATAGCCGTCAGCGCCCTGGGTTTGTGGGGTCTTGTCGAACGCGTCTCCCTCGCCAAACTGGTCATGATACTATGTGGCTCCATCCTCATAATAATCGGCACCAGATAAGGAGCGCGAACTCAAAACATTCTCGATCCTACGCCTTCGATTCCATGCCTTGTAGGGATAATATCTGTCACTTCTATCCGAAACGCGGTAGATAGTCGACCACCCAATCGCTGATCGGTAGTGGAAAACAGGGCCCGTGTCTCCAAAGCCCACGTGAGGTGACAGGAATTCTGCCATCTATTTTAGAAATCTGACACGCCATCTACCACCTTACCGCGGAACATGGTCGAATCTCTACCACCCAGACGCCGTGCGGTGGTCGAGAATAGGGCACGTGTTTTTCTAAACCAGCCACCTCTATGAAACATGCAGTCCTATGAGCCACCTTCGAGAGGCCTATGGTAGAGAAGCCGTTACTTAGCCTGAACAAGGTCGTGGGTTCGCAATGTCAGATTCACCATAAGGCGTTATGTGCTAAGATGCGTCCTAGGACGGCATCTTCCGAAACTGCTTACTGCTTATTAGAACGGTATTTTCCGAAAGCGCTTGCAGGGTGACATTTCCCGAGACCGCTTACACCGTGGCATTATCCTAGGCCGACGAAGGCCGAAGGCCGGCAGTGCGACAGTGTCAAGGCCGGAGGCCGACGACAGAGGCGAAGGGATCCTTGAAATTGACATGGAGCAAGTGTAAAATAGTGAAGGTATACAAGCGCCGTAAGAGGATTTCAAGGAGGAGATTCTTTTGAGAAGGTACCGCACTGAAGATATCCGGAATGTTGCCCTAATTGCCCATAGCGGAGCCGGCAAAACCAGCCTTGGCGACGCCATGCTGTTCGACGCTAACGCCATTGAGAGACTCGGTAGGGTCGATGAAGGCACCAGCACGCTTGACTACGATCCTGACGAGATTAAGCGTAAGATTACCATATCGACTGCAGTGGCACAATGCGAATGGCAAAACGCCAAAATCAACCTGGTGGACACGCCTGGATATGCTGATTTCATCGGAGAGGTCAAGAGCGGACTCCGTGTCGTAGAGTCTGCGGTTGTAGCAGTCTGCGCTACTGCAGGCGTCGAAGTAGGAACTGAAAACGTCTGGCGATTTGCGGATGAGAGATCCCTCCCTAGGATGATCGCGGTAACCAAAGTCGACAGAGAAAACGCTGACTTCTATAAGACTGTAGATGCTCTACGCAACACATTCGGGACGAAATGCACTGTAATCCAGATTCCCATAGGCTCTCAGGATTCTTTCCGCGGAATTGTGGACCTTATCGCAATGAAAGCTATTGTTTGCGGCAGCGGCTCCGAAGGCAAGTCAGAAGAACAAGATATCCCTGACAATCTCAAAGAAGCCGCTGAGAAATATCATAACGAGCTTGTTGAAGCAGCTGTAGAAAACGATGATGAATTGATTGAGAAGTACCTCGAAGGCGAGCAACTGACCGAGGAAGAGATCAGACGAGGCTTACGGCAAGGAGTAATAGAAGGCAAAACATATCCTATAGTATGTGTTTCCGCTCTGAAGAATATTGGTATTCAACCGATGCTCAACGCTATAGTGTCGTATCTTCCCTCACCTGCGGATCACAGCAAAGTTGAAGGCAAGGCGCCTGGGTCTGATGAGACAAGAGAACTGCTACCCGAAGACGACGCGCCTCTTTCGGCTCTTGTTTTCAAGACCACTGCTGACCCGTTCGTCGGAAAGATAAGCCTCTTTCGGGTATTCTCCGGCACTATCCGCTCAGATGCGCAAGTCTATAACAGCAATGAAGATGCCACAGAGAGAATCGGACAACTCTTTTTCATGAGAGGAAAGCAACAGGAGCCTGCAGGCCAGGTATGCGCAGGAGATATCGGTGCAGTGGCAAAACTGGGAGTAACCGCCTCAGGCCACACACTCTGTGACAAGGCCAATCCCATTGTATTGCCGGGTATAGACTTCCCCAAGCCCACGCTTGCAATGGCAATGAAGCCGAAGGCAAAAGGTGACGAAGATAAGATCGGTACAGGTCTTGCTCGTCTTACAGAAGAAGACCCTACAATCTTGGTGCGTCGTGACGCCGAGACTGCTGAGACTATTGTAGAAGGCATGGGCGAAGTCCACCTGGAAGTCACGGCAGACAGACTAAAGCGGAAGTTCGGAGCTGAGGTAATCCTGGAGACGCCTAGGATACCTTATCGTGAGACAGTCAGGGGGACTTCCAAAGTTGAGGGCAAGCATAAGAAACAGACCGGCGGGCGCGGGCAGTACGGCCACGTATTCCTTGAAATCTCACCTCTGCCTCCGGGAAGCGATTTCGAGTTTGAAGACAAGATATTCGGAGGCTCTGTCCCAAGACAGTATATACCTGCAGTTGAGAAAGGTGTAAGAGAAACGCTCGGTGAGGGTGTACTGGCAGGTTATCCGTTAGTTGACCTGAAAGTTACTCTCTATGACGGTTCATATCACCCTGTGGACTCCTCTGAAATGGCGTTTAAGATAGCTGCATCCATGGCTCTTAAGAAGGGTATCATGGAGGCATCCCCTGCTCTGCTCGAGCCTATTATGAATGTGGAAGTCACAGTGCCTGAGTACCAAATGGGTGACGTAATGGGCGACCTGAACAAGAGAAGAGGAAGAATCATGGGAATGGAACCCCAAGACGGCAACCAAGTTATCAAAGCCCAGGCTCCTATGGCAGAAATGTTTAGGTACGCCATAGACCTTCGCTCAATTACTGCCGGGCGTGGTTCATTCACGATGGAATTTTCCCACTATGAAGAAATCCCTGCAGCCATCAGCCAGCAGGTAATTGAGAAATTGAAGCAAGAGCAAGAGCAATAGGTCTTTATTGAGAAACACGTTACAGATGGTAAGTGAAAGGGGTTCGCGAATATGCGAACCCCTTTTGCATAAATCATGTTATTGCTGGGAATACGAGAGATAACGCACCTGTGGTTCTCACATTCTGCAAATCCTCTGCTCTAAGGAGTTGTGCAAGTGATGATTCTCACGCTGGACTCTCCCAATACCACCAGGATACCGGGAAGGACCCCTTTGGAAGTCAATGTCGCAGTCTCGCAGTTCGTCTTCGGAGGGGGTTCATCAGGCATAATTCTGGCTGATGTTAATAATCCCCTGGATGCTCTCGCTGCCCTCGCCCTTACCCACCATCCGTTTGACGGGCCGATCATCCTGGTTGCACAGGCAGGTATTGACCCTGTCCTCGTCGACGAAATTCGAAGATTGGCTTCGGCAGGCACGAATAGTGTCACCCAAGCAATCCTGGTAGGGCCTCTCAGTCAGCAAGTAGAGGATCAACTGGTGTCATTAGGACTCCGCGTCACGAGGATATCGGGTATCAATGCCTATCATACCGCTGCTGAAGCAGCAAGATTCCTGGGATATCCCAATGACATGATGCTGGTATCGGGACAAGATCCGCAATCAGGGCTAGTGGCAGGCGCAATGGCAGCACACCGCGGAATCCCCATAGTCTTCACTCTAAAGGATACGCTGCCCCAGGAGACAGCAGCTGTAATCAAGGCAGCCCATGAACCGGTGAATGTTTTTATCATCGGAGGGCGCAATGTGATTTCTGATGAAACGGAGAAGATTGTACGAGGACTTGCTGACGGCACTGTAAGCAGAATCTCCGGCGAGGATCCTTTTGAGCTCTCAGTCAGATTCTCCAAGTATAAGTCTGCAGACGGCCGATTTGGATTTGGGAAAGTCACGAGACATGGGCATGCCTTTACGTTCGTAAATCCCGGAAGGTGGCAAGATTCCATATGCGGATCCATGCTTGCGCACAGCGGAAAACACACTCCGATATTGTTCTTGACAAAGGATGAAATCTCCCCTGTGACCCAGAGCTATCTTCTGGAGGTAAATCCTGCCCTGACAGTCCCTGAACCTCCATACATGCACGCATTCATCATAGGCGATTTTCAAGCCGTATCTCCCAAGGTTCAACTGGGCATAGAGAACCTTATGTCCATAGACAAGGAATTCCGGAACGAGACGGTCCGCACAGTCGAGCCCAATGACACATTATGACACATTCTAGAATATTAGGCGCCTCTTTGGATACCAGGCGCCTTTTTGACGACATCTTGAGCCTCTAGTCACATGGGTCTTGACACTCCAGGTCTAGGTCCATGTGACATGACACCGGACACCGTTTGGTGATCTTGCATACGTAGAATAGCTTACAAGGACACGGACATGGGAGTTCATCATGATTCCCCGGACACAGCTGCCTCAGAAGTCCTTTCATGGCGTGCTCCTTCATGGCTAATGCGCTTATCTCCTGAGCCATGACGCATTCTAAAGCCCTCACCTTATCAACTATTACGTTAAACGGCTCATCCGGTGCAGTATCAGGAAGCCAGTTCGCGGCTTTCTCCGCCTTGTCTGCCAGCGATGTCAGAATCCGCGCGAGCTGCTCCTGTTCTATTGCAATTGCCTGAACGATCCTTTCACGAGGATCCGGCGGGCATGGAAAGCATTTTGTCACTTCAGTCACCTCCTTCCTGATTCTTCGCTAATATCCGGTTAAGAAGACTATTCCACCTTTGCTTCCATAAAGACTCAGGGTAGCCTTCGGCCAATCTCCGTGCATTTTCACCCATTCTAAGACGTAAACTCCTGTCACTTGCAAGTTCCCGCACAGCCTGAATCAGATTCGCCGCTTCTGGGCTTACCAGATAACCGTTCCACCCATGGATAACAAATTCCGCAAGTCCTCCGGCGAACCCGGCTATAACAGGAAGTCCACACGCCATGGCTTGAAGGCAGTACAGGGACGCTCCTTCAGTGGCCCGAAACGGCATCAGCGCTAAGTCGAACTTAGGATATAGATCAGCCAGGCTGTCCCAGTGAACCGAGTAGAACTTACAGTTAGGCAACGAAGAGATATGGTCAGCCATGACAGAGGCCTCTTTGGCGCCTCTCCTATCGCCCACAATATGGAAGTCGATTTTGGCGCCTTGTTCCCAAGCCATGCCTACGACAGCAAGAACTTCATTGATTCCTTGCTCGAAAGCAAAATCCTGCGGGCAAACAATCCGCGTTATCCCGAATTCATCCTTGGATTCTGATCCGGAGAACGCCAAGAGATCAATTCCCGGAGGAATGTAGACTAGTCGATGTTCATGACCGGGCCACATTGCCTTGATCACGTTTATTGTGTTGCGATCTTCTGCAACAAAAGCTTGAGGCGCAGTTACCCCGTATAGCAACCTCTTCTCCCACTCGTACTTGTCAATAGAATGAAACCGATTGAAACGCGTTGAAGGAGCATCCCAGAAGATGCCGTGAGATACGACTATGGACTTGTGGCATACCTTCGGAGCAGCAACGTGCCAATGGAAGTAAATCCTAAGGTCATACTCAAGGCTTCTCTGGGCAAATGCTGAGTTCAGCCCCGGAAACATGGACACATGGTCAGCCTTTGCATCAATGCCGAAGACATTCACCCCGTCAAACATACGCTTGGCAATGGGGGACGCTTGGAACACGTCCACATTCCACGACAGTTCACCTCGGATGAACCGGAGAAGGTTCAGGAGGCCGAGGTTCTCTTCAACGACTAAGAGGTTGTCATCAGTGGGATGCAACATGTAGTCAGTTAGGATAGCAACGCGACAAGAATCTTGCTTCACCTTCCATCATCTCCCCAGACTCCTCTCAACGCTCCCCGCCATTTCTCCTTCCACCGCTCCAGCGAAAAAGCGTCTGATGTCTCCAGTGCTCGCCTGCCAAGTGTCTGCCGGATTTCCGGGTTCAGAGCGAGATATTCAATTGCCTCCTCCAGGGTCTCGGGAGACACGTTGATAAGAATGCCGTTGTATTGGTCTATCACGAGGTCAGTCAGACCTCCTACATGTCCGCATATTACAGGCTTTCCGCAAGCCATGGCTTCAAGGCACGCAAGAGACGTGCCTTCTGCTCCGCGGGTGGGAATGAGCACAATATCTGCCTTCCAGTAGAGCTCAGCCATGTTCTCCATGGAAACCCAGTAGTATGAACATCTCGGATTCTGTTCTGCCCAGCGGTGCATCTCCGCTTCAGCGTCATCAGTTCCTCCACGTCCCACAATATGAAATTCGAGAAAATCGTATCTTCGTGTCAATCTCTCAGCAACAACCTTCACATCATCCAGCCCTCGAATCCAAGTCAATCGCCTGGGATAGAGAATAATCAAGGACTCACTTCCCCGCCTTTCTTCATTGGGAAAGAACTCCCCTTGATCCACGAAATTTGGGATATACACTTGCTTGTGCTCATATCCGGGCCATGTAGCCCGTAGCCAATTCAAGGTGTTCGTATCTACAGAAACAACCAGATCAGGGGCGGTTACAGCGTACCGAAGCCTCCTAAGCCATTCATCTTTCAGCAGCCCTGACAGAGGTGACCATGGATGAGCGGGGTAATCCCATCCTATTCCGTGAGAAATCACAATTGACCTTGGCTTTACCCTGGGAAAAGCAAGAGGCAAAGCAAAATAGATAGCCTTCCCATAACTTACTGTGTGCTCAAAGAACTGAATATTGAGATCAGGTAGCCCGCCAAATTCGGTATTACCCTTGGGAAGCCCTTGGATCCTCATCCCGTCGAGCAAGCGATCTCCTGAACCCACTTGCCATACATACGGTTCATAACCCAACTCCTCGAGAAGCGCATAGAGGTGCACTAGGTATCGATCAGCTCCACTGAACATGATCCTGTCGTTGTCCGAAACGAAAATACTTGTGAGAATAGCTACTTTTCTTTCAAACCCCATATCCACGCAGACCTCCGTCGGTAATTGGATAGGGTTGGGCGAAAATTCGCCCAACCCGGTACGTGTCAGACGCCTAGCACTGTAGTTCTTGTGGGGATGCACGGTCCCACAGTCAGGCCAATAGGACCAACTGTATTTCCAAGCACTGCAGCGACTTTTGCAGCAATTGCAAACTCCTTGCACGCCACTGCCCCGATTACCCCGACAACCGCATCTTCTATAGCCAAGGCCTTGTTCAAAATAACGTTGGGGTCCTCGTCCTCGGGGAACACAAGGGCCGTGATAAGAGCAGCAGACGCAGCGGCCTTATCTGCTTCCGCAGACAGAATAGATGCGAGGAATCCTTGCTCATCTGCGACTATGCCCAGGATTCTTGCTATGATTTCGTTATTTGGCATTCTGAGTCAAACCTCCCTATATATGTCCTCTCGACTGCACTTCTTATGAGCGCGGTCTAGTCCATGATATGAAGCAAGGGGATCCTTGGACACAACGTTCATAATTAGAGCATAGAATAATCCGACTTGAGGTACAAGGAGTTGGCCTCTATGAATGATAGAAATCGACAATTTGTCATAAAGCCTCTATTTCGATGCGTGCCGAATACCCAGTGTGAACCGGTAAAAGTGATGAAATTGATAGGAGAGGCAGAAGTTCAGACAGTAAAAAGAGCGGCATACCCGGTCCCAATATGCGGTTTACCGGCGAAGAAAATCATTACGGTTCAGGTAGAGATAGTCGGCCCCACTGACACAGTATTTGAGAACAAAGTAGTAAAAGAAGGCGTGTTTCAGGTAGACATTGTTTATGCATCCTGTGACGGCCTGGTTCGACATACATGTCTCGAAATTCCGTTCATGACATCTGCTCATATTGAAGGGGTTCGTCCGGGAATGCATGTTCAAAATGAAGTCATTCACACTGAGCAAAAGACGACAATTGTCACAACATCACGGGGTGGCACCAAATGCCAGGTTTTTGATGTTATGGTCACAGCAACATTTCTCATAAGAGTGACTGCCGTTGCCGTCAGAAACCTGGTTGAATGTTATCCTACCGTGCCCTGTCTTCCCTATTATCGTCAGGCAATACCCGCAGCAAGGCGACAATGACCAAATCTTAAGGGGGCATTTCTTATGCCCCCTCCTCATTTACCCGGCTGATTCATCTTTTGATCGGGTTTATTCGATACTTTGGGTCCTATTGCGAGCTGAATGTCACAAGGTCAATAAATATCTCCCCTGACAATGCCTTTGAAAGCGTAATTGTCGCTGAAGGCGCGCCTTCCGGAACGTCCAACATATATACAAAAGTGTGGTATCCTGAACCAAGCGTTGTAATGCGTTTGGTAAACGCCGAAATGACGCCGTTGCTGCGAAACTCCACCTGCACTGTGATTATTGGGCCTGAAGGATTCCCTGACCCGGCAAAAGTGAGTTGGTAAGGGCATCCTCCGTTCACAGGCACAGTCTGAGAAATCGATGCGTCAGAGCTGACACTCGGCGAGCCGAGAACGGCAACAACATTCCCGGAAAAAAACGTAGACACCGGTTGCCCATCGCGCACACGAGGTCTGGCGTTAATTGCAGTCCATCCTACAAGCACCGGGTTTGCCGGGTCAGGCCCGATGTCCTCAAAATCCCCGTTTATGACGACATCTCCTGTGCCGGGACATTTTTCTTCAGGACAGGGGCAACACCTGTCACAGCGAACAACCTGCCAGCTAATGGGGGCACACTTCCCTCCCAGAAGCGCGCATATTTTCGCTGCAATCGCTATTTCTTTATCAGCCGCGGAACTAAGGACACAACTTACAGACTTCTGTACGTCGACAATGTTTCGGATTATCTCGCCAGGTGGCAGCTGTGCAAGGTCATCGTCTGAGATTAGCGTAATCCAACGCGCTGTCTCACCTGCCTTAACTGCCTCAGCCGACAAAATCCCGGCTAAGGAAGCCTCTTCTTCGGCGATTATGGACAAAAACTCACTTGTGCTCATGCATAAACCTCCTTGAGGCTGCGTCTTTACGTCAGCGGTATTCCACCGGACGTAAGCGTGATATCGCATTATTATATGTTGGACAGCATTCGGACGGTAGTCCAAGAAGTCTCTTAAGATCCAAAAGGGGGCAGCAATCGCTGCCCCTCAAGTTGATAATCTGCAATTCACCTTTACTCTTTTTTAGAACCTAAGTATGGGCTCATTAGTTTTCGCTCATTTTCCGAGGTCTTGGGTGGCCCCGCAAGGTACGTACGTTTTCTGAGGCCGGTGATTGCAACGAGGGGTGTCAAAATTCGGCCACTAGCCTACGGGCCG
>DGZL01000031.1:0-5410 GCA_002398515.1 Firmicutes bacterium UBA4981
ATGTTAGACACCGGATCCCCGTTGCAGTCTACTGCCGCAAGGGAGGGGCCGTGCCCGGATAAGCCCGCACCTGCCACACTGCGAGCGTCACACCCCTTTAGCACCTCCTGGATGCATCCTTTCACAATCTGCCACAGCTTGACAGGATCCTGCTCAGGGATGCCGGACCCGCATACCTTCACATAGGATTCCTTAGCCGGACGGCGCACCTGGCGCACGCTCCCGTCTGACCTCCACAGCAATACCTTGACTGCTGACGTGCCTATATCTATCCCCATAAGAGAGAAATCACGCATTACTATTGACCTCAAGAAGTATCTTCAAAGCTTCCCCGGAAGACGCCATATCAAAGGCTTCTTTCGCCTGATCGATACCAAACTCGTGTGTAATAATGTTCCCAACATCTATCGTGCCGCCGATCAGCATAGTAAGGGCTGTGTGGAACTGCAGCGGTGTGAAACCGAAACTCCCGGTGACAATCACCTCGTCATAATGGAGGATGTGCGGGTCTATAGTTAAGCTGGACCCGCCGGGCAACCCGCCGAATATGTTTACCACACCTCCCTTTCTGACACAGCCAAATGCGGAGTTCACAGCTTCAACGGTTCCGACGCATACGAACACTACATCAGCGCCGACGCCGTCTGTCTCATCCTTCACCCACGCAGATACGTCCGCTCCTTCATCCCGATGGTTCAGAACGGAAGCTCCGCTTGCAGCCGCCGTACTCCTTCTGAATTCATTTGGCTCGCTCACGAGGATCTTCGAGACTCCAACTGTCCTGCACAGTTCAAGCATTAGAAGGCCCATTGGCCCTGCGCCGATTATCATGACTGTGTCCGCAAGTCCCACATGGGAGTCAAAGACCGCGTTCACACAGCAAGCAAGAGGTTCAGAAAGGCAGGCGAGCTTGAAGTGCTCATCGGAGGGAACACGAAACGTCCCTTTACTCATAACCTCAGCAGGAATCCTTACATGCTCGGCAAAAGCCCCTTCGATCCAGCCTTTATTCACGCAAAGCTCCTCCCTGCCTTTGCGGCAATACGCACACCCGTAGCATGGCACGTAAGGAGCAACTGCAACTTTATCTCCTACTGCGATATCGGATCTTTGAGGCTTACCCTTTATCTCAGCTATCCTTCCTACGACTTCGTGACCGAGAATACACGGAGGGGTAAACATATGATGTCCGCGCCTGTATGTCTTGACATCCGTCCCGCAAAGACCGCAATAGGATACCTCAAGAAGCGCGTCCCCATCTTTAAGGACAGGAGAGTCCACGTTTTCGACTCGTAGATCACCGGGGCCATGATACACAACTGCTTTCACGGTTATCGTCCCTCCTTACAAGGGCAATCCCCGTGAACGATGCTGTACAGCTCCCTGACCTTCCGGGTGGGATCATCAGCCTGATACACGTTGCGCCCAAACGCGACTCCTCGAGCTCCTGCTGCCATGGCTTTCTGAACTACGGTGTTGGGATCGTCGACCTTGGGACCTCCTGCTATTACAATCGGGACCCTACAAGCCTTAACTATCTCCCGGAAACCCTCTCCCGTGTAGTACGTCTTTATCGCGTCCGCCCCGAGTTCGTATCCTACTCTCGCGCATACGCTTATCCACTCAGGATTGAAGCTATGGGTAAGATCAAATGGGATGACTTCTGCAAGGACAGGAATGCCCAAGGCATGTGAGCTCGACACTACCTGACCCATTATTTCAAACATTTCCTGTTCATAATCTGAACCCACCAGCAGCATGATGCAGACTGCGTCTGCGCCAAGCCGGCATGCTTCCTCCACGGAGCACACCAGTGTATGATAAGCCGGATTCGGACTGAATTTCGTGGAACCTCCGGTCACCCGGACTATGAGACCTGCCTTCCCGGCATAGCTCTCCCACTCAGTCGCAGCCATACCCGGGTTGATGAGGAGTGCATCACACCCTCCGTCGACTACTTTGCGGACTGCAGAAGAAGGGTCATAAAGCCCGTCCACAGGCCCCATAAAACCGCCGAAATCCAGCGGACATATAACCGTCTTCCCGTCCTCTCCGAATATTCGGCGAAGCCTAACATCTATACCGGCCATTGCTAGCATATCTCCTTTCCCTGACAGCCACGAGAATCGCGGTAAGCTTTTCAAAATCCAGGTTGTTTTCTTTTTGGACAGTATCTACCCATTCTTGCGGGAAAGCCCGAATGCCGGTGTAAGCACCTGATAACGCCCCGACAATGGACGCAAGCGTATCCGTGTCTCCGCCCATGTTTGCAGCAGCAGGTACGGCTTTCCGAGGATCGCCTTTATGTAGGACCAAGAGGCCTATGGCAGTCGGGACAAGCTCTGTCGGATCCATTCCCACTCCGCAGGTAGTATAGAGGCGATCTTCCGCTTCTTCGGTGCCCCTGCTTTCACCGACAATGCTTAGGGCAAGCTCAATCCTTGCGCTCACCAGTGTGCCTGCCCACTGAATGCCGAGGCGTTCACCATACCGGGCGCCGTAGAGTGCGGCATCTTCCACTTCATCCAGGGACTTTGCAGCGAGAGCAGCCGCTACCCCGCAGCACACTGCACACGCCCCTGCAATCGCTATGTTTACGCCATGTGTCGGAAGGCAGGACAGATAGCACTCTTCGGCTGCCTTATCCAGATCCGGAGAATTCACTATCCCGATAGGCGCGACACGCATCGCAGCGCCTACAGTGCTCCCTGCCGACCCTGTATCGCGAGGGTCTTCTCCCACTTTGAGCCTTTCCAAAGCCTTGCGTGAGCTGGGCCCCAAAACTGACGATTCATAGGCATTCGTCTGCTCTGCCCATTTGAGATACGCGCCTCCCGCCACCTCCGGGGTTATCCTTCCGTGCGCATCCAGGGCCTCAATAATGGCGAGGGTCTGTTCTGTGTCGTCTGTGATCCGGCCTGCCGCCATTCCGGCATGGATGTGACCCGGACGCGGCGTGCAAAACCCTTCTATCCGTCCGTATGCATTACGGATTTCTTCCCTGGTCATAAATTCTAACGGCATCCCCATTGCGTCCCCGATTGCGACTCCTGCAAGGGCTCCTGCTATTCTACCTGGATCTATACTATAGCTCGACATTTCTTAGGAACTCCTTCAACTCTTCCCCGGTGGGCATAGCTTCTCTTGCGCCGACCTTCCTGATGGCCAGTGCTGCGCAGGCATTTCCCCGCACCAGACACCGAGCCATATCCATACCTTCTAGCAGGCCTGTGATGAACCCTGAAGCGAATGAATCTCCTGCCCCCGTAGTATCTATGACATCCGGGACATTGAAGGCACGAGCGCGGAATACTTTGTGCCGGCAACTATCCCTACCACGGGAGTGGCATTCGGATCCTTCGGAACCCAGTGTAACTACGACATTACCCACACCGCATTCCAGGAGACGGCCTGCGCCCTCAGTATGCGATCTGCATGATGTAACTGAACTAAGCTCCCCGCGGGAAAGCACAACATAGTCACATGTCCTTATCAATCTGTTGAGCGTCGCTTTGTCCATCCATGAAATCCCGCCTCCGGGACCGTAGATAACAATAGCACCATGGCTCCTCGCAACCCGGATGGCCTCGAGAGCTACATCCGGCAGAACTTCACCGATGTAGAGGACCTTCGCGTTCTTCATGGCCTCGTCAGGAAACTCACAGGGTTTTTGGAGGATTGCCTCTCCCCCCAGCGAGTAGATGACTCTTTGGCCGGCCCGGTCCACAGCGATTATGGTCTGGGCGGTTCTGCCTCCTTTGATCTCAAAAAGCCACCTGACATCAACCCTGTCAGATTCGAAAGCCTGCCGTAGCCTGCTGCCGTTTTCATCGTCTCCGGTCCGCCCCACGAATCTGGATGGATAACCGAGGCGTCCGATCCCGGCTGCGATGTTAGCTGTTGACCCGCCTGGAAAGAATCCTACCTCTCCCTCGGCAAACACCATTTCGTCGGGTTCCGGGAGTCTGTCTACGGTAAACATCATGTCCATGGCGCAAGCACCGAGACAGACTACCACTCCGTCCGCTCCGTCCATCCTAAAGCGCCCCCAACTTGAATACAGCGAGACAAACTATACTTGCTGCCAGGCCTCCGACGGACAAAATTACCATAAGCCAGTCAGATGCCTGCATTTGATAAGGTCTTATCATCGTAAAGTTCTTGCTGTATCCGAACGCCCTGGACTCCATTGCCAAAGCCATGGTGTCTGCCATGGAAAGCGCATTGGCAAATAGGGGAACCAGCATGCTTGTGGTCTTCTTCACCTTCTCCGTAAAGGAGCCTGAATCGAAATCAACTCCCTTGGATCTCTCCGCGTCTCTTAAGGTGGCTAGCTGCATCTGGATAACAGGCACAAACTTGGAGGCAGCCGAGACCACGAACCCGGACTTGTAGGAAACGAAGGGGAGCCGCACGATGATCTGCACTACTTCCGAAGGTGATGTCACGTATCCGAAAACCGATATGGCAATGAGGACAACGAAAACTTTAAGAGCCATACAGATTCCGTAAGTAAGCCCTCCGAGCCTTAGAGGCCATGCCGGGCCGACCCCGGGAATCCAGCCTGGTATCAAATGGAACACGACCCGCTCAGGGTTAGCCATCCATATGACCTTAGGAATGTATGTGGCGCCTTGCACCAGTGTGATTATGGCTGTGATAATAAGCAGGAACATGAACGTCCCTTTCATCTTAGGCCAGGGGAATTCCCCCATAAAGCCAATTACTACTGTCAATACACCTAATCCCAGAAGGTAGACGGGATCCGTCCAAATAATGCTGATAGCTATGGTCACAACCAGCCAGATGAACTTAGCCCTAGGGTCAAGCCTGTGTATTGGCGTTTGTTTGCTTTCATACTCGACAATCATTTGCCGGCCACCTCTCGATTCGTCCTTGATGATCTCTTGAGCCTGTCGGCTGCCTCATGCGGAGTCAGTAAGACCTCGCCCCACAGAGTCTCGGATAAATCGGCAATTGCAGGCCTCCGCAAATATGCTTGTTCCATAAGTTTCGGCTGTGAAAAGACCTCGCGCGGTGTTCCTTCCCCGACTACCCGTCCGTTTGTCATAACCACGACCCGCTTTGCGTAGAGACTGACTATGTTCATGTCGTGAGTGATTATTAATATGGTCTTGCCCCTCTCCCGGCGCAGTCTTTCCAGATAGTCCAGTATCTGAAGGGACTCTAACCAGTCCAGGCCTGTAGTCGGCTCATCTACGATGAGTATCTCGGGTTCCATGGCTACCACGGAGGCCAGAGCAAGCCTCTGTCTTTCCCCTTTGGTGAGGTAGCGCGGCCATACTTGCCTGTATTTGTCCAGGCCTATGTCAAGGAGGATATCGCGTATGGCCTCCTCCATCCTGTCTTTATCCATTCCGATATTCATAGGCCCGAATCTCAGCTCATC
>DGZL01000031.1:5742-7949 GCA_002398515.1 Firmicutes bacterium UBA4981
CCTGCCGAAGGCCTGAGCAATCCGTTGAAATGTCTGGTCAGCGTGGTCTTTCCGGCCCCGTTCTGTCCGACGATAGCCACGAATTCTCCGGGATATACCTTGAGGTTTGCGCCATCCAGCGCCTTGACTCCCATAGGATACCGGAATTCAAGGTCAACCGCTTCCACCGCAGGCACTGTCGCCTCCACAGCAGGCGCTTTATCTTGAACTGACTCGTCGCCGGCGCTTGCTTCTCGGTCTCGGCCACTGCTTGCCATTGGGCCGGACAGGGCATCCGGATCTCCCCTCAAACTGGGACCATCTCTGTCCTCAATGGAAGCATCTCTGTCCGCAGCTTTCCTCCATGCCCCGCTTTTGACGACTGATACTGCCTCTTCCACCGAGAAGGGCGTCTTGTCAGCACCTATGAGGTTTCCGAACTCAACTATGTTGGGCACTCTTATGCCCACTTCCCTCAGCTCATCGACAGAGGCAAAAACCTCGTCCGGCGTGCCGCCGAGAACAAACTCGCCTGATTTCATGACAAAGACCCGATCTGCCAGCTCAAGTATGTCATCAACCTCTTGTTCAATCAAAATGATAGTCATCCCCAAGGACTTGTTGAGATCACGTATGATTGAGAAAACACGCGCCTTGCCTTCCGGGTCCAACATGGATGTGGGTTCGTCCAGCACCATGATCTTGGGAAGCATGGCATAGACTCCTGCGATAGCTGTCGCCTGTTTCTGTCCGCCTGAAAGGCGATGCGGAGCCCTCTGTTCAAGGCCTTGAAGCCTCATGCCTTCTATGGCGCGGGTGATCCTCTCCATGATGGTCTCATAATCGAATCCGAGATTGGCCGGGCCAAAGGCTACGTCTTCTTCTACCGTCATTCCGAAGAGTTGCGTATCCGGGTCGCCGAACACCAGTCCTACTCTGGACGCCATCTGTGCAGTTCCAACGTCATTTGGGATCTGGCCGTCAACGACTACGTCTCCTGTAAGCGTCCCCTCGATAAACCGGGGCACTGTGCCGTTTATGACACACGCGAGAGTGCTCTTACCCGCGCCGGTAGGCCCGAGTATAGCTACGCACTCACCCTCTTTGACATCGAGGGAGACGCCTTTTAGGGCTTGTCGTTTTGAGCCCTTGTAAGCAAAGGTCACGTCTTTAAGTGAAACAATCGTAGGCTCCAAGTGGAACACCTCTCACATCTTGAAACTTTAGTCTTCACCGGTCTCCACCAGTGTTCACCGGTCCCGACTAGTCTTCACCGGTCGTCACTAGTGCTCACTCAGGCTTCAGGCTCTATATGCTCATCAATTTCGCGTTTTCCGTGTTTCTGAGCGCTACTTAGAGCCTGTGCCACTGTCAGGCCGGCAGCCGCGTTCACTGCAGATCCGATTAGCTGGGACGGCAGTAAAGCAATCATCAGGGCAGGACCTATCATAATCACCCATGGACCCAAACAAGTCACTGTGTTTACTATCGTGCCGACTATGATTGCAAACAGGATATTGGTCTTCTTCGCCACGAACACCCCGAGTGTGACTGTGAAAGCCATTGCGCACATGTAGATGGGAACCATCGGGAACCAGCTGGCGAAGCCTCCCAACGCGTTTGCCAGGAAGCATCCTATCGCAGCCACCGTCGCGCCGACAGGCCATCCGAAATACGCAGCAGCAAAATAACCGGCAGCAGCGTCAAGCGCAATGGTGGTAGCAGGTCCCGGTATCTTAATCATCGCGCCTGCCCCTGCCACTGCAGCCAAGATCGTGACACGAGAGATTGTGCGCGTGTCCCATACGACACTGTGTTCTTCAGGATACTGCTTACTCAATATGCCCCCGAGAAGCCTCATCAGAAGTAGATAACCAACTGCCAATACGTATGACACTCCAAGCCCTAAAGCTCCTTGCCCAAGCGGCATTCAGATTACCCCCTTAACTTGATTTGACGAAATCAAAATAGGCTTGATACCGTAAGACAAATGCCATCACGATGGTCATCACGATGCCATTTCCAACACCCTTCGGGCCGCTACATCATCAATGATCAACACATCCACTACACCGGTTCTAAGCGCTCCCAGTATCGCCTGGGCCTTGTTTGTGCCGCCCGCAACTGCGACAACACGCTCTATACTCTTCAACTGTTCCAGACTTGCCCCGATGATCCGTTCCCCAAGCGGAGTATCGACAGGTTCGCCATGCACATCAAAGAATCTC
>DGZL01000001.1:0-11153 GCA_002398515.1 Firmicutes bacterium UBA4981
TGACTGCACTTGGGCTTCGTCCGAAGCTGAAAGTATTTGGACGGGATTATGATACCCCTGACGGGACGTGTGTCCGGGATTATATTCATGTCTCAGATCTTGCCTCTGCCCATGTTCTGGCTGCCGAGGCGCTGGTAGAAGGTTTGGGATCGCGCACCTACAACCTAGGCAACGGCCAAGGCTACACTGTTCGCCAGGTGATAGAGACTGCGCGCCGTGTAACCGGACGGGAGATTCCTGCGGTAGATGCTCCGAGGCGTCCCGGGGATCCTGCAGTCCTTGTGGCGAGTTCAGACAAGATAAGAGACGAGTTAGGATGGACACCAAGATTTCCTGACTTAGAGGACATAATCGCTACAGCCTGGGAGTGGCATAGGGGCCACCCGAAAGGGTACTGTAGTTAAGCGCCGGTTAGAGAGTCAAGCGCAAGGCAAGAGAGTCAAAGGCAGGCGAGAACAAACACAGGACAAGAGAGGAAAGTCATGCGAAGAGCTTCTTTTCTCATAACCACGATTCTGCTTCTTGGGTGTTGCTTGGGATTTCTGGTTCTTATGTCTCCTCGGGTTTTTGCAGGGGCAGTCCTGGCCGAGCATGAGTTGGGCGATGGTGTCGTTTTCGCGATATCTTCCTATGGATACCGTGAGCCGGAGAGAGACTGTGTCGGAATCGTAACTGACCTTCACAATATCTACACGAGTCCCATCCAAGTCAAAGAGAGTGACTTGTGTCTTGTCATCATGGGCACCGGGACGATGCTCCTGGTGGACCAGGACGTCTATGACAGAATCAATGCCGGCCCCAGGTCTCCTGAGGCCGGGCGAATTAGCGCGGTTGTGACCGAATTGGGGAACAGCCTGTCAGCTTTGGCAATCTGCGGGTTAATCTCTATCAAGGATCCTGATACAGCCTACCTTGGGGCAAATGCTGTAGCTTATTCGGGGATAGCTTGCCTGACATTAAAAGCAGCGTTTGGCCGGGCGAGGCCATGGACGGATGAAGGGCCTTACTCCTTTACCGGGCCTCGGATCAGTGACGATTACAATTCAATGCCTTCGGGGCACAGTGCTACCGCTTTTGCTCTCGCGACCGTCCTTGCGAAGCAGTATCCTGAGTATAAGTATGTGTTCTACGCTTGTGCTTCTCTGATTGCAGTGTCCCGCGTGTATGTCCATGCCCATTGGCCCAGCGACGTCCTGGCCGGTGCAGCTCTTGGCGTGTGGTCTGCAAACCATGTCATGAAAAGTAGCAGGATCCTTGAGATAAGGTGGTAGTCACAGCCATATCAGCAATCACTGCTACATATTGACTGTCTACAAGAGTGCGAGTTATGTCGTTGCCTTACTACATCCTTACATCCTTGGCATGTCGCATGTCTATTGCAGACTTAGTCCTCCGGTGCGGCATAGGCTTACTTACACTGCAAAACTGGGAATTTGCGGGGAGCTTGGTTTTCGGTATTCCTCTTGCATTCGTCTCCTGGCTTCTCGGAGGATTGCGATTTGCTTTTCATATTCTTGTAGCCCTTCATCGCCGGGAAGACGCCGAAGTTCTCGTTTCAGGCCTCGGATACGCATAGCGATTTCTGCCTTCAAGACAAGATAAGCGAGCCATGCGAGCCCGGGGTAGTATCGTCTGTAGAAATACAGATTAGCTCTATATAGCTCTTTGAAGATGCCGGATACGTTATGTCTTCTTCCGCCTGCTCCTATATGAATTACACCTGCTTTAGGTAAGGAGTAGAATACGCATCCCTCGCGCTTTGCTCTGACTGCCCAGTCCAGATCCTCGTTGTAAAAGTAGTAGTTCTCATCATATCCGCCGACTCTTCGGAAGGCTTCCGCGCGATACATGGCAAAGCCTGTGCCTGGAAATTCAGCGCTAAAGGGTTTCGACTTATCTTTCGGAAGAATCCGGACAATATGAGTTCTTGTACGCTGAGGTGTCATGTCAGGGTGATACAGGGAGCCTGAGACCCCGTGAACTTCTTTGTGAGCAATGAGAAAAGCCAGCATCTTCCGGACTGTCCCGGGCAGGACTATGATGTCACTGTTCATGATGACAACAATATCTGAATAGGACAGGGCTTCGGCTATTCCTATATTGAAGCCTTTGGCAGGGCCTAGGTTGGTCTGGTTTCGAACCAGGCGTACAGACGGAAACTCATCTTCAACCATGTCGCAAGTCCCGTCAGATGAATCATTATCCACTGCCACTATCTTGCAGGATACATTGTCCGGCGTCAGATTCCGAGACTCTTCCAGCACGCTGTTGAGGCAATCCCGCAAGAAGTCCCTGGTATTGTAAGTAAGCACTATGAAGGTAAGAGTCACCGGTAACCCCTGCTCACTCAAATCGCCTGTCTGAGTAACAACATAGCTGTCATTGACGCGTTTAAGTTCCGGTGAACTGCTGTGTTCACTGTTTGCAGAAGGCATTCGGCGTCCTCCTATCTCCCATGTCCTAAATAGCTCAATTACCATGTAAAATGTCGCCCTTATTCTACCACAACTTGTCCCGTTGTGTTGTGTCAGGGAATCTCTGCTGTGAGCTTGCCGGGGAAGGATTTGCTGTGTAACAGGCGAATAGGAAGAGAGGGCAAGACGGTATGGAGAACATAATTTCCATGATACAGTGTGCATAGGACAGGGGGAGCAAGAAATCAGCATTCTACGAAGAAATGTCAGAGCTAACTATGAATCCGGAGAAGAAGGAACACGTTGTATTTGCTTGCCTTCTTGCGAAGAGCGTGCGAAGCGCTTTGCTCTCTATGCAGGCGCAGCAGGCCTCGGTTTAGGACACTGTGTGATTCCTCAGGTAATACTACTTGTAATTGGGGTACATAAAGCAATAACGGATCCTTCCGCGAGGAGAATTAAGTCCAGGCCTGAAACCACTATTCTCCTGGGATTGATAGTGTGGATGATGTTGTCTGCAATACCTGCTATAAGACCTTATTCTGCATTAGGTGGGGCTATCGGGATGGCGCTTTCAGGATGGGTGGTCTTCGGGGCTGTATCCCGGGTATTGATTGAGAGAAAAGAGCGGGGCAAGAGTCTGATTCAGTTGTTTTTAGGTTCAGCATGCATAGGCGCAATCTACGCCTTAGCTAATTATGCTTCAGCTCTGGCTAAGGGCAGGGGATATTATCGCGCTGAATTGCCTTTTGTCGGTTCTAATGCAGCAGGGACTGTGTTCTGTGTCGCCATATTGACAGCTCTGGGTTACTTTCGTAGCGCGGACCGTCGCGGTAAGCTCATGATGCTCCCTGTTATTGTCCTGCTTACAGTGGCTCTTATCGCAACTCAGTCTCGTGGCGCATTCGTCGCTTTTCTAGCCGGATTCCTGGTGTTTCTTATGCCGGGCGCCAAATCAAGGCAGAATCTGATTGTGAAGATAGCTGCACTGGCAGGCCTTGTATGCATAGTGGCTTTCTTCTTCAGAGTCAATCCGTCAGTTGCCACGCGGTATGCGAGGATCCTAAACCCCATGGCAAATAGGGACAGGCTGGAGATTTGGAGGACTGCCTTGTTAATGATAAGGGATCATCCTGTGCTGGGCGTAGGCGTCAATAACTTTGTCAATTTCTATCCATTGTATGAGCATCCTGAGGGATTCGGCACATCAATGTACATGGCTCACAATATTTTCCTTGAATTCGGGGCAACGACAGGCATTCCTGGCCTGATTCTCTTCTCACTTGCTATAGCCCTGGGGATTTACAGAGGAGTCCGGAGTGTCATCAAGGTAGGGTCCAAAGAGGTTCTTCCTGTTACAGCCCTTGCAGTATTCTGTGCTATTCTTGTCCATCTTCAGTTTGATATCACTTTGAACTCAGGGGATATGCTTCCGTTCTTCTTTGTTCCTTATGGAATCCTGACAAATCTCGACGAATGGCTGGAGCAACGCACGAAGGAAGATGAATATGCAGAAGACTGACATGGATAATAAGGGAGAAGTGACTTTGGATACTGACACGCGTTGTAAAGATAAGTCAAGAGCTGCGAATTACCCCTTTGTAAGCGTGATAATCCCTACATACAATCGACGAGCGATACTGGAGAAGTGCCTTTCCGCATTGCTTGTCCAGACATATCCTCATGACAAGTACGAAATCATTGTCATAGACGACGGTTCCACGGATGGGACAGGTGAGATGGTAGGAAGGTTGGTAGAAGAACACGGACTTAGGGAACAATCGATAACCACGCCTGGGGCTGAGGCTGGGAGCAGGACAGGCGCCAAGCCGCCAGGTGAGGTGGATGGTGAAGCTGAGGTTAAGGGAGAAGCGAAACCGCCGGCTGAGGTGGATGCAAAGGTTGAGGTCAAGAATGAGGTTGAGCAGAGATGTGGGGTTAAGCCTTGCGTTACCCGCCCATCTGAGAGGTTGATTTATGAATGGCAGGAGCACACTAGTGCAGCAGCAGCCAGAAATAGAGGGATCCGTAAAGCCGTTGGCGACCTGGTGATTCTCTTAGACAGTGATATCGTGACACTGCCTGACTTCATTGAAGCTCATGTCTTCGCGCGCATAGATCCTGCTTGCGAGACTCAGAACGACGGGGCTTTTCGCATCGGATTCTCCCCTGAAGACAAGACTATTGTCCATGGGCGCGTTATCTATACTGAGGACCTCGATAATCCTACAGGCACACAGAAGCGGATCTCTGACATATCAATGGCCTTTTTTGCCAGCGGAAATGTATCCATTGCCCGCAGGTGGCTGCTTGAGGCAGGTCTTTTTGACGAGGACTTTACAGAATACGGTTGGGAAGATTTAGAGCTTGGTCAACGGTTGAAGAAGCTCGGGCTTCGAGTCATAAGATCAGACAAGCCTGCAGGTTACCACCTAAAACATGAATTCTCTGTCGCAAAGCTGCCTTCAATTCGAAAACGAGAAATCCAGAGAGGCCGCATGGCAGTAATCTACTACAAAAAACATCCTACTTTCAGTGTGCGTATGAGCACTACGATGATATGGCCTTTCTACCGGCTGGTAGGGCTCCTCACTCTCGGGAGGTGGCCTGACAGGCCGGGTGCGGCAAAACTCATTGACCGGCTGGACAAACGAGGGTCAAGGGCGCTTTTAGGGATTATACTGCAGATAATGATATATTACTGGTACATTCAGGGTATCAAGGAAGGAACTGTTGAGTTTTCCAACGCATGAACCGCAAGAGGCGGGGAGTGTAGGCTTCTTCGCGACATGAACAGCACCAGACGGGCAGTGCAGAGTCCTTCGCAACATGAATTGCAGAATGCTGAGAGTATAGAGTCCCTCACAACATGACTCCCCAAGAGGCAGAGAGTGTGCACAAAAATGTTGACATCCTCCTGCGACGTTGATAGACTATCTTCAAGAGCTGTCAGACGACAATGTGCAAAGGGAGACCGTATCGAGTAGTCCCAGGATGCCGATGCCAGAAGATAGTCCGCACACAACAGTCGCCATGCGCCGGCATGGGAAGGGGGAAACACTAATATGTCTACAGTCAAAGCTCCTCTTCAGAGGAGGATCAATGCATTTTCCAGCAGGGTATCAAAAATAAAGGAACAGGATCTCTATTTCTACCTTCAGAAAATCGACTCCTTGGACGGTGCAAGGGTAACGATAGACGGCGAGTCCAAGGTAATGTTTTCATCATATTCATATCTCGGTCTCGTGAATCATCCCAGGATATGCCAGGCTGCCAACAAAGCCACTGACGAACTGGGCACCGGGACTCACGGAGTCCGAATTCTCGCAGGAACCACCAGGCTTCACGTGGATTTGGAGAAGAGAATCTCTGAGTTCATGGACACTGAGGATTCGATAGTCTTCAGTAGCGGATTCTTGGCGAATGTAGCTACCATTTCATCGCTTATGGGCAGAGGAGACGCTGTAATCAGTGACAAGCTTTCCCACGCCAGTCTTATCGACGGGTGCAGACTGTCCGGCTCAGAGTTTCTGTGGTTTGAACATAATGACTTAGACGATCTGGAGCGGGTTCTAAAAGACGCAGAAGACAAGTATCGCGGAAAGCTGGTCATAGTTGATGCCGTGTACAGCATGGACGGGGACATCGCTCCTGTGCCCGAGCTCATCGAGTTGTGCAAAAAGTACGGGGCTTGGCTTCTTGTGGATGAGGCCCATTCCCTCGGAGTCCTGGGGAAGACAGGTCATGGAATCCAGGAGCACTTTGGTATTCCTCGTGGTGAAATCGATATTCTTACATGTTCACTTTCTAAGACTATCCCGTCTGTCGGCGGGTTTGTGGCCGGAAGACAAGATTTTGTCTCTTTCCTTCGTCATACGGCAAGAGGTTTTGTGTTCTCCGCAGCGTTAAGTCCCGGTGCTGTAGCAGCTGCCAAGGAGGCCTTTGATGTAATTGAAGAAGAACAGTGGCGTATCAGTCGTCTGCGCGAGAACATCGCTTTGTTCACAAGCGGGCTGAGAGCCCTTGGCTATAACATCATGAACACGGAAAGCTCGGTAATTCCTATTATAACAGGTGATGAGGACACGACTCTGAACCTTACCATGCTGCTGCATAAGGACGGTATATTCATCTGTCCGATTCTTCCGCCTGCAGTTCCGAGAAAGACATGCCGCCTGCGAGCGAACGTTCTTGCTTCCCATACGGAAGACGACATAAACTATGCGCTTGACTGTCTGAAACGGGCAGGGCTGAAACTTGGAATCATAGGTCCGGAAGGGTCAAGGGGGCAAGCAGTATGAAAGCACTGCAGTTCCTCGGCACGATTCCCAGGTATGCTTTTTCGATGGCTGCCGGGACTTTCGCGAGGAAGGCCTACTACTCTCCGCTATCCAATGTCGTTCTTCGTGATGTCGACGAGCCGAGGCTTTTGAGCGAAAATTGGGTCAGGATAAGAACCGTGTATTCCGGAATATGCGGGAGTGACTTGAACCTTATCTTGTTAAGGGACAGTCCAAGTTCATCACCGTTTGTCTCATTCCCTCTTACACTTGGACATGAGAATTGCGGATACGTGACAGAGGTAGGGAAGAACGTCACTGACATCAAACTAGGGGACAGGGTCGTAATAGATCCTTTACTATCTTGTGCTGCTCGGGAGATTTCTGAGCCCTGCCGGTTTTGCCGGAGCGGGGACTTTTCACTGTGCGAGAATTTTCGAAAGGGTATTGCTTCGTCTGGGTTTGCCATCGGCTACTGTCGGGATACAGGCGGAGGATGGTCAGAGAGCTTCGTGGCCCACAAGTCTCAGGTGATCAGGCTCCCGGACAAGGTGCCCTTTGAAGAAGCAGCTCTCATAGACGCTTTTTGCTCTGCGCTCCATCCCGTTATGAGAAACTATCCGAAAGATGATGATACATGCCTCGTAATGGGTGCAGGCGTTATCGGCTTGTCAGTGGTAGCAGGCTTGCGGGCACTCGGAAGCTCGGCGAAGATAGTGGTAGTCGCCAAATATCCGCACCAGGCAGAGCTTGCCTCGAGTTACGGCGCTGACGAAGTTGTGTGCTTGAAAGAAGAGCCCGATTATTTTGAGGCTCTTGCAGGAACCCTTGGTGGAGAGCTTCTGAAGCCTATCATTGGGAAACGGATAATGGAAGGCGGAGCAGATGTAGTCTTTGAGTGTGTAGGAAGCACGACAAGCATTGATGATTCGCTGAGGTTTGCAAGGGCAGGCGGCAAGATGGTCTTGGTGGGACTCGCATCGTTTCCCAAAGGAATTGATTGGACGCCTATATGGCTGAACGAGGTTATGGTAAAGGGTTCTTTCTGGTGTGGCGGCGAGACTTACCGCGGCAAGGACACGACCACATATAAAGTGGCTGTGGACTTGTTGGAAGAAGGAAAAGTGTCCTTGGGACGACTCCTTACCCACAAGTTCAGGATTGAAGATTATGAGGAGGCTATTGAAGCGAACCTCGATAAGTCACGGACAGGGTTAGTAAAATCCGTATTCTCTCTTGACTAGAGCGCTGTCCTGAGTGGCAAAGATGTGAATGACGCCTCCGCATTCCGCAAGGCCTCCCTGCAATGGGAGGCCTTCTTTTTCCCGCTGCTCTGCAACTTTCTTGCTTTCTTGCTCTGTTGCTCGATTGGTCTGTTGACCTCCTTGTCTCTTGCTCACCGTTGCTTATGCCTTCTCTCAGGTAAACAGGGAATGCCAAGTCGCGGCTAAGCATCTTCCGTGCGTCATATGTGTATCACATGGCTATCATCTGAACATCAACTTGCGATCCGTGCAGGTTCCCGGCCTTTAGCCACTTAAGCATGAACATGCAGCCGACATTTGGTGAAATGTTACGCAAGCCACTTAACTTTGAAGATGCAGCTTACATTTGACGAAATGTTACGCATACCTGATGTTATGCATATCATGTGAGCGTGAGCTGTGAGTCATCCATGGCAAGATTGAGCTCAGGGGAGGGCTTAGCATTGCTTAAGAGGCCACTTAAGTTTAAGCGGGGCGACAAAGGCCCTTTTATCGTAGATATCCAAGCGATGTTTGCTAAACTGGGTTTCGATCCGGGTGAGCCGGAAGGGGTATTTGTAGCGAAGACTGAAGATGCAGTAAGGGTATTTCAGTCGGAGTACGGCCTTCCGGTGACCGGTATTATAGATGCGAAAACGCTGAAGCTTCTCTATGAGGAAGCAGATCCGGAAGGATATCCTGCAGCACTCATCGAGGGAGAGGCGATGGATCCTGAGGAGCAGGAGGGCTCCCAGGGCGGCGCCGAGGATCACGAGGTCTCTCATGGTGGACCCGAAAATCGTGAGATCTCTCGCGGCGGGCTCGAAGATGGAGAGGGCTCTAATGGCGAGCTCGAGAATGGCGAGATCCCCCATGGCGGATCCCGGAATCGCAAGCGTTTTCATAGCGGCGCCAAGCATCGCGGAGTGTCTCATGGTAGGCCCGAGGAGCGTGAGATCTCCTATGGCCGCGCCGAGAATCGCAAAAGCCTCCACTGCGGGCCCGAAGATCGCCAGATCTTCGATGGGGAGCGTGAGAATAATGAGATCTCCTATGGAAACGAGAAGTCAGGCCAGATCAGCACAGATGAAGAATCTGGTGCTGACGAGGAGGCCATAGCTGAGGAGGGGTTTACATCTGACGAGGAGTTCATGGACGACCAGGGGCTTGCCGATGATCATGGGTCTACAGCTGCCGAAGGGCTAATAGGCAACCATGGGTTAGTGGAAGACCATGGGCCTGTGGCTGACCTGGAACTTACAGTCCACCAGGGGCCGGTGGAAGACCACTTGCCCGTAACTGACCAGGGACTTGCAGGCGACCAGGGCCTTACAGAAGGCCATGAGTCTGTGGTTGACCAGGGACTTGCAGGCGACCAGGGTCCAATAGATGTACAGGGCTCTTTAGCTGATAAGGGGATTACCGACGACGAGCAATCTGTAGCAAGCCTTGCCGAAGCCAGGCCTGACATGACTACAATGGCTACCGGCGCAACCGATCATGCAATTGTGATAAGCCTCAGTGAACGTACACTAGGGCTCTATCAGGGCAATCAGCTTGTCAGACGCTATCCGGTTGCCATAGGTAAACCTTCAACTCCCACACCTGTCGGCACCCACAGAGTTTTGGAGAAGGTCCTCTATCCCGGGGGTGGACTGGGTACGAGGTGGATCGGATTTACCTATCAGATGCATGGGATACACGGAACGAATCGACCTGAACTCATTGGGCAGGAAGTCTCTAACGGATGCGTAAGGATGCATAACGCTAACGTAGAGGAATTGTATGAGATGGTTGGCGTAGGAACGCCGGTCGTGGTGATAGTAGCGCCGGTGCAGTCCTGGTCTGGGTTGGGAAAACCTACGAGTCAGACCGGCACGGGCTTAGGGCCGGCGGGGACAGGCCCAGGACAGGCTGGAAAACCAGGAGGACTCTTGGATCCTTCCAGCCCTCAGCCGAAAGATCCAAAAGGCATAAGCCAGACACCTAGCCCTACAGGTGGGGCTTCGTCAGGTTCTGCCCAGGGTCGCACCTATACTGTCCAGCCCGGAGATAGTATCTGGGCAATCGCCAGGCGTTTCGGAACTACTGTAGACGCCATAGTAAGAGTCAATGGGATCAGAAACCCGGAACTCATTTACCCGGGCGAAGTCCTTAAGATACCATAGCAGTCGGCGAGCCAGGCGGAAGCTCCTATACCACCACCTGTGTGCTAAAGATGCCGGGTGCCGACTTTTTGCGACGTCAGTCGGGCGCTTTGTCGCACGTCTCTAGGTGTGGTCGATTTTCGATCACGGTTTTGGAAAGCGTGCGCTATTTTCGACCACGTTTTTCGAAGGGAACGTGAGAGTGATAGAATTTCGACCACCAGATGCGACCTAGGTGTAAGGTTGTCGACCACCGATCTCGCAAACGTGGCAGATTCTCTATCACGTTTTTGGAAACCGTGTACTATTTTCGACCACCTTTTTAGAAACAAGGCCGAGGGTGCTTGAAAATCGACCACGTTTTTGGAAAGAGCGTTCTATTTTCGAACAGGCTTTTGGAATTGGTGTACTATTTTCGACCACAGATCGAGCTTTGGGTGGTCGAAACTCGACCAGCGTTCCTGAAAAAGCGGGCCTTTTCTGCTTGCTGTCAAAAAATAGGTGACAGATATTCTACTATCTCAGGAAGGCCGACAGAAAATGTGCCTGATTTTCCACCACCGAACGGGGTTTAGGTGGTCGGAAATAGGGCAGCGCAAGCAAGACTGTCTGATTGATTCGATAAGAAGTACCCTAGCCTTCCGGCCAATAAAGGCCTTCAGACCGGGTCGCACTTAGATATGGCTACACCCACAGAACAGTTCTCTTTGAAGTCTTCATTGGATTTGGCTGCACTTACAGGGCCGTTCTCCTTGAAGCCTCTAAACGAAATGACTTCAGCGTGGACACCTGTCTCCGACACCGCGTAGACAAACAGGGCGCGTTACTGCCAAATAGACCGCTTATTACGTATATGTCCCTACATGTTTTTCGAGTTCTCGGTAAAATTTCGTCATCTGTTCCAGCTGGCATATACTCCTAAAATCAGCATATTGCAGCAATATGTGCGGATGGTATTGTCACAACCGGCAGTGTCATGGTAATATATGGTAAGAATGACCGGTAGTAAATATCTTGTTGAAGGGGGTTTTACTATCCAACACAAGATAATTGAGCGTGCCCTATCCC
>DGZL01000001.1:11424-12214 GCA_002398515.1 Firmicutes bacterium UBA4981
ATTGTACATAAACCGAGTTCCATTCGTGAACTAGCTATGTGCACTTCGATAAATCGTACCGTAGTGACCAAACTTATCCACTCATTAGTCAAAACAGGGTGGGTAATCATTCACGAAACACCTCATAAAAGAATAATGATACCAACTCAACCACCGGAAATCCAAAAGGCAAATCTGGATTACGTTATAGAGTCCGACAAAACGTCTCCGAGATCAGGAGAAAACAAGATGAATTTGATGCTTGATCTGATTGTTGATGTGAGCCCATGCATATATAACGCACGTCCGTGGTTTCTTCAGAACCCGAAAAGCAAGGAATTTCTTGAGTATGACCGTTTTGATCGGGAAACAATGCGAGCCTGGGAATTCGACGGAAGGCAGCATTATGAGGTAACACGAGATTTTCCCGACGAAAACAATTTCAAGCAAATCCAGGCCCGAGATAACCTAAAGGCGCAACTTAGCCTGGAAAACGGCGTCGCATTAATCACAGTAACCGCCGAAGATCTCACTTTGGAGAATATGTTGAACAAAATCCCTGAAGACGTTCCGATCAAGTTAATCGATATAAATGGTATCTATGCAAAAGGACTGGAGCAGATGTGTTTGCAGTACATAGCATATTATGAAAGGGCCAGGGCGAGGGATGGAAGGTTTCACAGGCGAGGTCGTATGTGACCATACTTGCCGGTATTTGCTAGGGCCTTAAATCTGCCAGGCGCCAGGCCACCAGGCAATCATTGGTGGCTCTCTAGGTAAGCCATTAGATCACCGGGAGACCTTCAGATCT
>DGZL01000140.1:0-5831 GCA_002398515.1 Firmicutes bacterium UBA4981
TCCCCGGGCCTGGCTATTTCCAACAGATCCGGGCTAAATTCCCTTGGCTGCAACATCTTGGAATTCGTGTCACCAAGCGTTTCCAGGATATCTCCGGCGCATCTCCGGGATGCCCTAAGCATCAAGAGCACATATGGATGTATCTGGAATAGAGTTTCTCTTGTAAAGACATCTCCGGGACTCCCAGAACGCTACGGATACGCTCTTAAACCTGGTTTCTCTCGTATATAATACGCAAACCCTCAAGTGTCAAGTCAACATCAATTTCGTCAATCTCCTCAGCTTCCTTGGCAATCAACGGCGCCAGGCCTCCGGTGGCGATAACCTTTGGAACTGTCCCCATCTCCTCTTTCATTCTCCTCACAATTTCATTGACCTGGCCGACTGCCCCATAGACAAGTCCTGACTGCATGCTCCTGACTGTATTTCGTCCGATAACAGTCGGAGGCCTCACCAACTCCACACGGGGAAGTCTCGCAGCCTGAGAAAAAAGCGCCTCACTGGAAATCATGATTCCGGGACATATGACGCCGCCGAGGTACTCCCCGTCCTCTGATACCGCACAGAAAGTAGTGGCTGTGCCGAAATCCACGACTATGACGGAAGAGAGGTACTTCTCATAAGCTGCGACAGCATTGACTATACGGTCTGCCCCGATTTCCCTGGGGTTCTCATAGCGAAGCACCATTCCGGTCTTAATCCCAGGCTCCACTATGAGAGGATCTATCTTGAAATATCTCTTGGCAAGATCTTCAAATATACCGATAATCGGCGGAACCACGCATGAAATTGCGATCCCGTGAATTCTGTCAGACTTGATATTGTCATAAGAGAACAGAGCAAGCAAAATCATGGCATATTCATCAGAGGTTTTGCGTCTGTCTGTGGCAATGCGGTAACCGGTCACAAGTTCAGCCCCGTCATAAACACCAATCATAATGTGCGTATTGCCGATATCAAGCGCAAGAAGCATAAACAGGTTCTCCCCTTCCCGTCCGAAACCACATGCTTAGTATATTCGCCGGGCACCGCACAGCACCGCTGTCGTCGCGAGCATACAGGGCACCGCTCTCATCGCTATCTGGCCGAGCGTCTCTGTCACCGTGATCATGGAAGACGCCGCTGTTACCGCGTTCGTGCAGGATGCCACTGTTATCACGATTGTGCAGGACGCCGCCATCACCACAATCATCCACCGCACCGTCATCGTTGCGACCATGCAAGGCGCCGCTGTACCCGTGATCATGCAAAGCACTGCTGACACCGTAATCAAGTAGAACGGCTTACACAATGATATTACCAAAAGCCCGGATGAGTATGACAATCCCCATTCCTACGAAAAGCAATCCGGCAACTATCTGAAGGTACTCTGTCGGCACGAATTTCGAAGCGACGCTCCCGAAGAGTGCTCCAATTAGGCTTACACTGGTAAGGGCTAGCGACGCTCCGATAAAAATCGGCATTATCTTCTGATGCTGTGCCACAAGGGTAAATACTGCGAG
Organism: Firmicutes bacterium UBA4981; assembly: GCA_002398515.1. Classification (GTDB taxonomy): domain Bacteria; phylum Bacillota; class SHA-98; order UBA4971; family UBA4971; genus UBA4971. The sequence continues at coordinate 1,503 of DGZL01000140.1, forward strand.
TTGCGTCTTATCTCCTATCTCTGCAAGGAAAATTGTTGCGAAAGTAAGTCCAAGTAGCTTCCAGTCCAACGGATCCCAACTCCTTCCATATACGTCACGCGTGCTTAGGATGAATGATTTGCTATAAGTCTACACCACTTTTCGGGTGTATGTCCTATCTACCGGCTTTAAGTTTCATTTTCTTGGAGTTTCTATTCCCTCTTACAATATCCCTTCTTCAACTCAATATCCATTTCCGAACCTCGCATCATCTCTGTAACTGATGCACTTTCATCCCATATCTACATATCCGATGTTCCATACGGAACATCAAGGAATAGTATCCAATAGCCCCGCGCAGACTATGCCTGCAAGTCCAAGCATTTCACAAGGAAGGAGACAGACACTATGACTCATGAGAAACTGACAACTCAAGAGCTCATGTTCCTTGAAGAACACTTGCGATCCGACGCGTCAGTTACGAAATTCATGGATTATGCGTCGCAAATGATCACGGATCCGGAAATCAAGTCCCTATGCGACCGACTATCAAAGGAACACAAAGATGAAATAACCCAGTTCTCAGGGTTTATCGGCGGAAGAACCACTCTTCAACAAGACTGAGATTACTTAAGGAGGAAGCAATCTAGTTATGACAGACCTTAACGTACGTAGGGGTGGCGATCCTGGCTTCAGCGATCGCGATATTGTGCAGTTGCTTTTGGATCAACACAAACTCGCCATAAGTTGTCTGGCAAAAGGGGCTATCGAAGCTAGCAGCCCTTCGCTAAGACAAGGCATAATTAACAGTTTGAACACTCACCTCAAACACCAGAGGGACATTTGGGAGGTTATGAATAGAAAAGGCTGGTATCAACCGGCTATGGCTCAAACGCAAGATGTATCCAGAGTCCGGGATTTCGCCACATCAGTCCAGCAGCAAGTCTTCTAGCATGATATGCATCATGCGTAGCGCGATAAGCGTAGTAGCCTTTTCTCACCTGGGGCTATAGGCACTCAAGGCAGAACTCGGCTTTGACATGACTGGGGAAGGGGCAACGCCCCTTTCCCCCTGAATCTAGCGGCTTTCGTCAAGAGTTGCCGGTAACCTGCGCTCCCCTGCAGGCAACAGCTTGGCTAACCGGATCCGGCTTTGTGCCAATAGAACACCTGACTTGTTCGGGAACTCGGGAAATAATAGCCGTTACCCATTCCGGTGACTCTCTCCTTAACAAAGTCTCTCACAATCTCTAATTCACAAGGGGTGAATTCGTGATAGCCGGATATGAGTTCAACACCTTCATCAATGGACTGTAACGGTTGTCCGAATTCATAAGTATAGGTAGCAGACTCAAAAGGAATACCCAAATCTTCAAGGACGGCCCTAGTATCCAGGGGACATTTCGTGCGCAAAGGGGGCTCTCGATCCAGCCTTGCGTAGAGAGAATCAACCCCGAAATTCTTCCTCGCTCTGTCGACAGGGGTAATCAGCATTACCCCACGACTGGCCAAAGCATTAATCTTAATGAGCGATTGCCGGGAACCCATAATGGATCTGCCTGCATAGGACGCAACAATAACATCGTGAGCCTCGCCTGGCCAGTCTTCCCAGGTGGATTCAACATAGCGTATGTTGTGAATTCCTTTTTCGAGAGATGTCTTTCTTAGATCTGAAAGGGCAAGACTACATGGCTCCAAAGCAGTGACACTTTTCACTCTACCTGCCAGCATTCGCGAAAACGGCCCGACACCGGCAGCAATCTCAAGGACTGTGCTCCCTGAGTCAAGCATGGTTTCAAGGATCGGCATGAAAACCTGAGGGTATTCACTGATTTCAAGAGCCCTGGTAAACCACTTGATCTTCTCTTCACTCCAGGTGAAACTCAAGCAACATACACCTACTTTTGCGCCAGAACCCGACTGAGCCAGTCTTCTACATACCGCCTGATCTCATCACGATTTTTCTCGGTGACTTCTAATACCTCAGTATCGTCGCGACTGCGGATTTCATTCAAAAAAGGGTTGTCGTCTTCCTTAAGAACTCCTATGACAGGCGCCGGACTGTCAAGAGCGTCTGTTACGGCTTGCCTAAACCCATAAGCGCGAAGCTCAAAACGGCCGAGTTCGTCCATAACAACAAGCTCCGCAGAACGAATACCGCACCTGACGGCTTCCGCTCCTACAGTTTCAAATGCCTCAAGGTGAATATCCCAGCCACCTTTACGAGCTGTGGATATCTCCGCTGACGACGATGTATTCAAATCGATAATGCGGAACGCGCGCAAACGCCTGCCTTCAAACACCCTGTCTACGCGGAACCCGCCTAAAATCACGGGGAACTTCAGAAGGGCTGAGAAGAGAATAGTGGATTTGCCGATGTGTTTCGGTCCGGTAAGGAACAGGTTCCGTCTTGTATTCACTGCAACCTAGTTCCTCCTGACGTAGCTGCATCCTGCGGAATAGTGTCAATTCCCAGGACCTTTACCAGATACGTGCCGGCTGCAAATGCGAAAAACCCGCCGAGACCTCCTGTAAGAGCAGCAATTGGAGAGATGACCAGAATCAGGCTCCCTCCCATTCTGAACATGAGAATCGCGTTTGCGACGGAACCTGCGACATTAGCGACAGCCCCTGCCATTATGCACGGGATTGATCTATGACGACAATCACGCCAGAATAATCCCAACAGCAAATACAGAACTTCCACACCTATGCCGGGAAGGGCATATGAGACGATTATGAGAGCTCCGAGTGCGCCGGTAAATCCCATCATCATGGCAAGTATCCCTTGTAGCAGACAGAAGAGGAAAACAGAACCGGGACGGCTTACTACGTAACCGGCAAGTACCACCCAAAACATGTAAACTGTGCCTGCAGCGACTCCTCCGGGAATACCGAGAGGCTGAGTAATAACTTTGACAACACCCTTTACATAGGGTTTTGTCACCATGCTAAGAACAGCAATAAGCGCTAGAAATACAAGTTCTCGCGTAGTCCATCGCCATCTTCGACTTGGCATAAAAAGTCCTCCTTTACCTTCTGCCACAAGAGTTCCGTGAGATACTCGCCATCGTATCCAAGTCACAAAGGCTCTGTGACAGCCTTCACGGCGCCCCCTTAGTGACTATTCCCTGAACCTCATCTCTGACAAGGGTTTTAGGAGCCCTCTCTGTATTAGTATCTCAGAAAGAAGAATCGCTATGGCGCCTCCTGCAAGAGCAGTCATGAGCTGCGGCACTTGCATCATTTGAGCGATTTTCGGCGGAACCGCAACTACAAACCTCACTGCGGCGGCCAGCACCAAGTACTTGATTACCGACGCCGCAACAATAGCGACATACTTGTTACGCTTCACAACTAATCCGTAGACTATGACCAAGACAGCGTTGCCTAATGCGATAAATGGAATCATCGGTCCCAGCGGAGGAGGCAGAATACCGCGCCAAAAAGCGATGACAGGAGTGATGAGGCCTATTGCCACACCTCCCCAAATTCCCACAAACACACTTGCGACATACAGCATTGTGTTGACTAGCGGGCCTGTCGCGTATTGCGGCATGCCCATCATCTGTATTACTAAAGTGAGTGCCATCAATATGGCAGTCCTGGTAGTAAAAAGAACATTTCGGCTCATCTGCGTAACCTTCTTCCAGTTGTCCAAAACACCCACCTTCTTTCTCCTTCTAGGCTAGTTCAGATTTCTCTGAAACTCCTGTAAGTCCTTTTCAGGCTTTTCTACATCCTCGTGCCTTTTCCTCCCGGGTCGCAGCACTTGGAAATTGAGGGGGACATCAACCTTCCCCTGAATCCGAAGTCCGGATTCGCATGGATAGGGATATCCGTCCCCGTTCAGAGTCGACTTTGATTACCTTCACTCTCACCACGTCACCGACTGCCACCACATCGTGGGGGCTATGCACGAAAGAATCACTCATCTCAGAAATGTGGATGAGCCCGTCCCGTTCAACCCCGATGTCAACAAATGCCCCAAAATCAACTACGTTGCGTACAGTTCCGTTAACTACCATACCGGGCACAAGATCCTTCATGGACAGGACATCACTACGGAATACAGGGCCCGGCAGCTCCTCCCTGGGATCTCGTCCCGGACGTCTGAGCGCGTCTACTATGTCCTCAAGGGTGGGAACACCGGCGTTAAGCTCTTCTGAAAGGGCTTTGATGTCAACATCCACGAGTTTACGTCGTAATTGAGTTACCTTCTCCGGATAAAGAAGATCCTCCGGGGAAGATCCAAGAAGTGTGAGAACCGCGTCAGCCACATCGTAAGACTCAGGGTGAATAGGTGTAATAGCAAGAGGATCCTCATCTGACCTTATCCTGAGGAACCCG
>DGZL01000140.1:5945-9915 GCA_002398515.1 Firmicutes bacterium UBA4981
GATCCAAGAAGTGTGAGAACCGCTTCAGCCACATCGTAAGACTCAGGGTGAATAGGTGTAATAGCAAGAGGATCCTCATCTGACCTTATCCTGAGGAACCCGGCTGCTTGCTCAAATGTTTTCGGTCCGAGTCTGGGCACCTCCAGCAAGCCGGCTCTGGATTCAAATGGGCCGTTTTCCTCCCGAAACGAGACAATATTCTTTGCCACTGTCTTTGAAATGCCTGCTACGTATGATAAGAGAGCAGCGGATGCGGTATTGAGATTGACACCCACATAGTTGACACATGATTCTACTGTCTTTTTCAAGGTTTCCCCTAGTCTGGCCTGGTTTATGTCGTGCTGATAAAGGCCTACCCCAATTGATTTAGGGTCAATCTTCACCAGCTCAGCCAGGGGGTCCTGAAGCCTGCGGGCAATTGACGCTGCACCCCTCATGGATACGTCAAGATCCGGAAACTCCTCCCGCCCCATATCAGAGGCGGAATAGACGGAAGCGCCCGCCTCATCCACAATTACGTAGCTTAGACCATAAGCTGAATTCTTTATGAATTCACTAATGAATGCCTCAGTCTCGCGGGAGGCGGTACCATTGCCGATAGCGACGGCATTGACACTATGCTCATGGACGAGTCCCCTGACAATCCTCTCCGCTTCGTCACGCCGCTCCTGTGGGGGATGTGGGTATATGACTGCAGTCGCAAGCAGTTTACCTGTAGGATCTACTACCGCTATTTTCGATCCGGTTCGAAAACCGGGATCGATGCCTAATACTGTTTTGCCGCCGACAGGAGATTGCATCAGGAGATTTCGAAGATTCCTTGCGAATACTCCTGTTGCATGGTCCTCTGCTTTCTCCGTTAGTGCGCTGCGAGTCTCTCGCTCCATTGCAGGGCATAGAAGTCGCGTGTACCCGTCTTCAATCGCAAGGTCAAGCTGCTCCTTGAATATGCCGCTTCCCTCACTGATGAAATTCCCTCGAATAGCTGATAGAAGGGTCTCATCAGGCCTTGACACCTTAACCTTCAACGCACCTTTGGACTCTCCTCGGTTTATCGCCAGGATCCTGTGGGGAGGCATATTCGCAATTTGCTCCTCGTAGTCGTAGTAATCTTCGTATTCAGACGTGTGCCCATCCTCGGCCTCAGCCCCAGTGGTCTCCAAGAAGCCCTGCTCGCGGAAATGTCGCCTGGCCATAGCCCTGACTTTAGCGTCTTCCATTATAATCTCAGCTACGATATCTCGCGCTCCGGCCAGGGCGTCATCGGCTGTGGACACTTCTTTTTCAGGGTCTATGTAGAGAGCCGCGATCTCCCGGACATCCCCGTCCACGTCCTGGCGCTCCAGCATAAACATGGCGAGAGGCTCCAGTCCCTTCTCACGGGCTTTCGTAGCCCTGGTCTGCCTTTTGGGCCGGTAAGGGAGGTAGAGGTCTTCCACTTCCTGCAGCGTAGATGCGCCAAGGACGGCATCCCGGAGCTCGTCTGTAAGCTTACCCTGTTCCTCAATGGATCTTATCACTACATCCTTACGCTCTTCGAGATTGCAGAGGTACGCCAGACGCTCTTCAATTGATCTTATGACCACCTCATCTAATGATCCGGTAACCTCTTTTCTATACCTGGCAATGAACGGTACAGTGTTTCCCTGTTCAAGAAGGGCGACTGTGCTGGTTACGTTAGCTGTCCTCAGAGAAAGTTCCGCAGAAATTCTCTCTATGATCCCTTGCTTAGTCATTCCTAGCTCACCATCTTTACAAACTGTCGTTATGGCAAAAAACTACATAGGGCTTCCCGCGACTTATGGCTTATTATGATAGCATTGTTACAATAGTGTCATAAGACAATTCTAACAGATAAACACGTGATTGAGGAAGGACGTACTTAGTTTTCGTCATTTACGGCCTGTGCTTCCACATGTTGTTCAAGCCGCTACCTAAGGCCGCTCAACAGGCCGACGACACAGGCCGCTTCCTGCTATTGCCCAACATTTCTGATATGCTATACTAAGGAATGACTTCCTAGTTCTGCACCCTTTGGAAGGAGGTATATGTTATCAAGTGAAAAACGTTTACGCAACTTCAATCGAGGCACTTATCGGTGTTCTTCCGGTAGTACTACTGTTGCTCTTATTTAACAGATACGTCTTGCGGGTGCCTCTGGAAAATGCCAGGGAAACCTTTATTGGGCTTGCACTTACCGTTATCGGTATCGTCCTCTTTTCTAATGGGCTGAAAATAGGCCTACTCCCCCTTGGCGAGACTGTAGGCATTAACCTCCCCGGACATGCTCCGGTGTGGTTAGTCCTTGCCTTCGCTTTTGTGCTCGGGTTTGGCGTGACTTTGGCTGAGCCATCCTTACAAGCGCTGGGTGAGCAAATAGAAGAACTCAGCGCGGGAATCATCCCGAAACGCGCAATGATTCTTACCGTAGCTTTAGGAATCGGGCTTGGCGTGACGATGGGTGTAATAAAGATTATCTTTCAAATACCTACTCCGAAAATTCTACTCCCATCGCTGGTTCTAATAGCGATACTTATGCAATTCGTGCCCAAAGCGGCGGTAGGCATAGCGTTTGACGCTGCCGGAGTTACTACAGGGCCTGTTACAGTCCCGACTATCATAGCCATGGGAGTAGGTATTGCCACCGCGTTAGGCGGACGTGACCCGCTCATAGACGGCTTTGGCTTAATAGCGCTGTGTCTTGTGGGAGTAACCTTTACAGTACTGATACTCGGAATGATTTTTAAGATTTAGGGGGTGAGGGCATGGGATATAACGCCGTATTCGTAGTGCTTCCCAGAGGAACCGCAGAACATGTCATGAATGTCGCCAAGGAGGCAGGCGCACAGGGAGGAACTATACTTCTTGCGAGAGGCACAGGCGCCCATGAAGCTAAGACGTTCTTAGGACTTACTGTAGACATAGCAAAAGAGGTCCTTTTCGTCCTCATAGATGAAAAGGACACTGAAAGAATACTAGAAGCCATAGTTGAAGCAGGCCATCTCGAGAAACCCGGGACAGGCATTGCGTTCGTCATGAGTGTAGACAAAACAGTCGGCCTGGTCAGCAGGGATAGCATCAAACCCATCAAGGAATAGACCGGGAATACATATTGCATATTGGTATTACTCTAAACTGAGGTCTTGCCTCCTCCTCTGAGCACTAATGCGTTCAGCTCACGGATAAGCGTCCTAATCCTGGAATCGGTCGCTTTGCGCTGCAGGAATTCAGTGGATGAGGCTGATCTCTTCCAATATAGCTCGTTGGTAGCTTCGTCTGGGTTTACCTTCGCCCCCTCCAGTGAAAACCCTATGAAGGCGCCTTTGCTCATTGAGTAACTGTAGATTGCAGCTTTGAGTTCAATATCTGTTCCGGCTTCCAGATGACGGCCAAGGGGGCCTGCTGCTACAGTCAAGTCTCCGCCAAGGGTAAAGCTGCCTTCCTCGAAGCTCTTCATGCCTCGTTCATTTGTAATAACAAGAACAAGAGCGGTAGATTGCACACCAATCTGGAGGCCGTAAGAAAGCCCTGTCATTTCCACAAAGCTCGGGCCGTACCATTGTCCGGTGGCGGAATCTCGCTTCAAGACAACTCCTTTACCGTGTCTTGCCCCCAGCATCAGGCCGGCCTTGACTACTGACGGGAATATCGCCACTCCCTTAGCCCTAGCCAGAAGATCAGACATTTTACCACAGTCTTCCTGTACCGACATTTCCTGTAGCACCTTTAGCGCATCTTCAATACGAGTCTCCGGAACGGTTGAAGCTTCGGCGCCAAAGACTAAGCCGGCCAGCAGAAAGATCACACTAAGACATGCCAACATGTTGCATGCAGCTTTTTTCTTCACTGGGCAACCCTCCTCCTTGAGGTTGACAGACGCAAAGAACTGTCTGATAGAATTCTATCAGATAATCTCCGAATTGAGAACATGAGCCATTGGCGATCCCATCCTGGCTCAGTCATCCTGGCT
>DGZL01000140.1:10159-16746 GCA_002398515.1 Firmicutes bacterium UBA4981
GGCTCAGCTTCTATATTGTTCGGTCACTCGTCAAATGCGCCTATGCACGGGAATCGAGAAGGGTGGTGCCAGGGGATTAGCCTGACATCACCCTTTTTACAAAACCGTGCGTACAGTACTTCTTTCAGTCCATCGACTCTGTAAACATGCAGGGCAAACATAGGACCGGCGCGCGCATGCCAGATGCGCAAGTCCCTGTCTCGCATCTTTGTCGAGCTCACCACACGATTTTAGCTCCGGTAAACACGGTCTTGTTCATCGGCAGATTACGGAACTCCGTAGCCTCGTCGCCGATTAGGATTGTAGTTCCAATCCAGGCGCTGAGCATAGGATTTACCTTATAGGTATACCTGGGCACAATAAGCCCGCTCCTATCACGCATATTGCAGATATTCATAATCTCAATCTGATGATCATCATGTATCGTGGCCCTGCCGACTGCAGCTAAATAGTGGCCTGCCTCGGCTTTTTTATCGGGCATGCGATACGGTGAAAGCAACGAACCGCTGCCATTATATATGTACTGTCCCATGATGTAGTATTCACTTGCGCTTCCGAACATACGATCCGCTCCTACTACTGCCTGCAGGTAGGGATCGTTGGTTGAAAGAGCGGTATTTTCCTCTATATTAAGCTCTTTTACCTTATCCGGCCATGCGTAGCTTCCTTCGCCCCAGAAGGTGTACGGGCCCCATGTGCCGCTTGCAGCAGCGCCAAGCGCGGTTACCTTGCGGTATGATGCCTTGGGGTAAACAAGTACATAGGGTAACGGTGATTCAATTGATGGGGGTATAATCTCGCTTTCTATCCAAAGAACAGGTGTACCCTCCCACCCGCGAAACCCGTTGATGTAAAGGTCCCACATTCCGAAGTTCATGCCTGCCCGTCCCGCCACTTCCAGACGCTTTGTCAGTGACTCCGGAGTGGCGGCTGCAAACTCAAGCGATGTAAGTCTTACATCTGTCATTTCCGGAGGCAAAGGCCACTCCGGATTAGCCTTTAGGCTTGCTTCGATTCCTGCTTTGATTCCCTGCAAAATCATTGTCTGCGCTTCCTCAGGCAGAGGCACCCCTTGAAGTCTCGGGTTCAGCACTAATACTATACCGGCATCAGCCGACATGTCCTTCCATGACGGATATGCTGATACATACACAGCAGGTACAGGGAGCCCGGCAAGATCCGTAAGCCCGCCTTGGGTCAAAGTAGCCATAGCCGGCAGTGGGTTAACGTAGCTTGTGGGATTGACTCCGTAAGCAGTCCCCCACGACACTACCTGCTGGCCAATGCGGAGGTCAAACAGGTTTTGGTAGATATCGACATATGCCTCATCCAACTCGAGCCATTTGCCCTCAGATGCCTTATGGTCATACCAACCCTTGACAGATACGTAAGCATGTCCGTCAATCCCTGCTCCTGCCCTCATCAAGTCCTGGTCCAGTGAAAGCTTATACCTTGTAATACCGAGAGAAAGTTTTCCCTCAGTCAGAAACCAATTTACCGTCTGCTCAACCTCTCCGGACAGGTTAAGCCCTGTGGGCCCCAACTCCATCCCATATACTGCGCTTGACGACAGTCCCAATGTTAATACAGCACAAATAAGAATAGATATTATACTCTTGAATCTAAGCATTCTTCTCGGTTTCATCTAAACTTGTCCTCCCCTCTACTCATAGAGAGCCTATTGGTGCCATTTCCACAATCAATTCTTCCACTTCAAAGAGGCACAACGAAGGAATGCCTTAACGTCTGCGGAGATAACGCACAGTGAAATACTCGTCAGGCACATCAGCTTCAGACGCCTCTTTAATCTTGATTATCGTCTTCGTGCCTGCCAAAACATCACTCATCACAACTTGAGACAGCTCCCACTTCCCCTTTGTGTTCTTTTTCCAACCTGATGTCTCAAGAGATTTTCTAAGTCTATCCCCACGACCATAGAACTCCACCTTTACCGGGATAGACTCATCCTGCCATACCCACATCTTCACGAACGTATATTCACTCTTTGCCTTGGGAGTAAGCTGAAGCACATAGCACTTGTGCCCGTCGAACGTATCGTCATCCAGCATCTTTGACTCATAGTCTTCTTTGTATGAAGCTGTTCCCGATATTTCCTCATAGGTGAAGTCAGTCCCCATGAACTTCGTCTGCATTTCCTGAGCTGCGATTCTTCTTTCTTTTCCAAGGGCAGGCATGAAAAGCCATATCTCAGAATCCTTGCCATCCGGCTTCGTTATGCTAAGCAGCTTCGTGCCTGCGACATCCGCCGGCTGGAGGTATTCAAGTAATTGCTTCTCTGTATCATCAGCATCCGTTTTCCTATAGATCTGCAAAGTATTACTACGTTGTTGACCGCGTTTACTCTCGGTTATGAGCTCAATCTTGGCTGAACCGCTCCCTACGAGTAACGCTGTGCCTTCCACTTCGTCCAAAATCTGCCCGGCGGTGAGCTCTGCGCCAAGCACACGGCAAGGCATGACTAAGATACACATGCTAAGCACCGCCAGCAACACCCACGCCTCTCTAATCTTAGGCCCGCTCAAGCGCGATAGCCTTCGTGCCTTATTTGCCGGGTTCACAACTACATCACCATCCTGAAGATTCATTTACTTGCCTCTAGCGAGGTCTTGTCTTGTGAAAACATCTTCATACCCCTTATATACCTGGGGTTTATGAGTCGAAGGACTGCGGGAAGGAAAACAAGCGCTCCCAATCCCGATGTAAACATCGTACCTGCCACCAGCATGCCGAAAATCGATATGGCTCGGAACGTGGAGAACGCAAGCAGACCAAACCCTAGCATTAAGGTGACCGCATTAAAGAAGATCCCTCGTCCGGTTGAAGTTATTGTGGCCCGCAGCGCATCGCTTTGGCCTTTGCCGTTTCTGAGTTCATAGCGATACCTGCTTGTTAAGTGAATTGAGTAATCGACGCCAATGCCAATGCTTATACCTGAAATCATTATCGTCACAACATCGAGGGGTATGTTCACGTAAGACATGAATCCGAAGTTAATCAAAACACTGACACAAAGAGGAACTAGACAGAGAAAACCTATGATCGCGGATCCGGAGATAACAGAGACGACAGCCCACACTCCTAGAGCTGAAAGGATAAGGCTCTTCACCTGGTCATCCATGAACTTATCCATCATCCTCAGCATTACTTTAGGAAGGCCGACGACTCTGGTATCAATCCCTGAGCCTTCGAATTCCTCATCAGCAATAGCTTCTACTTCATCAATAATTTCTCCAAGTTCAGATGTGGGTACGTTTGCAGTCCTGGCGCTTACCAGCGCTTTCTGAAAGTCATAACTTACCATTGTGTCCAGTCCGCTTCCCCCTTGCATCGTGAAGAGGAGAAGCTCTTGGGCAACAGCTTCGCGAGTGGACGGAATTGTATAATAGGCCGGATCGTCTGCATTGAGAGCCTTGTTAACACTGCGCACCAACTCTGCAATGGAAGACGGATGGCTCAGCTTGTCAACTTCAGCCATTCTGTCCTGGAGCCTTACCACGCGATCCAATATGTCCGGATCTTTGACTCCGTCGTATTCACCGGTATCTACCAGCACACTAAGACTGTAAGTACCACCAAACAAGTCTTCCGCAAGTTGTGTGCCGAGGACTGCAGGACTGTCCTGCCTGAAGTACTGCATCCAGTTGGTTTCCACCTTGATGCCTGGAACAGCTACAGCAAAAACCAGCGTTACCGCCAAGACGACCAAGATAACTCTGTCAGGTCTGACTACTACAGCAGTTGCGGCAGATTCTAGCAGACGATTCAGGAGGGATTTCCGGTCTCGTTTCTTTACAGGGACGCGGTTAGCTCGGGCGCGTCCGCTTTCATGTCGACTTCCCAGAATAAGCAGGGACGGAACGCACGTCAAGGTAATCAACAAGTTGATCATGATTCCTGCTGCTGCGAATATCCCAAATGTCCTTACCGGACTTATAAATGACGTAGCGAACGAAGCGAATCCCGCGGCTGTAGTCAAGCTGGTCATAGATACCGGGCCTGTTAATTCCTGTATTACCTGCTCTATTGACTCTTCCGGAGATCTTCCTTTGCCTTGTTCTTCGTGAAACCGATTCAATATGTGGATTCCTGCTGCGCTACCCATTGACACTAGGATAATAGGCAGAATCATAGATACTATAGTGATGTCGTAACCAAGGACAGCCATCAGGCCTAAGGTGCACGCCAGGCTCATGAGAATGCTGGATATAAGAGTCGCGACATCAAACAACCTCCCGAAACTCATGTATAAGGATGCAACGACCGCCACTAAAGAGAGGGGAAAGAGAATTCTAAGGTCGCGGAGCATGTTGTTTGTGGCTATGTAACCAAGATATACCTCGCCAATGACATATATCTCCTCACCGGGCATCTTTTCCTGAAGAGCGATGAACTCGATATCTTTTGCAAGGTCTCGAGATTCCAGTGAAGTTGCGACACCGGGTTCTAACGTAATGAATATCGCAAGCGCGTCTCCGTCTTCGGACACCATTGCAGATCCCTGAGGGCTATCCTGTAGCGCCCTTCTGAATGCCTCAATTTCTTCCTCAGTCTCCGGTATTCCATACGTGACAGGCGAAATCTCAAGGCCGAATTCGTCGCCTCGAATGACTTGGACATCCAATGGAGTCACCACGTCCTCGACTCCGGGCAAATCCAATATCTGATCTGCAATCCGCTGTACTTTTGCAAGGGTCTCCCCGGTATATATGTGGCCTTTGATGGCTACCATCATCATGTCCTGAGACCCGAAATCTTCTACGGTTTCTATGAGATCCTGAATTACCGGATCATCCTTAGGCACCATAGACTCTGTATCTACCTTTATATCTACTCCTCGGATGTTTATCCCGAGCAAAAGAGATATTGCACACAGGATCGCTAAAACAATCACAGGATTCTTGACAATAAAATCTGACAGTCTTTTCATTATCTCTTCAACCCTCCGACTCTACTAACTGATGTAGCGTCACTTAGGCAAGACACCGTGCTGCGACATTCTAATCCTTTCGCACCGCACCTATTATTTTGCGGCATCTTTAGCGACAGAGCCCGTTGAGACAGAAATCCACTAATTGGGATGCGTCATTTATGCTTGGAGCGCTTGCTTCGTTCACGAGATTCTCGAAAGCCACAAAGCTGATTGCGCCTTCAATGGCGTACGCGGCCATGCGGGGCTCTACATCCTTGAACTCACCGCGATTTATCCCTTCCTCGATGACAGACTGAAAAACTCCGACAAACCCGGATCTGGCTTCTCGGGTCCGCTCATCCAGTTCCCGTTCAAGGCCACTTAAGTCACTTAAGATCACCTTAACAAACTCCCTTGATCGATTGAAGAACTCCCAATGCAGCTTGATGGACTCAGCCAGTTTCGCACGTGCCCCTTCCGTATTATGTAGACGTTCTATGACGACTTCCTTTAATTCCTTGAGCTTCTCTTCCACTACAGAAACGAATAAGTCTGTCTTACTTCCGAAATACAAATAGACTGTTCCCTTCCCGACTCCGGCCACTTCTGCGACTTCCTCAACAGTTGCCCCGTGGAAGCCCTTTTGAGAGAAGACTTTGAGAGCGCCTTCCAATATCAGCGCGCGCTTACCGGATTCTTGAGTGTCACCGTTATTAGTCATCATTGTCTCACTCTTTCAATTCGGGTTTTTTCCTCTCATTCACTTAGTGTGACCCCGTTCACTGACTCGCTTTTACTTCGTTCACTCGCTCAGTTTAACTCCGTTGACTGGCTCAGTCTGACTCGGTTCACTGACTCGGTTTGACTCTGTTCAGTCGCTCGGTTTGACTTTGTTCGCTCGCCGGTCCAATTCGACTCTTTTCTCTCGCTCGTTTATGTGACTCCGCTCATTCACCGGTTCAGTCTGACTTTGTTGTCTCATTTACCTAGGTTGGCTCTTCTATCGCATTTGCCCAGTTTGACTCCGTTATCCAATTTGCTCACGTTGACTCTGTTCCCTGACTGGTTCAACCTGATTTTGATCCCTCTCCGGTTTAGTTTCACTCTATCCTCTTACCGGTTCCCTTTGACTCTTCTTAGGTTCGTGTCGTCTCTCTGTTTCACGAAATTCCTGGCAATTCTCGTTCCCTGCTCCAGGCTACACTCATGCTATGTCATATCTTCATTTGGCGAGGGGCATTCCGGCTCGTAGACCTTAGGCATTAGAGAGACCATGGGCCAAGCCATAACAGCCACTTGCTGACAATCTGGCACAGACTGACTGGTCAGTCATATAACATGAACATATTACCATAATAGTTTGCCCTTTGCAATCTGCCTCTTGCGAAAATTACTAGGATGTGAAGCTTGGGCGCGATTCTGGTGCAATCTAATGGCTCCGAAGAGGGCCTGATCGAATCATTTAGGATCGCACTCTGTCAAACGAAGTTCTGTCAATGACATTCTGTCAATGAAGTTCTTGACACAGGAGTCATGCTTTGCTATCATCAAATCACATGTTCAGTAGGTTATCCTACGAACGCCATATATGATAACTGGAATCGAATGAGTTAAGTCCCTGAGATTCCAGGAAGAAAAGTGCCGAAGTGGCGGAATT
>DGZL01000104.1:0-23357 GCA_002398515.1 Firmicutes bacterium UBA4981
AACCAGGTGTCCACGCCGTCCCTCTCAAGCTGGGGATACAAAGGATACAATGAGGTCTGGCTCGAAGGCTCCAACGACTGGATTTACCGCCACCTTCACATAGCAGCGGAGAGAATGTCAGAACTGGCCAAAGCCTATCCCTCATCAGGCGGTTTGAGAAGACGTGCCTTGAACCAGGCAGCCCGGGAGCTACTACTAGCTCAGAGCAGCGACTGGGCGTTCATCATGAAGACAGGGACTGTAGTTCCGTACGCAGTCAGGCGCACTAAAGAACACTTGTGGCGCTTCACCAAACTCTATGAGGATATTCGGCGGGAGTCTATTGATGAAGGGTGGCTTTCGGATATTGAATATAGAAACAACATTTTCCCCGAGATAGACTACAATGTCTATGCTAAGGCTTAGGCAAGCGCAGTCTTGCTGACAGGATTAGATCAGCCCGATTTCGTTGATGCGGTTCATGTAAGCCTCTCTCAGTGCCTCTGCTTCTCCGGGAGTCGAAGCCTCGCTGTAGATGTGGAAGAGAGGCTCTTCCGAATCAGGTAGAACCAATGCCCAGCCTGTTTCGTGGTAGACTTTGATACCGTCTATGAGTTCTACTTTCTTAGTGCGGGTCTCATCAATCAGAGTACGCATTACCTTACCCTTAGCTTCCCAAGGACATTTGACGCTGCGCTTGCTGATATAAAACTCCGGAACCATAGAGACCAGTTCCGAAAGGCTGATGCCGTCCCTTGCCATAGTCTCGAGGATTTTTCCAAGGGAAAAGAGCGCGTCGAAAGGCGCCTGAAATCCTGGAAGGCCCTTTCCTCCTATAAAAATCTTCTCCTCAATGGCTTTCTCCATAACTGATCTGGGATTGGCTCGGGTGCGAATTACACGTCCGCGGTAGCTTCTGGCCATATCCTCGATGATTCGGGAAGCTGTGACCGGCACTGCCACAGTAGCGCCTTCCTGGGATTTTAGGACAAGCAGTGACATGAGGGCCATAAGCAGGTCGTCAGACACCCTGTTGCCCTCCTCATCGACAAGGAGCAGCCTTTCTGCATTGTTGTCAACGATTATGCCGAGATCCGCCTGCTCAGCAAGTACCGATTTTGCCAGGAATGATAGGGAATCCAGCATGTCCAGGAGGTGCCTGGGCCCATGATCTCCGGCATTATCCCTGTCTGATGTAGATGCGCTACAACCCAGCGCAGAAAGAAAGGACGGCAAGAGCAGAGACAGATTCCCGGGGTCATAGTCCACCATGACTTCGAACTGCTTCGCCCTTATCAAGTCCACAGATATTGTTTGGAGCAAACAATCTAGGTACTCCTCGACAAGACGAGTAAGGAAAGCTACCTCTCCGATATCATCCGGACTCACCCTCGTAAAGTCTTCGCTGAAAAACGCGTTTTCTATTTTTCGTTCCGTGGATTTATCAATATTCATGCCCTTCTCATCCAGGAATTCGATTAAAGCGATATCCGGGTCATATGGCGAGAGTCTCACGTGAAGGCCCCCGCTCACCCCTAATGCTTTAACAGCGTAACGGTTTACAGGGGTGGTCATGCGACCCAGATCATAGACGCCTGCACCCCCGGAGAGGAGGCCTGATGTAAGCGCCCTCTTTACCATACGAGAAGGCTTGTATGCATCTGAGCTTACGACCACTGACGGCCTCTCTTTGAAGCAGGAGCTGTAAGCCGCGCCTAATTTCGCTGCAATTTCCGGGGTTAGCTCCACATTGACAAGGCCTGAGACTCCAAATGTCCCGAATAATCTCTTGGACCACTTCGCTCCCCACACTAGACTTGTAGTTATGGTAGTTCCTGCATCAATTGCCTTTTCAGGCCATATCTTCACACCGGGCTTGATGACTGAGTGGGCCCCTACTACAGAGCGAGATCCGATGACCGATCCTTCAAATACTGCTGACTTAGCCTTGAGACTTGCCCTGCTACACACGATAGCGCCTCTCAGTTCACTGTCCTTCCCGAAGAAGGAGTCATCCCAGAGCACGCTGCGTTTTATGGAAGCACCTTCGTTTAGGATATTATTGTGTCCGATAACCGTGCCCGAACCAATCTCCGCATCTCGCCTGATACGACAGAAGTCCCCGATTACAATGGGCGCCTCAAGCCTTGTGTTTGGATGGATTTCAGTGCCTGTCCCTATGTAGATTCCTCTTGCGATCTCCTCTCCTGGGATATTTACCTGTGCCAACCCTTGGAGGATGTCGTAATGCGTCTGGCGGTACTGCTCAATATTCCCCACATCACTCCAATAACCGTCAGCAACATACCCGAAGAGAGGCAGTCCCTTCTTTAGAATAAGCGGAAACAGGTTCTTGCTGAAGTCAAACTGCGCTCCTGCGTCAAAAAGGCGTAACGCCTCAGGCTCCAACACGTAGATACCGGTATTCACAGTATCGCTGAATACCTCACTCCAACTTGGCTTCTCCAAAAAGCGGGTAATACGACCGTCATCATCAGTGATTACCACCCCGTATTCCAGAGGGCTTGTGACGTGAGTAAGGACAATTGTGGCAATTGCTCCCTTAGCCTTGTGAAACTCGACAGCCTCTCCCAAGTTGATGTCTGTCAGGGCGTCCCCGGAAATCACGAGAAAAGTTGAATCCAGGCAATGTTCGCATGCTTTGACGCTTCCTGCTGTGCCGAGAGGGGTATCTTCAATAGCGTAATGCATCGTAACCCCAAGCCTGTCTCCTTGGCCGAAATAGTCCTGAATCACTTCAGGCATGTAGTAAAGTGTAGCGAAAATGTCGCAAAACCCGTGGAGCTTCAAAAGATTAATGACATGCTCCAGCATCGGGCGATTCACCACCGGCACCATGGGTTTCGGCCTGTCACATGTAAGAGGCCTGAGCCTCGTCCCTTTTCCGCCTGCCATCACTACTGCCTTCAAGGGAATCCTGCCTCCGTTCTTGTATTGTCTACACAGTGTCGTGGGCAAAGTATCGAGAATATTCCGGCGGGACAGTCTCCTGGGGTTGGGAGATCCATCTTGGCCTCGTTACCGCCCATGGACTGGCCCTGTATGCCTCATGGACCTCGTCGTAAACTTGGGAGGTCTCTTCAGCTATTATGTCCCAGTTGAATTTGGTTAGGACATCACTTGTTGCATTGGCGCAAATCCCGTCGCATAGCCTTTGATCTGCAAGAAGGGTTAGGATATTATCCGCAAGTGAATTTGGGTTGCCCGGATAGCATTTCATACCGGTAACCCCATGCCTGACGACTTCACCTAACCCTCCTACATCTGAGACCAC
Organism: Firmicutes bacterium UBA4981; assembly: GCA_002398515.1. Classification (GTDB taxonomy): domain Bacteria; phylum Bacillota; class SHA-98; order UBA4971; family UBA4971; genus UBA4971. The sequence continues at coordinate 3,275 of DGZL01000104.1, forward strand.
AACCGGAATCCCTGAAGCCATGGCTTCCAGCGCAGTGATACCGAAAGGCTCATAGAGACTGGGCACGACAGCCACATCTGAACACTTGTAAAGCTTATTGCGGGTTGAGTCGTCGATGAACCCGGCGAAGAAAACCCTGTTGTAGATTCCCAGGTTCTGTGCATGCTCCTTAAGGTATGCAGTTGCAGGGCCTTTACCTGCAATAACTAGTTTGACCTTGTCCCTATATGCAAGGGCTTTCGAGAATGCGTCAAGGAGAACTTGGACTCCTTTCTCATGCACGAGTCTCCCAATGAAAAAGATCATTTGCTCATCAGGCGCAGCCCACCCTAACCGAAAGGCCTCAAGATCCTCGTTGGGAGACACGGCAAACCTGGTAGGATCTACTCCATTGGGAATTACACGCAATTTGTCTCCCGGAAGCTGAAAGATCCATGACAGCTCTTGACGCATATGTTCGCTGCAACATATGACACGCCACGATTCAAACCCCAACCACCATTCGACATTACTGATATAGCGCTGCAAGTCATTGTGAAGGCCCCAATTTCGGCCGTATTCCGTAGCGTGAATCGTGCCGACAAGAGGAATATTGAAAGCATGTTTCAACGCTTTCGCGGAGTAGGCAACCACCCAATCATGTGCGTGTACAAGATCCGCGCCCATGGCAGCCCGCTGAATCCCGCGCTCCATGAGGTTCAGGTTCATCTGCATGACCCAGGTGATGAAGTCAGGTGGGGAAGGATTCTGAAAAGAGACCCTGAAAACCTTTACTCCTTCATCATCTTCTTCCTCGTAGGCCTTATCGTGGCCGCAGGTGATCACATCAACGTCTACTCCTTGCTTGACAAGGGCTTTAGCAAGGTCTTCCACATGCCTGGCTATACCCCCGACCACCCTCGGCGGATACTCCCACGAAAGCATAATCACATGCATCATATCTCCTCCTTGGCTCGTGTACCGAATCCCATGTATCCCGTGTGTCGAATCCTATTGTCCTATGTTCTCTGTCGTTTATCCTCTCCAACGCCGTACGCCGGCTCCCGCATGCCCATTCACGTGTCTCAGGTCCGCGCCTGCTTTCATTCATCCGCTTTGGTCCAGCGGATCTCACATGCCCGCTCTCAGGCACATCTGCCCGCCCGCAACAGATCCCAGACAGTACCCTGCAGCTCGCAGCCTTAAACAGACCCCACCGTAGGCGCAAACGTCTGGCACGCAGTAGACGCATATGCTGGCCCTGGAAGAGCCGGCCTATTCTTATGATTTACCCCAACTGAGGAATTATTCGCAAGTGAGCCTGGGATTGCTCGGCATGGTCGAAAAACGACCACCGTGAGGCTCTTTGGTGGTTGATTGCCAACCACCTCTTTCAGCGCAATTGCCTGGATGGTTGAGAATCGACCACCTTAGGCCTTGTTAATGGTTGATTATCGACCACGATCGCGCCTCAAGGGGGCAGAATATAGAACACCTCATCACAGAGAATCCCCTCACATGAGGATTGTGGATACAAAATCGACCACATTTTTCGGAAAGGTGAGCGAAAACCTATAAGCCACCCTTTCCAAAAAAGTGGTAGAAATTCTTCCACATGAGCCTCAAAAAGGCATCAAAACCCTCCACCAGCCCAAAAATGTGGTCGGAAAGCAGACACCTTTGCCGTTGGGGGTGGTCGAAAACCTATCACTTGGCAGCCTTTTACTGCAAAAATCCAAAAAAGGGGGTGGAAATTCGAGCACGATTTCAGGGAATGTGGTTGAAAATCAACCATCTCATCGCAGCTAGGTTTTGTTGGGCTTATGAATGAGGAAAGCCAGGTATAGTATGAGGGTCACGTATGAGGGAAACTGAAAGCGATCGAGCTTGCACATTAGGAAAGCCTGATATGACATGAGAGCCACGTAGGAGCAAATTTGAATATGATCGAACCTACGCATGAGCGGGCCAGATATGGCGTGAGAGGCACGTAGGAGTAAGGCTGAATATGATCGAGCCTACGAATGAGAAAAGCCAGGTATAGTATGAGGATCACGTACGAGGAAAACTGAATATAATCGAACCTGCGCATGAAGGAAGCCCAACATGGAATGAGGGGGAGCCACGCGCGATCAGGCCTACGCGTAGGAGAAGCCAGGCATGACAGAGAACCTACGTATAAAGGTGGCAGCGGACTTTGCGTCCGTTATCCAGCTGAACAAGGTGCGGATCGGTGTGCAGGCAGCGCAAATCAGCTTCCTTGCAGCGCGGAGCGAAGCTGCACCCCGGGGCCAGGTCGGTAAGGTCAGGGACTTCACCGTCTATCGGAACAAGTTCGCACCTCTGGCCAATCTGAGGAATTGACCTTAGAAGTCCTCGTGTGTAAGGATGAAGCGGCGAAGAGAGCACATCTTCAATTTCCCCTGACTCAACGATTTGGCCTGCGTACATCACAGCAGCCTTATGACAGAATTCTGCAGCGACACCCAGGTCATGGGTGACAAAAATGATGGCTGTCCCAAGCTCCTCATTGATCTCTCGCATCAAGTCAAGCACTTGCGCCTGGACTGTCACATCCAAGGCAGTCGTGGGTTCGTCTGCAAGTATGACCTTAGGCCTACACGCAAGAGCGATAGCAATAAGGATACGTTGCTGCATCCCACCGCTGAATTGGTGGGGATACTCAAGGTGCCTGTGCTCCGGAGAAGGTATCCCCACCTGTTTGAGAAGGCCTATCACTCGCTCCCGCTCTTTCTCTCGCTCTTCACGTAAGAGGCGCCTGGGAAACCCTGAAAGAAGCCCATGAACACGAAGTGACTCCGATATCTGTTCCCCCACCCGGTATGCCGGGTTCAAGGTTGTCATAGGATCTTGGAAGACCATTGCCATATCCTTTCCTCGTAAGTCCCTCATTTCCGCCTCGGACAGAGCCAGGAGCTCCTTTCCTTCAAACTTGACAGACCCTTTGACAATCCGTCCCGGACGAGGGACAAGCCGCATTATTGAGAGAAGGCATGCGCTCTTGCCGCATCCTGACTCACCCACAATCGCCAGAATGTCACCTTTTCCCAGCACAACGTCAACATCACGCACGGCATGGACAGTCCCTCGAGGAGTTGGATACTCTGTTGAAAGCCCTGAAATCTCAAGGGCCGGGGATTTTTCGCCATGAAATTTTCCACCATGAATTAGATTGTTGGGTTCAGCATGAATCAAGGTATTATGTTTAGCTTGATTATTAAAGGCGTCCACCTATTGACCCTCCTGTAACCTGGGATCCAAGACATCCCGAAGGCCTTCTCCCACAAGATTGATGGCCAGCACCAGAATGACAAGGGCAAGCCCGGGCAGAGTCGCCACCCACCAGGCATTTAGCATGTAGCGGCGCCCATCGGATACCATGGAGCCCCATGCAGGAATCCTAGGCGGCACACCGAGGCCCAGGAAACTCAAGGATGACTCCATAACTATCATGTTCCCCATACGCAGTGTCCCAAGGACCAAAATGGAATGCACTATGTTCGGGAGAATCTCTGAAATCATGATAGCCCCGTCAGACCGGCCGAGCGCACGGGCAGCCTCTACATATTCACATGTCTTCTGGGACATGACCTCAGCCCTGGCTAATCTATAAAACTCGACCCAACCCTTAAAACAAAGGGCCAAGATGAGATTCCAGAACCCGGGGCCCAAGACGGACATCATCCCGATGACGAATATCAGGTACGGAAAGGCCAGCAAAAGATCAGTGAACCTTGACATGACCTTGTCAAAGACGCCTTGATAGTAGCCTGCTATAAGCCCCAACCCTACGCCTACCGCCATGGAAATTGCTATGGTCAAAACTCCTACGAGGATTGAGACGCGAGCGCCGTACATAACCCTGGAGAGTATATCCCTTCCAAGCTGGTCCGTGCCAAGAGGATGTGCGTTTGCCAAAGAAGGGGCGACAAATCTCTCGGTAAGAGCCACTTGATCCGGGCTGTATGGTGCTATGTAAGGTGCAAATACCGCGCAGACAACGTAGGTCAAGATCACAAGGCCTCCAACGATTGCACCTGGATGGTTCCTTAGTTTCAGTAGAATGTCCCATGCGCTTTGAAGCTTAGACCATGGACGCCTATATGTCCTGGGGAAAGGCCTTTCGAGAGGATAAGCCTCAGAACCCCAGACGTGTCTCTTGATGTCATCAGCGCGCTCAATGTTTACTGACATGTTGTATTCGGCACCCCCTTTCGCTAAACTGTCATCCTAGGATCCTAGATGGTCGTCCTAGGCTTACTAGAGTGTCTCTATGGTCGCCTTCTGCTTACTAAAGTGTCATCTATGATTGTCCTAAACATGCTACAGTGTCATATATGGTCGCCCTGGGCCTACTAAAGTGTCTCTACGGTCGCCTTAGGCTTGCTAAAGCGTCATCTTCGGATTGAGATAAGTGTAAAGAATATCTGTAACAAGGTTTATCACGACGAAAGTCAAGGCATAGACCATGACTGCCGCTTGAACCAGCGGATAGTCCCTGGAAAATATCGCGTCCACGACTATTCTCCCAAGGCCCGGCCATCCGAAGATAGTCTCCACTATCATGTTTCCTCCAAGCAGCGTCCCCATCTGGAGTCCGACAACTGTCACCGTTGGAATGAGTGCATTACGCAAGGCATGCCTTACTACGATAATCAGTTCAGGCACCCCTTTAGCCTTGGCAAACAGGACATAGTCGGTCTTTAAGGCTTCAAGCATGCTGGATCTTGTGACTCTGGCGACCACAGCTGCTACCCCTGCCCCCAGGGTAATTGCCGGAAGGGCCAGATGTCTCAAGGATTCTCGGAGCGCTTGAGTGTCCCCGGTAATCAAGGCGTCCAGTGTCAGGAGCCCGGTTACAGTAGCCGGCTCCATTCCATACGCAATCCTGCCTGACGTTGGAAACCAGCCGAGCCTCAAAGAGAACACTATAATCCCGATTATGCCCAGCCAAAAAGCGGGCATGGATATCCCTAAGAAAGATGCAGTCATCCCGAAACGATCAATGACAGAGTTCTGGTATCGCGCTGAGGCGATTCCCAGGGGAATACCCACTACAAGGGCAAGTAACAGCGAAAACAGCGCCAGCTCAATAGTAGCGGGGACAGCTTCGAGAATTACTTCTTTCACAGGACGGGCTCTTTGAATCGAGTACCCCATATCGCCTCGAGCAAGCTTTCCGAGATATCTTGTGAGCTGCACAAGAAGGGGCTTGTCGAGGTCAAACTGGGCTCTTAGGAAGTCCATTTCCTCAAGAGTCACTCCCCCTGCTTCGCCCATCATGATATCTACCGGATCCCCTGGAATCATCCGCATGAAAAGAAAGGCAAATATCACAACTCCCAGCATTATGGGGATTGCAGCAATTATGCGTTCTGTTACCTGTACCTGTGTGCGCGTCATACTAACCTCCGGTATCTACATGCCTATGGCAGCAACGTCCCATACTACGCTTGTAATGCTTGCGTCCATACCTCAAGGAGTCTTGTAATCCCTATGCCCGTACGCCAAGCAAGCTTGTGTTCCATGCGCCCTTGCCTCAAGCAAGCTTGCAATCCTTGTGCCTACGCTCCAAGAGATTCGCAATGTTCTGTATGGCAAAGGCTCCTCCCTGTCACTGCTACTTAACAGAGTACCCTGCTTCGCGTAGCAAAGCCTTGGCTTTCCCAGGATCATACGGATACGGCGCAAGGCCCGGATCAAATCCGAATCCGCTTGGCAGGAACGCACACGCCAACCGGACGCCGTTCCCGCCATAGATGGACGTAAGGATTGCATCCCAGTCCACCGCATAATTCATTGCACGGCGCACCCTGACATCGTCAAAGGGAGGCTTCTGGCAGTTCAGCTCCACACAATATACGCGGGTCCCATCCACACTCTTCACCTGGATGTTCTTGTCCGCAGCAAGAGTTTTTGCAAGATCCGGCGGCAATTGCTGAATAATGTGGACCTCGCCTGCTTTCAGAGCAGCTACGCGCACTGTCGCCTCAGGCATCATCCGAAAGATCGCCCGTTTTGCAGGTGCAACTCCTGCCGGGGGAATCTCCCGGGAGCCGCCGTAGTATTCGTCAAACCTCTCCATGACTACTTGATCATCCAGTCGTCCTTCCTTGAACTTGAAGGGTCCTGCGCCAACCGGTTTAGCCGCAAATTCAGTGTCCCCGACCTTCTCGATGTAGTCCTTAGGCACAATCTGAAAATGGACAAGTGCTTGCGGGAATATGGGGAACGGGTTAGCAAGAGTGAACTTCACAGTGTATTGATCTATCTTCTCAACAGCCTCCAGTGGGCCGAGAAGTCCTTTCCGCGGTGATGATTGACCTGCAATTGCCCCATCTTCGAGGATTCTCTCGAATGTGAACAGGACATCGTCTGCATCAAGCGTCTTACCGTTATGGAATTTTACGTCTTTCCGAATCTTGAAGATATAGACGTCGTCAGACGGAATAGTCCATGACTCAGCTATCTCAGGCACTACTTTTCCATCCCAGGTCCGAGTGACAAGCCCGTCAAACATGTTGCGAAGGACGGTTTCCGTGTCTCTGTCTCGATACATAGCAGGGTCGAGGGTTATGATCTTGTCTGCTTTCATCCCCACAATGATGGTGTCCCCTCGCGTAAGGCCTACGTCATGAAGATTCATTCGCGAATCCATCGCAGGCTGCCAGTTTGTGATTTCTCCTCTCGCAGCTTCGGTTTCTTTCAACGCATACCCGAAAATCCAGGGCGCGTCCTCGAAGATAATCTTCTGAGCCTTGAAATAGGCTTCCTTGCGCTCACTCTGGTCCGCAGTCATCTGAACTTGACTGAGGAGTTTATCCAGTTCTGTATTGCTGTACCCTGAGTAGTTGCCTCTGTCGCTTGTGCCTAGTTTAGGTATTACGAGGTCAAAAGGATCAAAGTATGCGCTGCCCCAGTCACTTAGACACAGTTGCCTTTCACCTGCAAGGAGTCGCTCTTTTAGAGCACTCCACTCCCATATGCGAACTTCCGCTTCGACCCCGATACTACGGAGATATGTAGCGATGATTTCTGCCTCGTCAGCACGGTCAGCTTCAGTATCAATGATTATCGAAAGAGTCTTACCTGCCGCCTGGGCAGAGTGATGAGTGACGACCCCGACAGAAACCAACAGAACGGCAATCACAGCCAGGGCTGCCAAGCACGACAGTATGCCATAACCTCTCTGAGATCTCATATCTTCAGCCTCCTTACCTTGATTTCTCTCATAGATTTTCGAGCCTTTCATGCGGACATCGCATGCAAGCCTCTCTTATGAAGGCCCCGTGTAAATGCCTGGTGCGAACATCCCGTGTGATCAACTTGTGTAAATTATCAGCGTGATCATTCCAAGACGTCTCCTGTGGATAACTCATGTGAACGCCCAATAAGCTCTGGTGTGAACGCTTCATGTGATCCTCCTATGCGAACGTCCGGTGACGTTTGGCACGAAGGTCCCCGTGAACACCCCACGTGAACACTTCATGACATTTCGTTTAGATGCGAATCATTTGGAAGCTCGGAAGGACCTGCCCCGGAAAGGTCATTATCACAAGAGGTTCTCCGACAGTTTCTACCTTGCAGCGTAAGGTGGGGGATACTGAGCAATCGCTTAGGAGAAAAAGCGATCGCGAGACAAAAGAACCCAAGGGGCCTCCTTGGGTAAGGTTCGGCGCCCCCCTCTCTACGCTTACGAGGTTAGCTGACGGACTCGGGCTGAAGGAGCTAGCCCTACCTGCCTCATGGGCAGGATTCGCCCCCCACTGGGACTTCGGTTCCCCCGCTCTTCCTTACGGAAGATTCAGCGGCTGCGTCTGTCTCTTGGACAAAGCACAGCATGAATGACGCATATATTCTGTTATTAGTACACACTACCATTATTATATTACTCTTGGGACTTATATGTGTCAATGGATGTTTTTCCCTATCTTTTTCCTTTTACAGCCATAATATGCCATGCTAGCTGCTCTCCGACTTGATAGTTCAATTGATTAATTTCCAAAGACGATTTTTCATATCACCTGTTCCAATAGTTGTCCGTACTCCTTCAACCACGCCTTTGCCTTATCCATCGTGGGAGTCTGCGCACGGATGATATTCCAGAATCTGGGCGTGTGGTTGGCTTCGATGAGGTGAGCCAGCTCGTGGATAATAACGTAGTCGATGACAAACATCGGCGCCTTGATAAGACGCCAGTTAAGATTGATGTTATTATTCGGGGTACAGGAACCCCAACGATAGCGGTTGTCGACAATCTTGACATCGGCAACCTCGACACCAAGTTGACAGGCGTGCTGCTTCACACGGGGGACAATCTTTTCCTCTGCCTTACGGACATACCATTCCCGCAGAGTCTCGACTCGTTTCGAAACCTGTGACGCGGGAATGAAGAAACGCTGGGCAAAACGAATTTCAGTTGAGTCGGTTTCAACTATCTCAATACGATATTGTCGCCCCAAATAGAGCACGGATTCGCCGTTGACAAGTTCCTTGCCCGGTGGGTGCAGCAGGTTCCGGTATTTCTGAGGATGGTTGGTCTTTTCGTAGATCCACTGACGCTTTGACTCCACTACTTGCCGAATTCTCTCGTCAGATGTACCTTCCGGTGCATGCACAACGACACTGCGGTCTCGCTCAACAGTGATAGTCACTCTATGCCGCCTTGGTGATCTTTGAATTGTGTATGTTAATTCCATGGTCGTCACTCCGCGTAGAGAATTATATCATTGTTCTTCTCTGCGATCTCCATTATCCGGCTGATGATCCGTTTACGATTATCGAAAACACCGGAAAGTGAGAGGAATTCCTGTGACAACAGTACCCTTTGAAGCTCTGCTCTTAATTTATTGCGGGCGGGAATACTCTCCCAAAACCCGGTGAGTTTGAGTTCGCGCTCCACAGCCAGAAACACTTTTTGGGTAAGGTCAACCAAGCGGCTGATCCTATCCTCTTCGCTCATACCGTAATCAGAAATCGGCTCATCTTCAATTAGCAATGTTGTTCTTCAGCACTCCGGCGAGGGCATCGTTTTCGTCTTCAATAGCTGCGATTGCCTTATTGAGCATATTACCGATATCGTATTTCAGATCCTTAAGTGCCGGAACTGTTTCACCGTTCTCGTCGACCCATGACTCATGCCAGCGGGCGCGAACAGGAACAAAGAACGTGTCCCCGTAAGGTGTTTTCTCTCTTAGGATCGCGTCAAGACGTTCGGGGTTATCCTTCAGATGCGCATAGGTGCTGTTAGCAAGCTCTTCGCGTTTGAGATCGAACTCGTCTGACAATCGTTTGATGAAGAGCATGCCAAAGATGAATTCCTTGAACTCTGACGCGTCCATACTGCCGCGTAGAATATCGGCAGCCTTCAATAAGAAACTCTCCAGTTGGGAGAGGGTTATTTTCTTAGTAGACAATTGATACTCCTCCTGCCCGGCAATCTTGCCATTCCACTGCTTGAACTGATTTCAGATCCCTTGTGTGAAGAGAGGCTTTTTCTGTGTAGTTTGCATATCCATACATATTTGATTGTAAGACACTTCGTCAAAATGAAATAATTTCCCTGCAATTTGAGGCTGTTTTATATCCCCCGCGCTGTACTGGCACCGAGAAAGCCTCTCATCCCTTTATTACTACTGATATCCAGGAAGTCCGCAAGCTAAAGCTTGCGTAACATATGGTGAACCAGCATGAATACTGCAAGGGGGCAATTGGAAGAGTTTGTTGGCTTTTTCGAAAACGATACCAGAGGTTTTCCACTACATATTTATGACAAGGCACAATAGCCGTAATAACCCCTATACCAGGGGATTACGGCTATTCTTCTATAAATTGGGACTAACATGTGTCAATGGATCATTTTGCCTGCTGTCTCTCTTCATGCATCCGCCAGAGCTCATATCACAAAAACCTCTTGGCAAGTGCATCAAGAATTGCTCTTTTCCCTAGTCGCGATTTGACAACCGGTAGATCCGTGCGCGGCGGCTCCAGCGCTGCCTCTACATCATGGCCCATATGACTTGTGATAAGAAGCAATCCACAACAAAGTTTGTGCTTAGCAGCTTCATTCACAGGCTTTGCATCGAAACGCTGATTCCTTTCGCATTCATACCACTTTAGCTCCCTTAGCCCCAAGCTTTCCTTCAATTCACCGGCAAACTTAGGTTCCAAGCCTCCCACCACAATTAGAGTTTTCTCTGACAGAACCCCCTTTAACCTGATGGAAATAGCATCCTCATCATAAGCCTGAAAGTCTCTGTAGAACTCTGTATCAGTGAGGGCATTGTCCAACCGGTCTTCGAGTTTGCCTATACGCCCCCCAAACAAAGGATCTTCTTTGCCGAAAGTTGTAATGAGTCGACTTACCCATTTTGACGAATCAGCTAGATCACATGTATTAAGTAGTGAGTCAACCATATCAAGGACATGTCGCGCAGCCAGTTCCCGTAAGCCTGGATCGCTGGAGCAAAGATCCCCATAAGTATCATCGATTATGTATTCGAAAGTCCCAAGAGTGAACCTTTTCTTGGCCAATTCTACATAACGCCTAGCCATCTCTGCATTATTGTCCCGGACACAGCATTTGATAGCCCGTCTGATAAAAGCCTCACTAGGTGGTTCTGCGCTATCCTCTCCAAGGTTAATATACATTTCCACCAGTTGCGGGTTCATTTTCAGATTTGGGTCCCTCTCGCACTGGTCTGCAAGATACCTAAAGGCACGATTCTGGGAATCATCAGAGCCCAAATCAAGATAGTAGGCAAACTTCAAAATATTTTCCGGCCGAGTAAAGTAGTCTTCAGACATGAGCTCGATGACTTGAGCAAGGTGCAGGACTTCAATATTGGCAAGGCATTCCAGCAGTCGCATGGCCTGGTTTTCGCCTAATTGCTCGACCGCCTGCACGAAGACATTAATCCGGCTCTCCGTCTGCAAGTCTATCAGCGGAATGATGTCTTCATAAGGATACTCAGCTCTAACAGCGGTAGCGGCTTCAAATAGTATCATCGCACCGTTGCTGCTTAAGCAATTTCGATCCAGGTTCCGTAACTGGTTGTATGCTTCCTCAGGACGACCGCTCCGGAGATATGCTTCAGCCAGATCTTCCACCAAGTCGACATCACCGGGGAATGACGGCAGGACATAGTGATAAAGCAATTCTATTTTCGTTTCCAAAGCTGTGCTCGTATCCTTGTCTATATGGCGCCATAACTGTCTTACAGCCTTTTGCCGAATCTGGTCATTCTTGTCCACCATCACATCACGGGTACCAGTCTTCTCTGGCGGAAGCACTGTACAAGGCGGGATCTCTATCTTCTCCATTAAGGAAGAATGTCTTATTGGATACGAGGCAATTTCGTAACAGCGGGGTATCGCCAAGGACGGCATCTCTATTTTAATTTCACGGGAACGCTCAGCGTCTACCTGTTTGATTATATCCCCAGTGTCGCTGTCTATTATCTGAAGCTCTTTCCGGTAGGACCCCCCCACTGCAACCTCATTCTCAAGATCCAAGACAAGTTGAGGGGTCTCATCGTCTTCAATCCCAATGATCCGCCAAAACACTGTATTGTTATAGGATTCCAGTTGGGAAAGAGACTTTGCGACGTGATGCCAGTATTCTCCTGACACATTCTCACTAAAAGACAGCATCTCGCCTGGCAGAGAAATCGCATCCAAGATAGGGAGGTATTGATATCTTTCGGCAAACCAAGATTGAAAACCGGGTTCCGCGCTATTTACAAATTCTTGACAAGATATGCGGCATTCAAGCCGGTTGGGATAGGATCCAATGTCAAGCATGTTGCCAAGTCTGACAGGATGAACTATCCCTCCTTCGCCAAGGCAAAAGAGCACAGGCTTTCTTGAGTCTACAATGTCCTTCCAGTTTCCCGGCAGATTTCGAGTGCTCATAGAAACCTGCAGCTCCCTCAGATTGCTGTCTTGGAGGAGCCTTAGATTCTCGATGAGACGAGCCCTGTTTACGAATTGTCTGGTCACCAAAGTAAACTCCAATTTACCATCACCACCGATAGTCATGCAATTGCATCACTTGTTCCCCACGACCCTGGATTGCAGGTCCTTGTCTCCCTGAGACATGCCAATGCCTTGGAGTATACTCTCTTCCAGGTATTCCCGTGAATTAGGCTCAACCGCCTTGAAATGAAGCATTCCGTTGGTATCCACTGTTATGCCAATATCCAATTGATCACCGGTATAGAGGAATGGATGGTGAAACTCCTTAAGAGCTATCTGTTTCGTGCGTCCTAGATATCGCTGGCCGATCCGTAAAGGCAAGTTCACATCCAGCGAAAATGGCACTTCGTATTTATGATGATATTCATGAGGGTACTTCGAACCTTCAGGCACAATTACCGTAGTCATGTGCCCGGATTCATCCAACACGCCATAAGCATGGGATGTAGTCATTTGCACGCCGCCCAATACCAAAAGCCCTGAGTCCAGCGCTCCTTTGATAGCAGCTCCCCTTGCAACAGCTTCATCCCGATCCGCCCCGCCGGAAGCGGGTATTTTAAACGTATTTTCGACCAACCTGTCTATCACAGGAATTCTCGTGGAACCTCCAATTAAGATCACCTTATCTATCTTGTTCCCGGAGTCAAGTTCGCGGCCTGTTATGTTTTTTGCCTGCATGATTGTGCGTGAAATGACTTCCTTAATCCTTCTAATATACGCATCTATACTGTCTTCGAATTCTTTCCGGGAAATCTGGACGCTCGTAGCTACGTTCCGAAAAACAGGGATATGAAAATCAACTGATTCAAGATGGGTTAGATCCTTCTTGCATTCCTCTGCAGTCTTTACCAGGTCGGCAACAACATCCCGCAATCCCCTGTCAGTAATCCTGGATTCATAGCGCAACTCCTGGAAGCTCTCATCAAGAACCTTCAGATTCTCATTTGTGGGTGAATGGCGTATAGCCTTTTCCAGAGCAGCCTTTGCCAGAGATAGGTCGAAATCGAATCCTCCCAGCCGCGGATCACCGTCTTTTGCCATGACCAGGATTTCAGGAAGGCCGTTACTTTGCCCACCGAATATGACTTCACAGATTGACACATCGAAAGTTCCGCCGCCCAAATCAAACACAGCTATGGTTGATCTGTCCTTCTTAAGAACTCTGCGAAGCCGTCCTTCTTGACGGAGATTCAGGATATAATCTAAGATCGCGGCAGTCGGTTCCTCTATTAACGAGGCCTTTAGACCTGCAACCTCCGCTGCATCCAGGGTCGCTCGTTTTTGCACATCTCCAAAATAGGCAGGGACTGTAATAACCACGTTGGTTATCGGGTCTTCTAGTTCGAGGTTTCTTTTGGCGTCTTCGCATACGGATTTCAAAATGCGAGCGGATATGGTTTCAGGATTTACTTCCACAGGCTTAGCTCCTGTGCTGACACTCCACTTAATGGGTTTCCCCATTTCTCTCTTGACCCACCGGAATGTCCTATCAGGATCTTTGGTGTACATGGATAATGCAGCTTTTCCCACAATGCTTTTGTCGCTGTTGGGTTGGAAGTAGACAACTGAAGGAGTCAGCTTTCCACCGTCCCTGTTCTTGATCAGGTTCACCGACGACCGTCCGTCCATCACGTAAAGATAGGATAGAGCTGTATTTGTGGTTCCTAAGTCAATCCCGAATATCTGATTGCGCATCATTCTCACCTTTCCGGGCAGTCATCATTTTCTGCTCAACAAAGATTTCCACGAGCTCCCGAAGGTCGGTGTACATCCTGTCAGCCTCGTCCATGAAATTCGAAATGCCTTCTTCTTTTGTCAAGTCATCCGGGTAGTGCTCAGATGGCTTCAACAACCGCCTGAGCCTCTCTCCCGGCATCAAAGCATCCTGTGCCGGGTCAGAGTACCCTCGAAGGATCAGGGAGGCCCGTTCCAAATTACTCGATACTTTAGAAATAGCTATATCCTGGGTAATCCTCTGGTTGTGCTCAAGGTCTTTTACCAGGATCTTCAGGCTATTAATCTCCTGCTTCTTCCTATCAAGTTCTTGACGTAATTCGTTTTGGTGATGCATATGTGACATAAGAGCTTCATCCAGAATCTTCTCGAATACGTCTCTAAGATTCTGTATAACCATGTCCATTTGCGAAGCAATAGCCTTTTCACATGCCTCTTTACTCAACGCAGATATCCAAGATTGTGCAGCGGAGAATAGTTCTACAGGAACTTCGGAAGCGACTCCGGCCCTCGAAGCGGACGGAGAGGCGATAGTCTTTTTGTCAGCGGCAGACGACTTTCCAGCGCCGGAGGATTTCTTAGGAGGGCTGCTCTTCTTGGAACGTTTTACCGCTGTACCCACAGAATCTTGTGGTTCCCTGACAGGGAGCAGCAATCGATACACGAGTCCATCGCCGTTATGAAGCACCATGACTTCGTCCTCAGGCCTTTGTGATTTGACTATATACGAGAGTTGGCAAGGGACTAGCTCTAGCCATTGTTGTCTTTGTTCATCGTTTATCAGTCCGCCGATTTTTTTCCTACCATCGAAGACGTCCAAATTCTCGTCAAATTTCAAGCGCTTCACTGGAATTCTATCGACAGTCAACGGCTCACTACCCTTGTCCAACAAAGACAGTTGACTGCTATTAGAAGCTTTCCTTTCGGTTTTCTCAGACAACACGGGGAGTATGTCCTGCGGAGAAGCTTCAGCAAGAGTCTCGTTGCGTACTTCTACTCGGTTTTCGCCGCTAAGATACACAACGGATTGCCGGCTATCACTTTCAGGCAGGGTCACTAATGCAAGCACAACTTCGCTACCCACCATAACCATCCTTTCACAGGTGACTCTACATTGGATTCCAGGTCAAGTTCTCGTTGCTTCCCCCAATGCTATCCCCTGATTAGAAGCAGTGAACCCCGGAAATCACAGGGAACTCCTTAGGCGGAAAATTGGGAGTGGCCGCGTAGCATTCAATTAGAAAATACGTTTGGTGACTCGACATATACTGAACCCACTTCTTCGTCAAATCGTTGAATTCATGCTCCCTTTTCTTCCTGGCATTGAACCAGTAGTTTTTCCAGCGCATATCTTTGCAGGGTCGTTCCCACCGTCCACCGTCATTCATGAAGCTGATGCGCGATTCCCAAAAAAACGGCTTTTCCAGATCGTAATCATGCCAATTCCGTCCACGCTTCTTGGGAGACATGGAGATATCCTGGATAGTATCAACAACTACAATTCCAACATATCCCGGAGTTTCTTGAATATCATTTGCAATGCTGTCTACGGCGAGGTTGTTCAGAATCTCTACGCGCTGAGCTGTTGTAGAGTATCTTCTTGTCAATCTTGGGGTGGACGTCTGAGTCAGGACGTACTCCTCAGGACGACTTCTACGGGATTTCTCCAAGATGTCTGCTTCCGTAACTGCAAAGAGATCCCACTTTATGTCCTGCCCGGATCGAAACTCTTCCATGGGCACGTTGATCATGACCCAGCGATGATTATCCAGATCTCGAGTTATCACGTGGTAACCGTCTTTTTCCCTGGTTGTCTCGGTGAGGGAGAGAGTCAACAATCTTGGCAACGCCTGTACCTCCCAACCAAAATTACCTTCAATCCTACAAAGGGATTAGCCATAAAATATATCTTCTACCAGTATCTATGAATATCCTCCCGGGACATAGCCGGAAACTGGCATATCTTCCCATTGATTCCAAATGATATAATGATTATTGACACAGTAATGACTAAGGATCACCGGCAGCAATCTCAACTCCGATCTGCGCAACACCGGACTCAAGGCTAGGCTCAACTGCGGTCCGGCTGTAGTCGGGACAAAGATCTAAGTCAGAGGACATCTCCTATGAAGCTGAGATTGCCGACACAAGACTGCCTCTGGGCAAAACTCCGAGTGATAGGAGGTTCAAGGCAATGCCGAGAGCGACAAGTCACCAAGAAGCGCTTGTATCTAACAATCCCCTTGTAGCCACGGAAAACCTTAAGAAACACTTTACCATCGAAGAAAGCCTGCTTGCTCGATACTTAGCAGGCGCAAAGGACCGCGTCGTCAGGGCTGTGGACGGGGTAAGTATCGAAATACTCCCCGGAGAGACCCTTGGCCTGGTGGGCGAATCAGGATGTGGCAAGAGCACTCTTGGCCGGGCAATCGTAGGACTCTACGAGCCCACTGAAGGCGACGTCCGATTTCAGGGCAAACCCCTTTGGGGCCAGGGCTCTATACCTAAGACAGCTTTAAGACGCCAAGCTCAGATAATATTCCAGAATCCATATAGCTCGCTAAATCCCAGGCACACAGTGCGTCAGATAATTGGTGTGGCCTTGGCAGCAAGGGGTGTGCACCCCCAGGACAGGGAAGCGGAGACTATTGGTTTACTTAGGCGTGTAGGATTAGGCGCGGACCACATAGATAGATACCCCCACCAGTTCAGCGGCGGACAGCGTCAGCGTATCGGTGTCGCTCGCGCCCTCGCCACAAATCCCAAGTTCATTGTGGCAGATGAACCCTTATCGTCACTGGACGTCTCTGTGCAGGCGCAGATAATCAATCTACTGCAAGAGCTGCAGGAGGAATACGGCCTAACATATCTCTTTATCACCCACGACCTCCGTGTCGCGTACCATATGAGCCATCGGATAGCTGTGATGTACTTAGGACAGGTAGTGGAATCAGCAGACACTGATGCACTCTACGAGAATCCTTTGCACCCTTATACACAGGCGCTCCTGTCGGCAATTCCCTCTGTTGATGCGTCTCGCAGAGCAAATAGAATTCTTCTTGAAGGGACAGTGCCGACACCTATTGATCCACCAACCGGATGCCGCTTTCATCCAAGATGCAAATATCGTATGCCTATCTGTGAGCAAGAGGCGCCGGACCTCGTTTCTGTGCAAACGCCTATCCAGACTGAAGTAGCACATAGGAGCGCCGGGAGAATGGGTGATGAATCAGTGAACGGAAGCGCAACCGAAGCAGTAAATGAAGTAGTAAACGGCCGAATGAGCAACGGAACAAACGATATAGTGAAGAATGTAGTACGTCGTACAGACAGAACCAACATGCATGGGAGGAATACGGAACACTTAGTTCGCTGCCACCTGCATATAGTCTAAGCGGCAACAAGCAAATCAGACCCGAGCACATAGATCCGGCCACAAATGAGTAAGGCGCCTTACACCGTGTAGATTAGGCCATAAAACACGGTGTACCCCACGTGGAACAAGATACTCATAAATGGTCATAAAGTGTTCACTGATTTCTCACAGGCATTCAAGAACATAGATCCAAGCAAATCCCGTAACCCCGCCACAGGGCGTAAGCGACAAAACCCGCCCCTGTCGCCAAGGCTAATCCGGTTTTTGCAACACCTGTCATAGGATCTATGCTCTCGCAAACCAAGCCTCCGTCCATAGGTGCAGTAGTCAGGAGACTTATTGCTTGAGTCACAGCCTCGGTATCACATACCCCGCAAGCCTCATACTCGGCTACTTCAGCAAGAATGGTATTTGCTGCAGCCATAGGCCACGGATGCGGTGAATGAGCAGACCCCGGCGCGCCGAACTCGCCGTCGAAGAAATACAGGTTGTGCTGAGAGCGGATCCAACGCTGCGTATTCCTAAGGATTTTGGAAGTCTCTTCGCCGTGAGGAAACCCATAGTGCCGGATCAGCTCCAGGCTGCCCGGGGGGTTGTCGTAAGTCTCATAATTCACGCGACAGAGTCTGGCGAATTCCAAATCTACAGCCCAGGCATACATTGGACCGAAAGGACCGTCCACCACGCAGTAACGACGTATGGCGTCTTCCAATGCCTTGGCGTCCCTTATCAGCTCATTCGCAGCATGTGCGTAATCACCGCCAAGCCTCTCGAATACAGACGACGCAATCATCCAGGCCTTCCAAAGGAGGACATTGGAATAGGTCAAGAAAGGAAACTCTACAGGATCATCTGAAGGATCCAGAAAAGTTCGACATAGGACAGGCGTTCCCGCCTCATCGCGGACAAGCCATTTCTCTATCGCAGCCAGAGTCCTTTTGATACCTTCGATCATACCAGGGGCCTCAAGGACTGTGTAATCTCGCGTAGCATCTAGGTAAGTCCCCAGCCCGATGATGTGCGCAGCAGCCTCATCCAGCTCAAATCCGGGGTAAAGCGCTGTCCCGTCCATGTATAGGGCGTGGTCCCCAACATTCAGCGTACCTATGCGCGTCGAGTAAAGAAGCACATCCCTTGCCCTGGCTGCATCAGTCAATACCAGGGCAGGCATGGACCATAGCAGTACATCCCGCGCCCAAAACGATGCGCTCACGTAATACCTGGGACTCCTTGACGTTACAGCGACTAAAGACTCAGAGTCTAAGGTCTTACCTGTTGCGAAAAAGTAGTTAAAGAGCAGGTTCCTGTTGATTACACTTTCCAACCTGCCGAGCAGTTCAACATTGCCTGCCATTTCGTCGGGCTTCTGAAGCCTGCATCCATTGGAGCATTTGTCCTGGTTCCTGCTTCTTTCCACGCATCTCCCATGGGGCAAGAGAGACCGCCTGCGCATCCTGAGCCATGCATAGGTCTTCTCCTCAAGCTCCTCCCAGCCCACTCGTTTCAGATGGACACCGGTAGTGCGAGCTCCGTCAGCTTCTCTGTTGAACGCCACGTAGTGAGCGCAAGTCACCTTGTCGCCCGGAGCAAGCTCACTGTCCTGCGAAACCTTTATCCTGCAAGGATCGTCTGCTGACTCCTCTATGTCTATGCTGTCAAGGTCCAAAGATGAGTTAATGGAAAAACCGAATAGCGGCAAAGGCCCCATAGCCTCAGCTACTACACTTTGAGTCCATGTGTCGTACCAGCATGAACGTGTGCAAGGTATGGGACGGGACGTGAATACCCGAAATATGCTGGAACCCCATGTGCACACAAGTCCTATCTTTGCCCGGGCTTTCATTGTTCCCGATTCGTCTTGTCTGTCGGGTTCTATAATGCGGCTTGTGGCTAGGATATCACGTCCGGCTGTCCTTTGCGCCGTTGTGCTCTCATCCGAATGAAACCCGAACCTTTCCAATTCGAGGATGTAACAGAAACCCTTCTCGTCAGGTGGCGTCACAATGCGCAAACCGAGCCTGATAGGGCCACCCGGAACGTCAGACAAGTCCCAAGTGAAACTGGGCACCCAGTCCCATTTCAGCTCCACCTCGGGACACACTCCTCTAAGGTCTACTTGCATCCCATTCCACTCTAGAAAAGGCCTAATCAAAGGGGCTTGCCGACCCTCGCGTCCGGTGGGATCAGACGTTGTGACAGCCTTGGGCGCAGTTCCTCTTACCTCAAACAGCGCTGCTTGAGCCTGGTGCAAGAAGGTTACACTCATCACCCTCCCACACTCATCGATCTCAGGTAGGGATATATAATCATTCCCAGTCACGATAACCGGCTTGTAATCCTTGATAGGCGCCGGAACGGTCCTAATGCGCTTTGCCGCGGTCTCATTTCCAACAGTCTTATTTGCCACAGTCACATTTGCCATAGTCTCAACCCCGCCCCTTGAAAAGCAGTTTCTCCATAGCCACCCACCTGCCCTGAAGATCGCGGGTTACGCCTATTTCGCTGAAACCCTCAGTTCTATACAATTCATAGGCTGGGGTGTTTTCAGGTCTGACTTCGAGCCTCACAACGTGAACACCTTCATCAGCCAAACACTGCAAGGCACGTCGCAGCAGGTCCCGGCCAAGCCCTTGTCCCCTTGCTCCTCTGTGAACGGCAATGGACATAAGCCTCCCGAAGCTTGTCCTTTTGGGAAGCACAAAAGAAGACGCTGCCATAACCATCCCGTTTGCCCCGAGCTTCAGCATCTCTGTGAAACGTATAGCAATCTTGCCTGCAAATAGAGCTCTTGCAGCACCAAGAGCATGCCCATGCCGAATAACTGCTTTGTGGAGTTCAGCGTCATCAAAAGCTACTATAGAATATCCACAGAGACTGCCCAGAGAATCCTTGGCTACAAAGAATCTACAGCCTGCATCCAACAAGATACCAAAACCCAAAGCAATAATTCGCAAGATCCTATCACCTGCATCTCTCCGAAAGAAGAAGTCCACGCTC
>DGZL01000104.1:23705-24293 GCA_002398515.1 Firmicutes bacterium UBA4981
ATTTCGAGACCTTTCTGTCTCAACCCCTCAATGACCAAAGGTAAGGCGCGGACTGTAGCAGAACGGTCTCCGCCTTCATTTTTGACCAGTGCCCCGCTGTCATGGAACAGGATGATGTCCCCGCCTTTGGCTTGAGACACTGCCCTTTTGACTATCGATTGGGCGGTTGTGCCATACCGCCAGTCCCTGGTAGAGATAGTCCAAAGGACTATCTTCTGTCCTAAGACGTGTGAGAGTCTACGGAATCTTGCATCGTACACTCCTCTGGGAGGCCGGATATACTTCGGATATTCGCCGGTTGTTTGCGCTATCACCCTGGTAGCCTTGATAACCTCTTCATAGAGAGCCTTATTTGACGCAGTCGGCACAGTGATATGCCCATACGTATGATTGCCGATTTCGTGCCCTTCTTCAGCTATTCTGCGAGCAATATCCGGATATCGTTCTGCGTGAATCCCTACTAGAAAGAATGTGGCAGGCACATCGTATTCTTCAAGAATATCTAGAACAAGAGGGGTGAACTCCTGGCTCGGCCCGTCATCAAATGTAAGCGCTACCTGGCGGGTCTTAGGATTCCCGGTGCGGTAT
>DGZL01000152.1:0-11355 GCA_002398515.1 Firmicutes bacterium UBA4981
TGTCTGGCTTTCGCCAGTATCTCGACGGCTGCGTCCAAGGCCTCGTCAAATCCTGCCGCGTTCCCGTCAATGCGAGGGGCTTCCCTGTCTATCGGGCTTAAGAATCTCCTCCGGGATATGGCGCAACCGCCCCTCACTTTTGAGATAGAGTTGTTCTCCACCTCTAATACGATGTCGTCACAAAGAGAACCACAGAAGGAACAGACAATATTCTCAAATGTCTTCATCAATAGCCCTCCTGACTCTGCAGGGAATGCCCTTAAAGCCAGGCATACCGCTTCCTTCAGTTTCATAGAGTGTCAGCTTGTTTGCCGGAGGGCCGTATGGCACAAAAACGACATCGTCAGGGAGATCCGCCACGCGGCATAGAAACCGTCCTACACCGGAGTCTGTCAAAATCTCAACAGAGTCACTCTGCTTAAGATCGAGTTTTGCCATGGTTCCGGCGCTCAATTCAACTTGACCTGTCTCCTCCCTGTATACGTCAGAGTCCTTACCTTCTGCGACGCCCATCCCTTGCTTTAGAGTCCGACCGGTAATGAGAATGGCATGGACTTCCCTAATGGGGGCCACCTCCCACGCGCTCATAGTGAGCAAGTCTCGACAGAAAGCCGGAGGCGCTCAGGACACTACCCTTTCAGGCGTAGCCGAAAGCGCCTACGGCCATAGTGGATCTTACTTCAGTACGTCATGTAGGTGAATATGGTGTTTACCCAGCTTGCCTTCGTAATTGCCTGCTGTGATTTCCGCAATCCCAGGGATACAGGCTGCGTTAATTCCCAGCCTCATGGCTTCTCTCACTGCTTCCATGTTTAAGCCGTTTATGACAATCTCGTACACACATGTGACGCCTGACGGAACCTCAGTATCCTCTACCTTGTCACGAATAGTCGGGCAAAGCCTGTGATTGGTTGAAGCAGGAAGGAAGTCATAGTTTACACCGCCGACTTTACTGCCGGAACGGACTACCCCGCGAGGAAACGGAAGTAGCACGCCCGGCGCCTTCCGTGCAGCCTCCACAGCTTTCACAGCAGCATCGAGACATGCCTTCTTGTCTTTGCCCATTATGATGAAGTTTCCTCCACCTATCCCGTCAGCCACCCCGTACGTGCCTTCAATTACGAATTCCCCGTCCATCATAGGCACATGCCAATAGGTAGCTCCGTTCTTCTGTTCGCTGTACTCGTACCCGTCTCCGAAGTAGCGTAGCATCTCGCCTGTTTCAACCTTGTCTTCACTCTTAAGGCCATTGAATGCAGATGTAGTAGCGCACGTTAATACACACATCCCTACACGCCCGAAGAGTTGGTCGTGGAGTTTCTCCTTATCCAGCGCAAAGATTAACATGGAGACTCCCGGCCTTCCATCAGGAGTATCCTTAACCTCGCCTTCAATGCCTGCTTCCCCTCCACAACCGATAATCGAAGTGCCCTTTCCTACAGCTTCCCTTGCAGCCTCCATCGCCCAGTCGAGGGTATCGGCTGTAACGATCACTCGTGTCCCGAGAAAATCAAAAGCCTCTGCATACGTGTCCCTAATCGGTACGCCATTGATAATCATGAGATCACTCCTTGCAATGATTTAACGGATTCTCCTTGTCCTATCAGGAAAACTTAAGAATCAGTCGACAAGTCCCGGCATTTCACCCCTCTCGTCAAATCCCTGAACCCAATTTCCAAGAACCCACATCATCTGACTCGGGAGACATTTTTGAGCACCCAGTCCCGTTTCTCTTCAAGAGCGTCAAGGCACCCATTCCGCGACTCAGCTTCCGCAAATACCGTGCATAACGGTGCCCCAGCCGGAATCTCCTCATTGGGATAGGGAATATCACGAATCCCTCTCGCAAACCAAGTCTTTGTGTCTTCTGTCAGCAAATCCCACGGAGCATAAACGATTGCCTTACCCCAACACGGGCCTTTGTAACCGGGATTCTCCTCAGGGAGAGAATGCCTGTTAGGTAATTTGCCTTGAAAGGCTTCTACATGCAGTCTGAAGACATCAAGTCCGTATGCTTTGAGATAAAGCTCCATTGAAGCAGAATATCGCGGGTTCACTTCCAAGAATAATACATCGCCTTCATCGGTAAGCAGGAAATCTATGCCGTTTACGCCCATGAGGCCACATTGCCTCGTGAGCATTGTGACCATTTTCCGCGCTTTCAGAAGCATCTGCTCTCCATGGGAAATCCCACTGTCTTTAGGGGAGAAGGTCAGAGGGACAATATTTCCGCAATAAAGAAATGGTTTAGCTGCGAACTGCTCCAGTCCGCAAAGCTGTTCGCTTAACCCGAGAATCCTGGCATCTCTTCCATTGGCGACAAAAGCTACTGATGCAGGTCGCGCTTGGCAAAACTCCTGTAACATGTACCTGTCAGGCACAGGGGCATCAGGCAAAGCCCGAATTATCCTGTCACCGCCCCCTGAGTCAATGGGTTTACATAGCCAATCTCCCGGCGGAGGCGGACTTCTCCAGGAGTGCAGGGTCCTTGGGTAATTGATTCCTATGCTTTGCAGTACTCGGTGCACATTTTTGAAATCCCTGACTGCTTCTACTACCGGGGCAGGGTTTCCCAGGAGCCTTTTGTTGTTAGCTATGTGCCGTATGACGTCAGGTCGATTTTCCATACCGGAAGTGTAAGCCACAGCCTCATATTTGATCCCGGTCGCCTCCAGTCTGTCCAAGGCGCCGATAAGCGCCTCTGCGCTGAAGGTTGAAGATTGGAAGTCGCGCCTCAGTGAATAACTCTTGCTCCATCTTCCCTGGTCCATGTCACCGAAGTAATCCAAGGCAGTAACAGAGTATCCGGAGCTATGACTCAACGCTGCGCATTCCGCAAGGCCTCTAGTGCTAAAACCCACTATCAGCAGGTTCACGCGAAGTTTCCTCCTAACACTCCTACTTCACATTATTACGTTGCAAGTCTCATGCCTAATAAGCCTGTAGCATGTAAGGTCGCTTAGTGCCAGGTAGAATAGGTTCTTGTCAGCCAATAGAGGAGACATGGCGTAGCGTCAGAAGATAAATGCAGGAAACTGTTTCACTATAGAACATATCAAACGGTAGGAACAGAAGGCGAATAGTACGAATAGAAGACGTTCTATGTAGAGAGCAGGGATTAAGTGGAAAACCCGAATGTCGGTCAGCAGGGTGTCCCATAAGTGGACATGTATCGTAGTGATACATATTCATGGGAAGTGACGCAGGTTCGTCAGCAGTGGTAGGTGTTTTGTCATAGTGATACACGTCTGTCATCGACTGCACACGTTCAATACCGGCGGCGCCAATTAATAGGAGGGCGTTCTCCGGTGGTTATGCGCATTCATTAATAGCAGTAGGTGTTGTACAGCGCTAATGCATATTTGTTGTTCGTAGTGTTTGTAGTATTGTGAATTAGCGGTGACACATGTGCCACGGTCAGGACACGCATTCTATAGCCGGTATTCACTAGGAACTTGCTTTGCGCAAGAACGTAAGGTCAATATCATACTTGTCCAGCTTTCTGTAGAGCGTTGTTCTCCCCACCCCAAGTCGCCTGGCAGCAGAACTCACGTTGCCTTCAGACAAAGCTACCGCATTCATAATCGTCTCTCTTTCAACTTCATCCAGACTTCGTATGCGACCTGAACAAGAACACATATCAGCCGGGAGAACAGACCTAACGGATGGAACAGGGCTACTGATTCCCTGCTCCGCCCTGCCGGAGATTTTACCCGGAAAATGCCGAAGCTCCAGAGTGTTCCCTTCCAGTAAGTGATTAGCTTGCTCAATGACGTTCTCCAGTTCCCTTACATTACCGGGCCAAGAGTAACTCATGAGCGCGTTTTTAACTTCAGATGTCATTTCTATGAAATCAAGGCCTCGTTGTTTGGCGAAGCGTTGCAAGAAATACTTAGTGAGAAGCAGGATATCTTCACCTCTGTCGCGGAGCGGAGGTATAGACACGTTAACAACGCTGAGACGATAGTAAAGATCCAACCTGAAATGACCTTCCTTGACAAGACGCGAAATGTCCTTATTCGTCGCTGCAATTACCCGGATCTGGACAGGAATAGGCGTATGCCCGCCAATCCTGACTACTTGTTTATCTTGCAGCACTCTCAAAAGACTACTCTGAGTCTCTAAGGGCATATCTCCTATCTCGTCCAAAAACAGAGTACCCCCACTGGCAAGCTCAAACTTGCCCGGCCTTCCTCCTCTCCTGGCCCCTGTGAAAGCGCCTTCCTCGTATCCGAAAAGCTCACTTTCCACTAAGTCTCTGGGCAGAGCTGCGCTGTTTACAGCGACGAACGGACCGTCCCTGCGCGGGCTGGCATTATGAATAGCCTGAGCGAAGAGCTCCTTTCCTGTCCCGCTTTCACCCACCAACAGCACTGTAGAGTCTGATCTGGCAACACGGCGAGCCATGTCGATTTTCTCAAGAAATCCTGGGCCTTCCCCGATAAGGTCAGAAAACGTAAATCTGGCCTGCGCTCCTACCATACGCGTAACGAGACGCTGTACTGACTTCATTTCTCTGCATGTCAGGACAATTCCAAAAACCCGGCCTTGTTGCGAGCAAATCGGTCTACTGGTGAGAGTCACATGCACTCTTCGATTGTTAAGCGTCACAGCAAGTTCCCGATCATTAAAACCTTCTCTGCCGGTCTTTATTACCTGAAGCAGAGGGATCGAGTCCCGAAATATCTCGTCTGCTCGTCGGCCGATGCAAGCCATGGGCTTAAGTCCGAAAATTCTTCCGGCTACATGATTCATATGCGTTATGACACCGTCATTGTTTACGGCAATCAGCCCGTCCGACATAGCTTGAACCACAGAATACAGCTGTTCAGTTGCACGCTCTAATTCGAGTTGGTTTTCGATTGCTGCTGAAGAAGCCACAATCATCCCGAGGGTATGAGGGTGAAAAGCATCTTTTGGGCCAACGACTCCGAGAATGCCGAGAAAGGCTCCTTCAGAGCTGAGGATAGGCGCAGCAGCGCCGGCTAACCCATGATATGCTTTCAAGTAATGCTCAGTGCCGATAACTTGACATGGTTTCTTATCATCAAGCACAAGGCTGATCGCATTCGTGCCTTGCTGTTGCTCACTCCATAGTGTGCCTGCTTCAAGAGTTACTGCAGGAACCTGTGGAAGCTCGGACTCACCTGTAACTGAAACCACATAGCCTTTAGAATCACTCAAAAACACCGGCCAGTTGGAGGACACAAAAGCAGCGATCCTGTTCATGAAGGGATATGCTACTCTTACCATTGAAAGAGAAGCTTTCAGCCGGTTTTCCAACTCTTTGCCTGTAAGTCGTAGAGAAGCCGGTTCCTGATTCGAGTCCATGCCGCGCATGCGACACCGGTTCCAGGATGCAGCAATTTGTGGCTTTATCATATCCTGCTGTGTAAGCTCATCCATGTTCCTCAGTTTTTCCTTTCCGGCTTTGCACCAAGACTCCGTGGTTACATGCCCTGAGGCAACGAACTCGAGCTCGTATACCCGACTCTTCCAAGTACTTGTGGAGGACTGCGTCGCTGTTCAAAGCTGCCTGTTCCCCTTCAACAATCCCGTATACAGTCGGCCCCCAAGAACTCTGCCCTGCTCCCGTAGCGCCTGAATTCAGAAGCTGCCTGATGATTCCCTCAGCAGACGGATGACTGTACAATCCTCCCTGGACAGAGACAAATTGCTTGCCTATAGTCCACTGGATCTCCGTCAATGCTTGTCCAAACGAATCAATACTCTCTTCCAAAAGCGCCGGGAGGAGTTGCATGGCAAGGAGCCGGCAGATGAGTCCTACATCCTCAGGAGGTATGGGAGGTAAGACGTCCAGCGATATGTGCTCCCGTCTTGCCCTGAATTCAGTAGCTGTTTCAGGTGTGACAACAATAAAGTGCCAGTCATCAGGGAACGGATGTTGAAAGATGACAGGAGGAATGTAGAACTCCGCGTCGGGCATGTCAAACTCTTTTGGTATCCCGCTGGCCACTGTGAGACCTCCGTATTTGAAAAGCCCTAGGCATGCGTCAGTGCGAAACCCCTGCAATGTGATGCGTGCGATGTCTTCAATCGTGAAGTCCATATTGTAGAGTCTTGCAAGGGCTGTTCCAACTGCCAGCCTAAGCTGCACAGAAGATCCGAGGCCGACGTGAACGGGGATGGCCTCCTCTACCTCTAGCCTCGCGCCCCTTCCTATCCCGGCCTTTAGTAGGAAATCACCGGCAATAGCCCTGACTCTTTTGCTATCGAAGCCTCGAACAATCAGTTCGTCGTGCTCCTCAGCCAGTATCACAATCCTAGGACTCTCAAGAGCCACAGCGATGCCCCCGTACATACGCCCCAAGGAACCGTTTAAGTCCAGCTGTCCCAGGTGCAACCGGGAGGGGGCCTCGACCCTTAACATCCAAGTCACCGACCTTTCACGCTGCAAAACTGTCAACCCGTACCCATAGCGCTGCTCTAAACCGGCACATCTGCACATGACCTGAGCAGTTCAATTCTTACATAATTAGCCTGGATTGTAAAGCGTAGGCAAAAGCCGCTTCAAGAGATCTCGTGCTGCAAACCATCTGCTTCCCTCAGTGATTACGAACACCCGACCTGCAATAGAACCTCGGATGCGCGGTCCTATTTTCAACCACCCGGGTTTCGATCGGTCGTCCGAAACCGAAGACAAACTCCACTGCAACCGCACTTGACGCACCAAAACTTGTGTGCTATCCTGTAGATACGTTTATATGCGTTATGAATGATATCAAGTTAATAACCTATGATTTGTGTGGTAGATGTAGCTCAATGGTGAGAGCGCTGGACTGTGGCTCCAGAGGTTGCGGGTTCGAGCCCCGTCATCTACCCCATATTTTTTTGTGGCAGCAATAGCCAGCATCTCGAGGGCAACTTGGCAAACCTCCTAAGGACCGGTGTAGCCGTCATCTGACAATGCAACTAATGAGCTCCAGGCGTATTCTCCGCGGATTTGAAGAAGCTGTAGAATATCAAAACGCTGATGAAATAGCACACGGCAGTCATTGAGAAAGCAAGAGGAAACCCGCCTTCAACCTGCAAGATACCGCTGGCGAAAGGCGCGAGCCCACCCCGCACCAAGCTATCGAGCATGCCTCTCAGGCTGTGCAGAGTGGCACGTTGCTCCTCCCTCACCTGCTCAAGAAAGAATGTTGTCTCGACAGGCCCACACATATTCATGAAGGAATGGCGCAAGTAGTACGAGGCGACAACCGCTCGGGGATTCAACGAATGAGCAAGAGTGAGAAGAAACGGTATAGACGCCAGTTGCGTGGCGGCTATCAATTTGACTTTTCCGGACTTCTTAGCCAAGACAGGCGCAGCCAACGTTACAACAGCGCTGACAATTCCTGAAAACGCGAAAATGAGTCCAATAGATGCAGTGGACATATTGAATCTCAAGCTGAAGAAAAGTTGGAAGAAGGGAACCATAGCGCCTGCCCCGAAAGCGGTTAATGTGGCTGGGAAAAGGATCTTTGCAAAAACCGCCAGGTCCTTCTTGTCCCTGGGCAATGCCATGACAAAAGCAGAATACGAGGCCTGTCCCCTCTTGTTTCTGCGTTCCTCTGTCATCAGAATCGTGGGGATGATTGAGATCATAATGAACAATACTGAAGCAAGAAGAGTGACCCTAAGAGGCAAGACACCCTTAGGCGGTACCGCCGTAAGCCTTCCGGCAATCTCAGGAATCATGCCGCCGATAACGCTCCCTAAGAAAGCCGAACCCATCTGCAGGGCGGAGTTCACTGAAAAGAGAAAGACCCGATTATCTTCAGTGCTGTACCTCATTAAGAGAGGGACTCCTACAGCCCATATAAAAGTCGCGCCGATCCCGTCAAGAAACCGGAAAACCACGAGTAGCATCTTGGAATCGGCCAATGAGATGCCCAACAGACCGATAATGCTCAGGATTGTGCCGGTAACAGCGGGCTTCTTATATCCTACTCGATTTACGGCAACAGAGGCAGGCAGCGCAAAGAACAGCATCGCCAAGGACGGTATTCCGTTTAGGTATCCGATGAAGTCCTGGCGATACCCTAATTCGTAGACAAACAGATTAAACGCCACCTGGACAATGGAACGCGCAATGGCTGTGATGAAAGCACACCACAGATAGTACTTGGCGTTGGGATGGAATTCCTTGGCTCCTCTGAGATATCTGCGCACAACAGACCGGCTGCGTGAAGTTCCTTCATAAGGTGCAAACGCTTCTTCCATATCGAATTGGTATTCTACGTCCAAGCTGTGTTTCCCTTCAGGCGACTCCACTTGCGGTCCCGCTCAGTAGAGACCTAGTGCAGCCTAACCCGCCGATACCCTGGCTTTTCATGTTAGGAAAGGAAGCGCTAGGTGAGGAAGGAAATGCAAAGCAAGCGTGACTGCAAGGAGATCTCCGGAACCGCCGGGACTGATTCCAAGAAAGACAAACTCCTTATCCATGAGGAGAATGCTCCTTCGCCCATCGCCGGTCAG
Source organism: Firmicutes bacterium UBA4981 (assembly GCA_002398515.1). Classification (GTDB taxonomy): domain Bacteria; phylum Bacillota; class SHA-98; order UBA4971; family UBA4971; genus UBA4971. The sequence goes on from DGZL01000152.1 coordinate 8,485, forward strand.
CATCCCGCCTTTTGACAAAGCTTTCCTTGCCCGTGGTTTTACCACTTGCTCCAGGGTCTCTAAGGAAGATCTATGAACCACGCACGTATCATCCAGATAGGCCATTATCGAGATTAGAGAGTGCACCATAGCGTCATTTAATGAAAGACCGCACTTGAGGGCTTTCTCCAATGCAGGTAACCCATGACCAAGCACTATAGGGAACCCCAGTTCAGCCTCACCTCTTGCCCCTGTCAACCCGTGCGTCACGTAGATACGCTCTCCGTGAGAAAGATGGGTTGAACCCACTTTTGACTCGCTCAGGTTGAGAAGATCCCGCTCCACGATGCCACAGGTTATGGCTTTGACTCCCTCGGTTATTTCGAACCAATCAAGCCTTCCGCGCCTGGCAAGGACATACCCTGCGGATGCAGCTGTCAATCCCAGACTAAATATGGCCCCCTTGTGGGTGTTTATGCCGCCGGTTGCCTGATACATTCGGGTTTCAGCTTCAAGCCCGATTGATCGTACCTTCTCCAATAGTCTACACGGCGCCCCGACATGACGCATTCCTGTTTCTGCCATGGCCTTAAGACTCGGGCCGATTGCGCTTGCGCTCCTCACCAGCTTCTCATGATCCATGTCCTCGTGCGCGCCGGGGCTGTCCATATCAACAAGGCCTGGCGCAGGCGCGCAGCATGCCTCTAGAATCAGGGCGAGGAGTAATACATCACCTATCATTTGAGCTTCAGGCGACACCGAATCACAGGAGGTCTTCACGCCTTGCCAGTTTGACTTCGCGAATTCCCTTGACAAGGACAGTGTCTCTGCCTGATAAGAACTCACGGCCATTTACTCCCCACCCTTCCTCCAGTTGGACTTCTACGTCTATTCTCACGGGAAAGCTCTTCTCAAGCGTACCCGCCAGTTCGACAATGCGCGCCACCTCGTCCAAAGAAACCCCCGTCACAACAACATCAAGGTCAGATCTACAGTCAGTGTACGGCAACCCGGTATATATCTCCAAAGCGCCGGATCCCCACACTCCCAACCTGATTTTGTCCGGGACTCTCTCTTTCATGACAGATAGCGCAGCTAATGCAGGAGTTCGTGGCGCAAACGGCAATTTTGCCACCTGCTGCGGAGTTGTGCGTCTTGATACATGTTTGCGATGGAGCACACACGGAACCCTGATTCTTCTTGACTCAGGCATAAAGGGAATGACAAATCCTACTGCAATGAAGTCATTTTCTTTACCGTCACCGTAAAGCTCACGTGCAGAGTCCATATCGCCATCGGTAAGCCTTCGGACAATACCCGGAAGGTATACACCCTTAAGTCCGTGCTCAAGCACCTGCTTGCAGTGGCCCCGCACGGAAGGTGAAGGCCAGGAGTCCACCTTCAGCAAACCCTTTGCATCCCAAGCCTGCCCCGACAACTGCCTTCGCCCTTCCGGGGAGATTTCCACCAAGTCGTGCCTGGCAAACTCTTTCGGTGTCTGCATTACCTGCAGAGGACTCACCTCCTCTTGGTGTAAGCTGGGTCCCATACCTTCTCCATCTCATATTTCACCTGGGCTTCGCCAAGGGCATCAAAAAGCCTGGTCTTCTCCGGGCCTTCGATGAGAGCTACCAAATTGGATTCGTCCTTGCCGGAACTGCTTTCGGATACAGACAACGACAACTTCAGTAGTGTTCTGCCGGCCTTAACCTTCATGTTCTGGGAACACTTCACAATTCTTGCCTTTGTCCTCAAAATGGTCCTGGCCGCTCTTTGGACAACTTCGGCATTGGGGAGAGGAGACTCCAAGACACTTACTTCAAAGTCAGGATATGTCCGCATGCGTCTGTAAGTGATGATCTCGCCTTCCCTGTTTAGGACATGGCCTTTCGAGCTTACAGGGAAGCTGTCTGACATGGGCAGCCCCCCTACGACAAGCTCGTAATACTCTGTGCCGGCCGGGGATTTCACAAGTGAGATGTCGTCCCTCAAAGGAACACCGTCCATAGTCAGCCACCCGAACTCCTGACACCCATAAAGGTCATGGACTCGTGCACCGAGAAGCTCGTCTGCAATTGGTATGAGGTCCAGATCCATGGGAGTTCCTGCGACAAATATGGTACTCACTGGGGGCAGGCAGCCCGCGATACCCAACTTCCTCGCGTCCTGCAAAGCGTAATTGATGAAAGCCGACTCTCCGACAATGAAGTCAGGTTTCTCTTCAATAATTGCCAAGAGAAAGGCATCCCTCGTTGAACGGCGAAGATAGCTTGCGCTGATTCCCAATTCCTCAAGCGCCGCCCACGGAAAAACGAGAACCAAAGGGGGATACGTAAATAACCCCTTAGTGCCGGACGTGATCCCGGCCAGCTCAAATGCGTGCAAGGATGCGCTGATTCTATCCGGAATCTCACTGAACGTAACCCCGACTACATTCTGAAAGGCAGTCGAACCTGTGGTAAATGATATGTAAGCATAATTCAACGGCGCATGGACTTCTTCAATAACGTGGGCAGCGGTTGGCCCATTGGCCCCTTTGTCCGCCAGGGTTCTCCTGGGCATTTCTTCAACGGTAGGAGCCTGGCCCGGCGTCGCTACGCCGGCTCTCAATATCTCCAGGATCTGCTCTCGCTCAAACTCAGGGTGTAGGCCCATCATCCTCCCCTCCAAGCCAGCACGGAAGTGCCAAATCGAACTCGTTTTCCATGAGCTCGATAACTCTCTCTGAGGTCTTCCTGCCACCACGCCAGATACCGGACATGAGTCTGGACCAAGGGCCTACTTTCTCATGTTCGCCGTCGGCCTTGAGCCTTCGAACCTCCGCTATCTGCGTCTCTACGCATGGCCGCATGTCTTCAACTGCCTCTACTATTCCGTCAACCCCACCGAGGT
>DGZL01000152.1:11572-32767 GCA_002398515.1 Firmicutes bacterium UBA4981
AGGCTATAGAAGTGCGAGACTCCTGCCGCAAATACCGGGTTGCTCTCTGCAAGCTCCTCCAGAAGCATAATATTGATCTTCGTTACCCTGGCAATGCCTATTAGCGGCATCACGTGGATCATAGTCCCAAACGTATCAGAAAGCGCGAGGATCCTGTCTGCCTGGAGACCGTGACAGAGGAACCCTCCGCTTATCGCTCTTCCGATAACCATTGCGACAATGGGATGCCCCAATCTCCTGGCTTCCGCTGACGCCAACTGGTATGCACCTGTTGACTTATAGATGCCTATGATCTCTTCGACCTTGCCCGGACTCATCCCGGGAGTGTCAACTACTAGGATAATCGGCCTTTTTTCTGCCAAGGGCTTATCCTTGTCCGCCTTAATGGTTAAGTAGACCGCATGAGCCATCTTGAGGCCTTCTTCCAGTCCCATGAGGCCGGCGTAAACCATTCTGAAACGAGGGTTTGCGAACCCTGCATCATTTGCAATAACAGTTACGATCTCCCCTGATATCGTGGCAGTTCCCACTAACGCTGACTCCGCATACTCCGGATCAAGCCTTTCTCCGCCACAGAGATTCTCGTCGAAAGACCCTTCGTCAACTATAAGATCTATCGCATCGCGACCCCTGCCGTAAAAGTTAATCACTCTCTCCAATCCTCCCCCGAGGCCAGCGCTTGGCATGTGCCGTAAACTCTGTAACGTCAGAATCCCAAAGATATTCAATATCTTCGTTGTCGAACTGCCTCCATAGATCCCAAGAGTCTTGGATCTTATCGCTTGCAGCCAGTTCCGCAAAGCGCATTTGCTCCAGCACCATGTCGTCTGTGCCTATGATCCTCTTGGAGCTTATCTTCTCAAGCGGCCAACTTGCAACTTCAGAGACTTTCTCTCTAAATGCTTTCATTGAGTCTTCTACAATGAAATCCGCATCTCGTGTGATGAATCTATGCCTACCGCCTGTGGTCCGCCATACCAAAGCCCTGTTGGCAGCATCAAATTCCTCAGTCCCCACGACTTCCTCTATGACCCCCGGCCCTGTCAAGCCCAGCCTTCCCACATCACTCATGATTAGGACGTCTACAGATGATGCCACAAAACCCATTCCTCCGAAGCAACCTACGGTGCCCCCTATAGCGCCGATAATCGGCACCTTGCCCCTTGCTGCTTGGAATGCATCCATCACTTCAGAATGAGCGAGAAGGCCTGCGTTGGCTTCCTGAAGCCTTACCCCGCCGGTGTCAAAGGAAATCACCAGCGCAACCTGTCCTGAGTCTTCAGAAGACTTATATTGTGATTTCAGAATCTCCTGTCCACGTAAAGCAAGGCGGATGGCCATAACCATTTTTGTGCCATGGACTTCACCGACACCCCCTCCTACGAACCTGCTCTCCTGAGACACGACGACAACAGGGGCCTTACCTGCCTTTCCCAAACCCACGACTATCCCGTCGTCAAACTGAGGCGTCTGTCCCATTGGAGGCAGGTGAGGGCTGGTCAATTTACGCCTGGGACACAAGAGCTCAATGAAGCTTTCGGGATTACAGATGGCAAACGCCCTTTCTCTGGCATTCAGTCGCGAAAAAGGCTGATCCTGCATTAGATTCCATCTATCGTCCATAACCAATAGCCACCTCCGTGTCTTACCCTATTTTGCGGACATTTCTCTTACGAGTTGCGATAGTCTGAGTTTAACTACTGCCGGGGTGGCTCCGTCATCGTTTATCCAAATTTCGCATCCGCGCGCTTTGTGGGTAGCCATGAACTCATCGATAACCATCTGCCAGACGCTCCCAAACCCCACAGCGCTGGTAGTTACATGAATTTTGCTTGCATTGGCCTGAGCCGGCAAGCGCTCCGCCAAGATCTCCAGATCCCCTGACATTACATGCCCTACATGGAGATACTCCCAACCGTTTCTTTTCTCCTCCGGTTCTCCGGTATACTCAAATTCCAACCGCTCCAGAGCCACAACAAACCCCCTCCTCCGTATGCCTATACCTCACAGTGCATTACCATTCCCTGAACCGGTCCGGGGGACGATAAAGCCCGCCTGACCACTCCACCAATTCCCTTATGGAACGAGCTGCAAGATGCGAGGTGTTTGCATCTCCAATATCGATACCCAAATCCTCGGGAGTCTGAACTATTCCGTGACGTCTGAGCTCCAGAGTCTCCTTAGGGTCGGCTTCCCTGCCCAGGTCAGTGTAACCTGCCACAGCCTTAATAGCGGCTTCTCGCTGCTTCAGCGAATCACATCTGAGAAGGTGCGCTATTCCTTCCTCCGTCACCAGGTGAGTAATGGCGTCACCGTACATCATGATAGGCGGAATTGCAAAGCCCGCTTCCTCCATAAGTGTCCATGCATCCAATCGATGGACGAAGCTTGGAACGCGTCCTGCTCCAAAGGTTTCCACCATCTGAATAACCAGCTTTCTCCCGCGCTCCACCGGTCCGATGAGGCCGCTTGTCATGGCGCTTTCCCTTCCCGCCCTAAGCCAACTCGGAGTAGAATGCCGCCTTCCGGGCGGATCACACCCCATGTTCGGCGCCCCTCCGAACCCTGCAATCCTGCCTGCAACTGCAGCAGAACTATTACCGTACCTGTCAACCTGCAGAGTCGAGCCTACAAATGCATCGACAGCATAGTGGCCGGCAACCTGGCACATGGCCCTATTTGACCTCATGGTTCCGTCCGGTCCGATAAAGAACACATCGGGACGACTGGCCATGTAATCTTCCATGCCCACCTCAGAGCCGAATGAGTGAACTGACTCAACGAACCCGCATTCAATAGCCGGAATAAGACTGGGATGCGGATTTACCGTCCAATGAGAGCAGATCTTCCCCTTAAGACCAAGGCTCTCCGCAAACGTGGGAAGGAGCAATTCGATTGCACAAGTCCCGAAGCCGATTCCATGATTCAGCGACCTCACTCCGTATTCCCCGTAGATACCTTTGATCACCATCATAGCCATGAGGACATGCACATCTGTGATAAGTGCAGGATCCCTTGTAAAGAGGGGCTCAGTATAGCATGGCCTGCCCACCGGGACAAGGAAATCCACCCACTCTCCGGGTATGTCGACTCGTGGCAGCCTATCCACAATCTTCTCAACCTGTGCCACGACAATCCCCTGTCTGAATTTGGTAGCTTCAACTATCGTGGGGGTATCCTCTGTGTTCGGCCCGGTATATAGGTTACCGGCTCGGTCTGCCGAAATCGCAGTAACCAACGCCACGTCCGGGGTAAGATCAACGAAGTAGCGGCCGAACAGCTCCAGATAGGTGTGGATCTCCCCTATCTTCATCTTGCCTTCGCTGACCATCTGGGCTACTCTGGCACTCTGAGGAGATGAGTATGAAAAATCCGCGAGTCCGGCAATTCCGCGCTCAAACACCTCACAGTGGGACGGAAGAGCAATAACTGACTGCACCATATGCAGATTATTCACTCGCTTGGCGTCCATATTGCACAAACAGTCTGCCAGAAAATCAGCTTGTTTTTGGTTGTTTCCTTCAAGCGCCACCCTGTCACCTGACTGAATTACTGCCTCCAACAGGGACACGCAATCAGCAGGATCCACTATCTTGCTGCCTGGCTCAGATGCAAACTGTTTTGCCTCACATAGCCGCTTCCGAAACTCATTCTTCCTCAGCGTCCGTTTAGTTCTTCTCGCAGCCATGCTTTCCATATTTTGCAGCCCCTTTATACTTCTTCCAGGGTGATAAGGAGGTCCCCGGCCTTTACCATTTGCCCTGTGCTTGCATGGATCTCAAGAACTTTTGCCTTCTTGGGCGAGAATATTTGGTTTTGCATCTTCATAGCCTCGATGAACGCTACTTCTTGTCTTACTTCAACAACATCCCCTACTCCGGGCAAGTCAGTCTTTTTCATAGGATGCTTGCCGGGATTTATGGTAAGCTGTCCCGGAAGCTTCGCTCTGATTTCAAACGAGTTTCCGTTTTTCATCTGGAATCATACCTCCCAAAAAATCTTGACAGTAACGAGGATATCAGGCAGCCTTTCTGACCCCTGCTTAACCCAGCAGAGTCAGGAAACACCCGGCTGCAACCGCTGTCCCGATTACGCCTGCTACATTCGGGCCCATTGCATGCATAAGTAGGAAGTTTTCAGGGTTTGCCCTTTGTCCTTCCACCTGACATACTCGGGCAGCCATAGGAACTGCTGACACTCCGGCTGCTCCGATAATCGGGTTTATCTTTCCTCCGCTCAACACGTAGAATAGTTTTCCAAGTAGGACTCCACCGGCTGTACTGACTGCGAATGCAACAGCGCCAAGCGCGAGGATCTTAAGGGTTGCCACAGTCAAGAAGGTATCAGCGCCCATTGTTCCACCTACAGCGATAGTCAGGAGTATGGTCACTATATTAACCATCTCACCCTGTGCGGTATTGAAAAGACGATCCGTCACACCGGACTCCCTAAAGAGGTTTCCAAGCATTAGGCAACCTATAAGCGGTGTAGTATCCGGCAATAACAAACAACCGACAAGCGTTGTTACAATGGGAAAGAGGATTTTCGTAGTCTGTGAAACAGGTCTAGGATCCTCCATTACGGTCTCACGTTCTTTTTGTGTAGTAAGAAGGCGAATAACCGGCGGCTGAATTAAGGGCACAAGTGACATGTACGAGTAAGCCGCAACCGCCACAGCCCCTAGCAGATGAGGAGCGAGTTTCACCGCAAGGTAAATCGCGGTAGGACCGTCCGCTCCCCCGATTATGGCAATAGAGGCAGCCTCTCTGATGCCAAAGCCCAACGCGTCTGCGAGGAACATGGCAAAAAATACCCCAAACTGCGCTGCAGCCCCCAACAGAAAGGTCACAGGCCGAGCAAGCAACGGACCGAAGTCAGTCAAAGCGCCTATTCCCATGAAAATCAAGCATGGCAGTATTTCTGTTTCAAGTCCGTATGTGTAGAAGTAGTAGAGAAGTCCTCCTTCATCCGAAATGCCCGCTCCCGGAATATTGGCTAATAAGCACCCGAAGGCTATCGGCAAAAGCAAGAGAGGCTCAAAGCCCTTGCTAATGGCCAGGTAAAGAAGGACAATGGCAACTCCGATCATTATTAGGTTCCCCACCGTTAAGCTAAGGAGTCCACCGGACGCTAACACTGATACCAAGGTTTTCAAAAACAAGGATATCCCCCCACTTGTAGCAAGCTACCGCCCTTTGTCTGAGCAGAATGCACCCAATCTCAGTCAGGCATAATCCTGCTAAGCGCCATAATTACCAAGCAAAGAAAACCCGTCACAAGGAAAACAGTGGTAATTGACACGAGACATACTGTAAGCGTACTGACTCCGGGTTCCACACATGTCACCCCCGCTGCGTTTGCCTATGAAAAGTACTGATCGCTTATGCTTGCTCTGACACTCTTAGACTTTTTAAGAAAACCGTCAAAAGCGTAGACACCTGGTCCATTGTGTTAAGGTCAACAACTTCGTACGGAGAATGAGAATTTCGCCTCGGCACTGTCACGGAAACACACTTTATGTCAGACCACTCATCGTACACACCTGCAGCGTCTGTAAACAGACCAAAGCGCACATCCAGGCTATAAGGAATACCGGCCTTATCAGCTGACTCCCTGAGACCCGAAACGAGCTCTCTGTCAGCGAAAAACATCAACATACCCCTTCCGGGTTTCACTGACTCAAATCGCCTTATGACAGGCCCTGTACCCAGCGGGACTCCTACACCCGGTCCTGCTTCGGGATCCCCGCCATATCCGGTGTCAATGGAAATGGCCCACTTTGGATAGACGGTTTTTGCCAGGTGTCTCGCTCCCCTGCACCCGACTTCCTCCTGAACCGTAAATGCAAAAATAACGCTGACGTCAAGTTCAACTCCGGCCAGTTGCCGTGCAGTCTCAAGAAGAATGGCACATCCCTGTCGATTATCAACAGCTCTTGATGCAAGCAGCGTTTCCTCGTCATCCAACCACCGCGGAGTTGTGTCAAACACTATGGGATCCCCGGGTTCCACCTGAGAACTACGTGGCCCTGCATCAATCCAGAGGCGGTTGAGGGTTTGGCCTAAGTGAGTGCTTGGAGATCGAACTACGCCTGGAACAGGCCCTTTTTCCGTGAGAATCACTACAGGTTGGCCCGCGGTCACAGCTGCGTTTATGTCCACCACAAAATCAAACCACACAAATCCGTCTCTGACATCAGTCGTAACCATGCTTATCTCGTCCATATGAGCCATCAGCGCCAAAACCGGCGCTCCTTCCGGACCTTCCTTAGTAGCCAGTAGGTTCCCCATCCCGTCCGTTTGCACTGTGGATACATGTGACTGGATCTTCTTTAGAATCACCTCTGCCACCGGCTGTTCAAAACCGGAAGGACCTGGGATTTTCACAAGTTCGAGGAAATCACGGCGGAGATCTGTAATACCCATTTGCTCCCACCTCCGTATCCCATGGGTCTTGCGGGCGTTTCCGCTCCGGATTTCTTCAACGTCATGTCCTACTCACTGTCAAACGCTACGATTCGGCATATGGAGGACTCCCCACCTACGAATCGCCATGGGAAGCAACCGATAATCATTCTCCTGTTGAGGATCTGGTCTATGTCCCCTCCCACATTCTCAGCATGGATAATGTCATGAGGGAACAGAAGCGTGTGCATTATCTGGTAATCCTCAGGCGGGAAAAAGTCATCAAGGCCTTTGTCGTACTTGTCTCGGAGATGGAGGTCAGCCTCTCTTGCTTGTACAGGCATCCACTCACGGATCTTGGTGTTCATTGGATGATCAGCGGATCCGCAGTCCACGGCGAGCCACTTAAGTTTCATTTCCTTGCACCATTCCGCGAATTCCCTGGCAGGTCCGGGATGCTTTATCATGTACCTGACTTCGTCAGCCTCCGGCATATCCCATGCATATCGATGATAACCTGTGTTAATAACGACAATGTCGCCTTCCTTGACTTCGACCCTGTCTGTGATGTCTTTGGATGTGTATATCCCGTAATCTTCGGCAATGTCACTAAGGTCTACCACTACCCCTGGCCCCACAAGGTAATCCAAGGACAGGCTGGCAATATCCCTGCCGTGAGTACAGAAGTGCAATGGTCCGTCAAGATGGGTCCCTACATGGTTAGACGTGGTAATGAGCTGACCGTTGGCGCCGTTCGGGCTAAGTCTCTTGAAAAACTTGATCTGAAGCGGTTCATAAGTCGGCCACGGCGGCGTAAGATGGCTCAGCGGTTGTGTAAGATCATACATCTTCACCTTATCCCAAAACTTGGTCATTCTGTCTCATCCTCCTTAAAAGAGCTGTATGTAAGTCCTAATTTCCATCGGCATACTCCTTGCCGAAGGCAATAATCGCCTTCTCGAAACATTCCCAAGGCGGATTCACCAATCCTGCTCCTACCTGCCCCACACCTGGATCCTTGTGGGCAATTCCGGTATTTATCTGGGGCAATATGCCTGTTTCCACTACTTTTCTAATATCTATACCGGTCGGTGTGCCCCTGAAGTTCAAGATAGGTATAGTGAAGTGCCTATTCTCGGTAGTTGTTATGCTGTACATCTTCTCAGAGAACCTGACAGCGTCTTCCGGTGCGCCCCCCACAAACTGAACAATGGGGATAGCAGCTGCCATAGCAAAGCCACCCACACCTGCAGTCTCCGTTATCGCTGAATCACCAATATCAGGGTTTGCGTCCTTTTCAGAATACCCGGGGAAATAGAGACCCTTGACTATCTGCGCAGGGCCTGTAAACCACTGATTGCCCAGTCCGCTGACTTTGATTCCGAACTCCGTGCCGTTTCTGGCCATTATCGTCACAACAGAACTCCTATGGATACCGTGGGCAGCCTCAAGCATTGCCTTAACTGCCGGCATAGAAAGGTTGAGAAAGAAATGGTCGTTGGAGTTGATAAATTCCAAACACTTTCTGATATCAGCTTGTGGATGATCCACCTCCACCAGGTAAGGCACCAAGGCCCGTATGAGGAGGGATGTCCCTGCTCTGTTTCGATTATGCACTTCATCCCCCATGTGCAGTGCTTGGGCTATCATGGACTTGAGGTCTATGCCGCCGGAAAGCTCGACTGCCTTCTTCAGGATTGGGGCGAGGGTTTTCTCCATCCATCTCAGCCTATCCAATACTTCCTCGCTGTAGGCTCCGTATCGGAGGACTTTTCCCAGGCCTTCGTTGAGTGTAGAATAGGATCGATTCCCATGGGTTCTGTTCTCCAAAATGAACACAGGCATCCTCGGTGAAATTACCCCGGCCATGGGTCCCACTGCGGAGTACTCATGACACGGGGAATATTCGATATCGCCTTTTGAGGCTAGTTCTTCAGCTTTGTCCGGTGAATCCGCCCAGCCCTCATACAAGATTGCACCTATCACAGCGCCGCGCAGAGGCCCCGACATCTTATCCCAGGCGATAGGAGGTCCTGCATGAAGCAGCATCCGGCCACCAAATCCAGGAATTGCCTCTTGAGCTATTCCGATACCGATGAGAACAGGTTGCGCTGAACTGAATCTTTCAATTGCCGTTTGGTTGGCCTCATCGATATCACTTCTGCCATCCAGCTTATCAAGGATATCAATGAGTTCGGCCTTACCATGAGCGGGAGGCTGCCATTTCACCTGATATACGTTAGCGCCTTGCTCCTGCATAGATTCGGCGAATACACCGCTTCCCACACTAATCACTCCCCCTTCGGGGGGCCAATTCCTTATCGTAAGCACGGTCTCGTTCCTCCCTGCGCCTTGATAATTCGAGCTGCCAAGTCTCCTGCTGCCCGGTTTGAGAAAAGGACCTCAGCGCCTGCCTCCCGCAAGACCGCCGCCTGCTTTTCTAGGCCCTGGGGATCTCCTGCAGTGCCCACCACGACGGCAATCTGCGCCAGACCTTGGCCCATATCCTTTCGAATCCGCCGAGCTTCCCTCACGGCATCAGCCATTACGCCTGCAGGATCCCTGTGACACCCGTAACCCAGCACTACATCGAATAGCAGGATCCCCACATCCTTACTGCCTGCCTCAGCAAGGTACCTGGGGACTCTCATTCCGGGATCCAGCATTGGGTGAGGTTTTCCTCGGGTAAAGTAATCCTCTCCCATATCAATACAAGTGTTAGCGCAACTCTCTTCAGCGTCCTCAATCAAGAACCGTCTGTCCTGAGCAATGTTGGAATATACATCTATACCCATCCTTCGGAGTATAGTCAGTGTTTCATGGCACAGGGTCCCACCTGAGTACAACCCTCTGAAGTATCCTCCGCCATCCACCGTTCTCGCCACTCTACACGCCATTTTGTCGAGTTCATCGTCAGAGTAGAGGCTCTCTTTAGACTCCCCGGTTGCCAATTGGTAGGCTAAAATCGCAGCCTTCTCCAGATCACCGGCAAACAGGACCTTACCTGAACGTTTCCTGCGGGCTTCCTCAATCTCCTCACCCATAAAGCACACAACCGCAGGTTTTGTCCCTTCATCCAACATCCTTATGAGGCTGTCACGAACATCGGGATGAGGTGGCTTTGATATTAGGACTTTGACGCGAGTGTTAGGATCTGATTCAAGAAAAGTCAATCCCATGAAGGTAGTAATTCCGCCTACCTCTTTACTCAGATCGCGCCCGCCTGTTCCGATAGCTTCAGAGATTCCTTCCCCAAGCCTGTCGATAATGGCCATTACTTGTTGCAACCCTGTACCGGCTGCAGCTACAATGCCAATCTTCCCGCGTCTTGCTTTATTGGCAAACCCTAATCCAAGACCGCCGATGACAGCAGTGCCACAATCAGGCCCCATGACGAAGAGGCCTTTCTCTTTGCCTGACTTCTTTAGGGCGACTTCATCCTCAACAGAAACGTTGTCGCTGAACAAGAAAACATGCAAGCCATTGGCAAGAGCCTCTCTGGCTTCCCTTGCGGCATACTCGCCGGGAACGGATATTGCCGCGATTCCTGCGCCCCCCGTGGCAGCAGCTTCCGATAAAGTCGCATAGATCCTGGCTTTCTGTACCCCAGGCTCGTGTTGCCGCGCAGGGCCTTCCAAGCTCTCTGCAACGACTTTCTCTGCGTTACCTACGGCATCCTCAGTCTCTGCCACAAGCGCGACAATGAGATCGTTAGGCGTAGCTGTCTCCAGTTCTTGGGAGGCAAAACCCATTTCTCTGACCGCGTCCTTATTAAGCTCAGTCGCCATACCCACCTGAGCTTCGACCACCCTATCTATGTTTCGGACTGTCCGGGCCAGGCGCATGAGCACAATAGAGTCATGGTAATTATTGGGCTTTATCGCCAACCTTTTGAACACCAAGCATACCTCCTTTGCCAGTTCAGGGCAATGTACATGCCCAGCCCTATATCACAGCCGGACGTAGCACCCACTGAAAGCAACCTATCTACCGCGTCCTTTGTTTCACAAGGTTCTCCTATAAGCAAGCAAGCCAGGGCTCTTTCCACAATTTCGTGAGCTGATCCTTCCAACGCTTGCTTAATGAAGAACGCGCTGAGATCAGATGTTTTGTCCAGGTTCCTTCTGACACCGGCTTCCCATATATTACCTTCAGATTGCCAGGGTCTTCCCAAAATACTCCTGGCCAAACTGATTCCAACGACCAAATCGTCACCGCTGGGAGTAAGGCCCGGCCCGAACCCGACTATCTTAGCCAAAGCCTTTTCCAGCCCTTCCCCGTCATCTTCAATCAGAGTTCTTCTGATATCCTCAAGGACCCTGCCGTCTCCAACCTGTGCCCGATTGACGTCGAGCTCCAGCCCTCTGCTGAACACAGAGTCATTGCATTTTGCAGCTAAGGCTGACTCCAGAATTGCCATGTTCTCGTCTCTTATTGAATGCAGGCAATTGACAGCCTCTAAGGGACTTCTCCATCCCTTACTGCCGCTGAAATCTATGACAGTCTTTTCTCCAAGCCACAACCTGGATGAGGCAGACATGCTGACTTCATCTTCCGGAGATATGTCCAGGGTGAAGAAGGAGAAACCTCCTGATACAGCCACTGTCGCACAATCCCTTCCGCATCCTCGTCCCAGCGGCAGGATAGTGAGAAAGTCTGACCCGGCTACAAGGTTAATGGCATGGGTGAATACACTGTGCACCTTAAATGTCTCTTCATATTTCAACAGAGGTTCGAATCCTCGGCCGTGCCTCACAGAGGCTAGGTAAAATGGCTGTTCACATATATTCATGTCAGTGTCATAATTCCAAACCGCACAGCGATAAACCTTTATGAAATGACTATAAAGTTTGTCGGTCTATTATGTTATAAAGTATCATTTTGATGGAAAAAACCATTAGAAAAGAGGCGTTGAAAGCTGGCAGAACCTGCGGGGCGTTTCAAATCGTCGAATACTCACAAAGCACCTGTATCACAGGGATCCATTTAGATGGTGTCCCATATCGAAAATCCTGGACAGGCGAAGAGCTGTCTGTAATGACAGACGCTGATCAGCATGATTAGGGTCGAGGCCTGTGAGCTCTTTTATTTTTCTTAGCCGGTAAAGGATTGTGTTGTAATGAGCATACGTCAACTCTGCAGTTTTTCGGGCGTTACCGTTAGTCTTGAAGTACGCCTCAAGGGTCTTTAAGAGTTCGCCACCTTTTGACGTATCGTAATCTCGAAGCTCACCGATGATCTCATCGGCAAATCGCTTCTGCTCATCCAGGTCAGCCTGGCCCAGCAGAAGACCGTATATACCCAGCATTTCATAGTGAATGTTCTGGCCTTTGCCGAAGATGACCTTACCCAGGTCCAGGGCTACTTTAGCCTCTCTGAACCCTCTCTTTATACCTGTAACGCCACTGACACGGCGGCTGATACCTGAACTCACCGTCCATCTCCCAAGATTGCTACGGGCCTTCTTGAGCAAGCGGTCGGCCCAAGACGCGATATCATCTCCTTTGACTTGTTCCGGATGCACAAATAGCAGAATTCCACTTGCATGCCTGGTCAAAATATACCTTAGGCGGTTTCTCCGGCAAAAATCAGCAATAATAGTCGTGGCCTGTGTTTTTGCCAGCTGGCATGCTTTTTCATACTCGGCAATGTCGCTGATTTCCTTTGACGGCAGGACATCGAAAAGGATCGTCACGTAGTCCAAGCCCAGATTCCACCCAAATGTTCTGGCTCGTTCCGAGAATCCCTCTTCAGCCGGATTGTCAGAAGAGAACAGCTGATCCAGGAATTCTGTGCGGTATTTCTGCTCTACCTGCGTCATGTCATGACAGCGTATCACGTCAAGGGCAATAAGCGGGCATAATCGCTCCAGACTGTACAAGTCTGTTACGCTAAACTCCCCGAAGAATTTCACTGCTGTAAGAGACCCTAATTGCTCATTTGCGGCGGTAACCGGAGCGCGGATGATTTCAGCCTTATAACCGTTTGTCTCCACCTGGTTGCGTTTGAACCAAAGCACAGTGCCTTCCACGCGGTCAGTGAATGTCTCAGGTTCAAGAAGCTCCATAGGTCGATCAAGCAACTCGCCTATAATGGCCTCGTTAGACGGCCCCCAACACATACCGGAGACTGATCTTCTCAAATTCAAAGAGTCGTCTATAGATACCACTGCCTGGAGAAGGTCTGCTGCGGCTCCTGATATTTCCTGAAGGCCTCCTCCTTGCAGAAGAAGGTTTATGAACCTTCTGTGAGCTACTAAGCTAAGCTGCACAAACCTGCTTTGGCGATTAACGAGTTCTGCTAGGACAGCTGATATCAGGTCAGAGAAGTTGGCTTCACGGGGAAGCTCCAGAAGAGGCATTTCAAGTTCATTTGCGGCGTCTATCATGTGAGGCGGAATTGCGTCTATGTACCGTTTCGGTTTCATACCCAGCACTGCCAATCCTTTGCTCGCCAGAGTCGGCAGTAAGGCTCTTTGAGCGTCCAGGTTGTCCTTTATTGCATAGCCTGTTGTCAAAAGCATGTCCCCCTCTCGCACCCAGTCGAGGATATCAGGGACTTCCATGACGTTAATGTTAGTGACAACCCGTTCCATACCGGCCCTGCCCCCGGCGACAGCGACCCCGGAAAACTCAGGCAACTCGAGGACTTCTCTGACAGTGATTCCGACTTCATGAAACATCATTTGCCACCCTCCATGAACCACCGACAGTCAGCAACCAAACGCTGCCTACAATGTCTTAATGTTTCCTTGTTTTCTCGCTCTTCTCTAAATTCGACATACGTCCTCATAACTCCTTTGATATGGACAACAAAGGGAGCCTCAGTCTTGGCCCCCTTTGCCATCACAGTATGAGACAGCTAACACAAATCCGGACTAACCACGGAGTTGAGTTTACGCTTCGGATTTCGGAAGAATCTGGTTGAGGATTATCCCAAGTATGGCTGCAAGGCCCATACCTCCCAGTTGCGCATTGCCCCATAGGGTAATCATCGCGCCACCGATGCCTACAACCAGAATTACACTGGCAATAAACAAGTTCCTTGACTCCTTCAGATCGACATTGTTCTCTACCATAGTCCTAACACCGATAGCTGCAATCATGCCAAAGAGTACAATAGAGATTCCTCCGATAACAGGATTGGGAATCGTCCTGATGGCCGCGCCAAGCTTCCCGACAAATGCCAATAGGATGGCAATGACTGCTGCTACCCTCATGACCTCAGGCTTCCACACTTTCGTCAAGGCCAAGACACCTGTATTCTCAGAGTAGGTAGTGTTGGCAGGCCCACCAAACAAACCTGCAAGTGATGTAGCAATACCGTCTCCGAGAAGTGTCCTCGTGAGACCGGGATCCTCTATGAAGTCGTCTTCGACTGTAGCGCCTACAGCCAGGATATCTCCGACATGTTCCACCATACTGGCAATGGCCGCAGGAGCTATGAGCCCGATGGCGGCAATGTCAAAGACAGGGAATGTGAATTTCGGCATTCCTATCCATGCTGCTTCAATCACCGGGGTCGCATCTACGTTACCTGTTATCAGACAAATAACGTACCCGACAACAATCCCTGCGATAACAGGCAAAAGCCTCAGAAAACCCTTGACATACAGGTTTACAATAGCAACTGTAGCAAGAACGATCAGCGCTATCGGCCAGTTCTGGCTCGCGCTTCCAATTGCGACAGGCGCCAGGTTCAACCCTATTACCATAATGATAGGTCCTGTGACTACAGGCGGAAGTATCCGCTGCATGAACTCAGGGCCGAGAAAATGAATGAGAATTCCGAAAGCGACGTAAAGTAAGCCGGCTACAATAATTCCTCCCTGAGCTGCAGGAATTCCCTTTTCTGCCACCACCATCGCCACCGGCGCAATAAACGCGAATGATGATCCTAGAAATACCGGCAATCTTCCTTTGGTGACAAAATGAAACCATAGTGTGCCGATTCCTGCTGTGAACAGAGCTACGCTGACATCAAGGCCGGTTAGGAGCGGAACAAGAACTGTGGCGCCGAACATGGTGAACGCATGTTGGAGACCGAGTACGAGCAATTGGTGTGTAGGCAGATAGTCTCCGGGCTTAATCGGCCCCATGATTCCAGTCTCAACCGTTGGCTTAGTACTAGCCATTACTTTTTCCTCCCTTCGTGCTCCTTCGCCAATCACTCCATGAATAGTCAGCGAAGAGATGCACTTACTCTCTCTTTAAGCGCCCAATACACCTTCTCTGATGTCATGGGTAATGTCCTCACCCTTATGCCTGCTGCGTGATACAACGCGTTTGCAATAGCGGGAGGCGTTGGCACCATGACATGCTCTCCTATTCCCCTCGCTCCGTACGGTCCGTCTTCCTGAGGAACCTCCACGAAATCAACAAGCAACTCATCAGGTATATCGGCTGCAGTTGATATCTTATAATCAACGTATGATGGATTCAAGAGTTTTCCTTGCTCGCTGAATTTCATTTCCTCAAGCAAGCCTATACTTATGCCCTGTACTACACCTCCTTCCACTTGGGTCGCGGCAGTAACTGGATTGATGACTCGTCCGGCGTCATACACTGCAGCGACTTTGAGAACATCTATTTTCCCTGTCTCCACATCAAGCTCGATTTCTACGGCTTGAGCTCCGTAAGTCCAGTTAGCTACCGGTTTCTCACTCTGACCGGTCTCAGGATTCATAGCGGTAATCCCTTCCGGGATAAACGTTCCTCTTCCTACTACAGGCCCTCCGTAGCCACTGAAGTCCGGAAGAGTCACACCCAGTGAAAACGTGCTTATATGGACGCATCTCTCAGGATCGCTCTTCACAAAGACCTTACTTTCTGCAATGTCGATGTCTTCAACAGGAACCCCGAAATATCTAGCCGCATGCTCCAGAACCTGGTGCCTGGCATCTTTCGCAGCAGCAATGACCGCCCTGCCACATGAGTAAGTAATTCTGCTGGCTACAGTCTGCCACTCGTACGCGCTATAGTCAGTGTCGATAGGCTGTACTCTGACATCTTCGTACCTGACTCCGAGCTCATTGGCAAGTATCTGAGCCAGAACGGTAAATGAGCCTTGTCCCAGCTCTTGGGCACCGATGCTCAAATAGACCGTCCCGTCATCATTTAGCTTAACAATAGCTGAAGACGCAGCATCATTCGGCATAGCCGGCGCCTTAGTCATGCAAGCGATGCCTTTTGCCCGAACTTTCTTTACGCCGGGCCCAATGACCCCGGGCCCGCTCACCTCTTGCCAACCGATGAGTTCAGCAGCCCTCTCAAGACACTGTTCTATCCCCGGGTTACGAAGCACCTGTCCTGTTGCGTTTGTAGAGCCGTCCCTTTGCAAGTTGATCCTGCGGAGCTGTACCGGATCTATCCCTAGTTCATGGGCAATCTGGTCTATGTGTTGCTCCATCGCCCAGTGATTCTCACTGTGACCGAAGCCACGCAGCGGCCCTCCGACAGGTTTATTAGTGTATACGCAATATGAATCAGTTTTCATATTAGGTATGTCATACACCCCGGACGAGCTGTATCCTGCTGCTCTTGTCACATTCACCCCGTATTCCGTATATGCGCCCGCGTCCCAGTACATTTCAAACTCCTGGGCGGTGAATCTACCATCGTGCTTAACTCCGGTCTTGAGACGGCATAACATCCCCTGTCTGACAAAAGTGTCCCTGAACTCCTCTTCCCTAGTACAGACCAGTCTAATCGGTACATTCCTACATTTCATCGCAAGGGGTACCAAAGTCGCCTCAACATTGAGTCCGGCTTTGCCGCCAAAGCCTCCGCCCACATACGGTCCGATAACCCTCACCTTGTTCATGGGGAAGCCCAGACTGTGGCTTAAGATGTTGCGCATTGCAAAGGGCGATTGCGAACTTGCCCATATAGTCAGCTTGTCATTACGGTCGTAAAGAGCTATCGCAGCATGGGGCTCGATAGGCGAATGCTGGATATGAGGCACGTAATACTCACGTTCAAATACTAAGTCAGCCTCAGCAAACCCCTTTTCAATATCGCCTTTACGTACTCTGAAGTGGTTGCTGATATTAGTATTAGGTATAGGGAAGAAAGCAGCTCCAATCTCATATGTATCGAGATCCGGATGCACCAGGCAAGCGCCGGGCTTTATAGCTTCCCGAAGATCAAGCACAGGAGGAAGCTCTTCATATTCCACCTCTATCAATCTTGCGGCTTCTTCAGCAATTTCTAAAGACTCAGCTGCAACACCTGCCACCGCTTCTCCGTAATAGCGCACCTTATCCACTGCATAAGGGGTACGATCTTTTAGGTAAAGCCCCATCCTATTTGGAAAATCCTTACCTGTGACAACAGCCTTTACACCGGGTAGATCTTGCGCTTTCCTTGTGTCGATACGCACGATACGGGCATGCGCATGCTTACTTCTTAAGAGTTTCGCGTATAACATCCCTGCGAACTTCAGATCACCTGCATAGCGTGCTGCCCCGGTCACCTTCTCCGCCGCGTCATTCCGTATAACACCCACACCCAAGTAGTCTTCGCGTGCCACTATCTCTCACTCCCCTCGTCTTGGGAATCGGAGCTCGCGGAGACCTGCATTATCGCATCTATTACACGAGCGTATCCCGTGCACCTGCAGAGATTCCCGCTTATAGCCTCAACAACTTCATCCCGAGTAGGGTTTGTATTTCGCAAAAGCAGGCCTTTTGCTGACATGACTATGCCAGGTGTGCAGTACCCACATTGAAGCGCGCTGTTATCGACTATGCTCTGCTGTATCGCGTCAAGGCGATCTCCTTCGCCGAGGCCTTCTACAGTGAGCACTTCTTTACCGTCAGCTTCCACAGCCAGCATGAGGCAGGAGTTTACCGGCTCACCGTCTACCAAGACTGTACATGCTCCGCATTCTCCTTTGCCACATCCCTCTTTCGCACCTATTAAGTCCAGCTCCTCGCGGAGAAAATCCAAGAGCCTCATCTGGGAGAATACTTCCGCTTTGACCAACTCGCCGTTAACTGTCATTTTTATTGTGTGAAGCACAGCTCACTTCACCTCCCCGATTGCTGCAAGGCCTGCGAGAGCTTGCCGAATGGCGTTTCCGGTCATAACCTCAGTCATTTCAAGGCGATACTCCTCGCCTGCTCTTATGTCGGTGATAGGAACAGCCATCTCTCTTGCGAGAGAGGCAGCCCGAGCTATTGCTTCTTCGTCCTTACTGTTCAACAGGACAGACTCAGCTTTTCTTACTCTTATCGGGGTCGAAGCTACCGCTCCCAGTGCAATCCGAACCTCTCCGCTCGCAAGAGCTAAGCAAGCTACACTGACGATAGACAAATCAACAGAGTTGGTTCGACCCAGTTTCAGATATACCCCGTATGATTCGGTATCCTTCTTAGGAATCCTGATCTTATGGACGAACTCCCCCTGCTCCAGGACGGTCTTACCCGGCCCGGTAAAGAATTCGCCGATAGAAATCAGTCGTGAGTTCTTCGGCCCCCAAGTCTCAATCTCAGCTTCATACACCAATAACGTAGGGGCAGTATCAGCTGCCGGAGAAGCATTGCATATGTTTCCGCCGATTGATGCCCGATTTCTGACTTGAAGAGATCCTACGGAATGGGCTGCCTGCGCCAACAACCCGTATTCTGAGCGAATGAACTTGTTTCTTACAAGCATGTTCAAAGGTGATGCTGCGCCTATGGATAGATCTTCTCCGTTCTGACACTCTATTCCCTCAATTCCTTCGATTTCCTTCACGTCTATCAATATCTTGGGTTTGTGTTGTCTGTCATACATACGCACGAACAGGTCTGTTCCGCCTGCGAGAAAACTGCCATTGGGACCTGCCTCAATGGCAAGGTTCACCGCATCCTCCTTGGTTCGTGCACGTACATAATCAAAAGGTAACAGCACCGGTCGCCCTCCCTTCTACGTGTCTCTACTTCTTGCAGATTCCTACCCACAGCAAAAGTCACAATAAGCCTGGTTTATACTTCAAATTTCTTTAACCTACTAAGAATAACCTTCGTAATATTACACAAAATCTTCCATCACGAAGTGGACAATCGTCACAATCTATAGGTCTTTTCAGGCAGAAGGCAGGCTTCTGTAATTTCTGACTCTCGTGGTGTCGAAGAGAGGTCCTTGAAATAAAAACGGGCGGGAGAGAATCCCCCGCCGCTTCCTAAACGTGCCGTTTTCCCAACGTCTGTAGAATTTGTCCCAGGGCGACACTATCACAATCTGACTCCTACATGTGTATCGACTTACCGTGCACAGCCTCAGCTGCCTCGACCAGCGACTCAGCAAGCGTAGGGTGAGCGTGTATTGTATTTGTGAACTCTCCTACGGTCATGTGAGTCCGCACCGCCAGTGTAGGTTCAGGGATAAGATCAGTTGCGCTCGGCCCCACGATATGCACCCCGACAATTACATCAGTGCTTGTATCAGCGATAACCTTGACAAATCCATCAGTCTGGCCCATAGCCAAAGCTTTACCGCTGGCCATGAAGGGAAATTTCCCGATCTTCACATCGAGACCTTGTTCCTTGGCCTGACCCTCATTTAGTCCGACACTGGCTACTTCGGGTCTGGTGAAGATTGCACCCGGGACAGCATCGTAATTCATACGGCGCTCGTCACCTGCGATGTTATGGACAGCGGTTATCCCTTCACAAGACGCCACATGCGCCAGCATGACAGTGCCGACGACATCACCGATAGCGTATAAACTCGGAATGTTTGTCTCCATTTTGTCGTTAACCACTATTTCACCGCGCCTCGTGACCTCAACCCCTAACTCCTCCAAGCCTATTCCTTCAGAGTTGGCTCTCCGTCCTACGGACAACAAGGCCTTCTTCGCAACAAGTTGCTCACCTGAGTCGAGAAGGGCTATAACTTCACCATCGACTTCTGTAATCTTCTCAATTCTCACGCCACACTTGACATCAACCCCATGCTTCTTGAGGGAAGTTAAGATAGCGCGGGAGACATCCGGGTCTTCCATTGGAAGAACAGTCGGCATGATATCGACAACAGTCACCCTGCTTCCGAGACCGGCGAATATGAAAGCCAGCTCACATCCGATGACACCGCCTCCGACAACAAGGAGGCTTTCAGGGACTTCTGAAAAATCCAAAGCCTCATCGCTAGTGATGACAGTGTTTCCGTTGTAACCAAATGACGGGAATACCAGCGGCCTGGAGCCGGTGGCGATTATTATGTCCCTGGCTTTTATCTCCGAAGATGTACCCTGTGAATCCACTGCAATTCTTCCGGGTGCCACAAGCCGGCCTGTCCCTTTTACGACATTGACTTTACCCCTCTTGAGCAGAAAGCCCACACCTGCTCTAAGGCGTGAGACTATTTTGTTCTTCCTGGCAATCATCCTACCGAAATCCGCCGACACATCCTTGGCTTCTACTCCAAACTCTCCCAGCCTCTTGGCTAGGGCATAAGCTTCCATGCCTGCAACAAGAGATTTTGTGGGGATACAGCCTCTGTTTAGGCATGTCCCGCCAAGCTCGTCCTTTTCAACAAGGCACACGCTCTGCCCTAGCTGGGCGGCTCTAATAGCTGCAACATATCCTCCCGGGCCTCCTCCAAGCACTGCAACGTCACATTCAAACACAAAGCCACGCTCCTTCTCGCTGTTCTTCCCATTTTTCGCCGGGCAATCGGAATTGAAAGTCCACTACATTTTGGACAGGTAAACCCGCGGAACCCGCCTGCTTATCCCACAAAGGACTTCGTGGGTTACTGTGCTCACTTTTTCCGCAACATCCTCTGCAGTAATCTCTTCCTTCCCTTGCCTGCCGATGACAGTAACCTCGTCTTCTATGTCAACTTCCAAGTCACCTGCGGATACCATGCATTCATCCATACATACTCTCCCGACTACCGGAAGCCTGTGCCCTCTGACAAGCACCTCTCCGCAGTTGGAAAGGGCTCGAGGAAAACCGTCAGCGTATCCAATTGGTAATGTTGCGATGGTAGCATCCTTATCTGTGGTGTAAGTAGCGCCGTAACCTATGGAAGTGCCCGCAGGACACCTCTTCACAAAACCCACTCTTGTCTTAAGGAATAGAGCAGGTGAAATATCCAATTCCGTCCTAAGCCGCCTCGCTCTTTCGCCGTGAAGCGGAGTCAGCCCATACATGAAAATTCCCGGTCTTACAATATCAAACCTCGCCTCAGGGACAGTCACCGCAGCTACACTGTTAGCTGCATGGTAGTATTGCGCCTGAATGCCGTTATGCCTAAGGGCGCAAATAGCGTCATCAAACAGAGAAAGCTGACGGTGAAGAAAAGTCCTGTCCTCGTCCTCAGCAGTTGCCAGGTGTGTAAAGATACCTTCAATCTCAATATTGGGAAGCATGGCAATGTGTTTCACGAAGCTCACTGTCTGAGTTGGGTACACGCCTATACGCCCCATACCGGTATCGACTTTTACGTGACACTTAGCTTTTTTCCCTTCCTTAACGGCAGCATTGGACAAAGCCTCAGCAAACTCGTACGTAGCAG
Source organism: Firmicutes bacterium UBA4981 (assembly GCA_002398515.1). GTDB lineage: Bacteria > Bacillota > SHA-98 > UBA4971 > UBA4971 > UBA4971. Next base: position 32,481 of record DGZL01000152.1, read on the forward strand.
TTGCACATGACAAGTTGTAACGCAGGGCTGCCTGCGCTTGAGCAGGAAATAACTGGGCAAGCACTAGAATCGGAGCAATGATGCCGGATCTCCTGAGAGCTATGCCTTCCTCAACTAAAGCTACTCCCAGCCAGGTCGCCCCATTATTCAGCGCTGTGCGGGCTACAGGTATCGCCCCGTGCCCATACGCGTCAGCCTTTACAACCCCGAGGATTTCACAATCAGGTCCTAACACCCTACGGATGGCCTGTATGTTCCGGGCTATACACGCAAGATCAATTTCAGCT
>DGZL01000152.1:33033-41563 GCA_002398515.1 Firmicutes bacterium UBA4981
GCTTCCCAGGATGTCCATGGCGGTAACACCCATCTCACCATATCTCAAAGACGCAAGATCACCTGCCAATCCATGCACATAGACACCTAACACAGCTGCTTCGAAAGGCCTCATGCCTTGGGCCAGGAGCCCGACGATAATCCCGGTAAGCACATCTCCACTGCCTGCTGTCGCCATTCCGGGATTGCCTGTTGGGTTAACATAAGCGATTCCCGACGGGTCGGCAATTATTGTCCGAGCGCCTTTCAAAACCACAATCTTTCCCCACTGAGACACTGCCCGAAGGGCTATGTTGAGCCTGTCCCGCTTAACCTCTTGTATGGAGAGGCCTGTCAACCTCGCCATCTCGCCGGGATGAGGCGTAAGCACAATCGGCGCCTTCGCAGCCTTCAAAGTGCCCGGATCCTGAGCGATAGCGTTTATCCCGTCAGCATCCACCACTGTTGGAACAGAAGTCGTCATTACCATGTTCCTTACCAACTGAGCAGTCTCGCTATGAGTGGATAATCCGGGCCCGATAGCCAATGCAGCTGCACCGCGACTAACCCCGTCAAGAAGGGGCTGGGCTTGCAGACTTATGCTGCCCGATTCAGTCTCCGGGAGCCCCCGAGTCATGACCTCAGTAAGTTTTGAATTCATAACACCGTGCAAACTAATGGGTACACCGAGAGTTACAAGACCTGCACCTGCTTTTAACGCTGCAGTGCCGGTAAGAACAGCGGCGCCTGCCATATTAGGTGACCCGGCAATCACCAAAGCCTTCCCGAACGTACCTTTGTGAGAGTCCTGATCCCGCACAGGAATCCAATTGCTGACCCTATCAGCAGTGGAAAGATTCAATTTAAGACTCTCATCCACCAGAAGAGATCTGGGAAGACCGATATCAGCGACAACCAATTCGCCGGCGTAAGCTGCACCCGGATAAAGGAGCAGTCCTACCTTAGGAAGGCCGAAAGTTACTGTATGAGTTGCTTTGACACAGCTTGAGCTTACCCTGCCGGTTGTAGAATCCAGTCCTGAAGGAACGTCAACTGCAACAACAGGTCGCCCCGACTCATTAACAGTATCAATTACATGACTGACATACCCTTCGATTTCTCCCTTGAACCCAGTGCCAAATACAGCATCGATTACCAGATCCGACATGGACATTGCAACCCTTGCAGTGGGAAGCCCATCTGCATTCAGCTCTTCTACTTCCATTCCCATGCCCATAAGGATATCTAGGTTGATTTTGGCGTCACCTTGAACTTGGCCGATTTCGCCCAGGAGGAAGGTTTTCACTCTAAACTGCGAGTTTGCCAGGTGCCTGGCAACGACGAACCCATCCCCTCCGTTGTTGCCCTTACCGGCAAGTATGCATACACGCGGGCTTGCCACATGCTCCAGGAGCTTCTTTACGGTATCAGCCACAGCGCGCCCTGCATTCTCCATGAGCACAACACCGGGAATGCCTACTACTTCAATAGCGCGTCTGTCTATTTCGCGCATCTCTTCAGCAGTTACGATTTTCAAGGTTTCCACCTCCGACGGCGACTGCAAAAGCTATGGCAAGAGTGTCAGTATGGGACATGCTTATAAAAACAGCTTTCGCGCCCCGTGCCCTGGCAAGTTCTTCTGCCCTGCCGAGCAAGTGTACATAAGGCTTTCCGGAAGGTTCGTTCAAGATCTCGATTTCATTCCACCCGATTCCGGATATCCCCTGACCCAGCGCCTTAGACACAGCCTCCTTGGCAGCAAACCTGCCGGCTAATTTCTCGTAGTGTCCTCCCTCTGCAGCATCCATCTCAATATCGGTAAACACCCGTCCGTGGAGTCTGTCACCTTTACGCTCCATTAAGTCGCGAATTCTACTCACTTCGATGATGTCTACTCCGATACCGATTACTTGCCAATTACAGTCAGTCAAGTCAAAACACCTATCCCAACTCTTCTTGTATTACTCTTGCTACCTCAGAGACAACAGCTCTTACTACGGATTCTTCCGGACCCTCACCCAAGACTCGAACTAACGACTCGGTCCCTGAAGGACGCACAAAGATTCGTCCGTCTTTGTTCATCAATGCCTGAGCCTGCTCAATTGCCTGGTTTATCGCGGAGTTGGAAAACACGCCTTGCTTGTCGGTGACATTGACATTCACAAGGACTTGCGGGTAAACATCCATCCATGAAGCCAGTTCAGATAGCCTCCCGCCTATCCTACGAAGGACTGACAGAAGGGCAAGGGCAGTAATGATCCCATCCCCTGTGGTATTGCGGTCCAGGAAGATTATGTGTCCTGACTGCTCACCGCCGAGGATGACATCTAGTTTCCTCATTTCTTCCAGGACATATCTGTCACCGTTTTGAGTAATAACAACATTACCGCCTTCACGCGCGAAGGTCTTTGACAGTCCCAAGTTGCTGTATACCGTAGCAACTATGGTATTGCGCGGAAGCATTCCCCGTCGTAAAAGGTCTAAGCCGCAAATAGCCATGATATGATCGCCGTCAACCAGATTGCCCTTCTCATCAACTGCAATCAACCTGTCAGCATCTCCATCATGCGCAAGTCCTAGGTCAGCACCGGTTTCAACCACAATTTCAGCCAGAACCTGAGGATGAGTGGATCCACACCTCGCATTGATATTAGTTCCGTCAGGTTTGTCATTTATCGCTGTCACATGAACCCCGAGATCTTTAAGTAGCCGTGGAGTATATAGTGACGCAGCGCCGTTTGCGCAATCCACGACTACTTTCAATCCTTCCAAGCCAACATCAACTGTACTCTTAGCGTGTACAAGATATCTCTCTCCGGCGTCTTGGAGCCGGGACACTCTTCCGACGCTATTCCCTACAGGCCTGGGAAAGTCATCATGAGTATCAAAAGATAGCGTCCCTTGTTCATAAAACGCGATGTGCTTTTCTATCTCCAGCTCTTCTTCATCTGAAAGCTTAAACCCGTCACCCGAGATGAACTTTATTCCATTATACTCCATGGGATTATGAGATGCTGAGATTATGATGCCTGCATCAGCCGGAAGATCTCTCACAAGAAATGCCACTCCGGGAGTGGGGATTACACCGATATTCACCGCTTGCCCCCCGACTGACGCGATCCCTGCAACCACCGCAGCTTCCAGCATATCCCCGGAGAGTCTCGTATCGCGTCCCACAACAACCGTAGGTGACTTCCCAAGTCTCCTTGCGATAATTCCGGCTCCGACTCGACCCAAAACAAAGGCTAACTCAGGGGAGAGAAATGCGTTGGCAATCTCTCGCACCCCATCAGTCCCAAACAATCTCGCCATATCCGGTTCCTCCTGATCAACATGACAGTCTTAGGAAATCATGGGTTTAGTCAGGCAGCGGCTCCAATTCGTCACCGGGAGCGATAGGCTCTTGGGCCTCGTCTGACCCTTCCTCACTCAACGGAGTGCCCGATATCTTGCGAATAGGCACAAACATACGAATGGTTTGCGGCTGAATACTCAAATCTGCTACAAGATTGCCTGCCGCGTCCAGCGGATTTACTTTCACACTCCTGGAGATAGCGGACGTGATACCTGACACGTCAATATGAACCACGACTTCCTCTATCGATTCCACTTGGCTCCTCGGCCCGATAACCGTAACAAATCTAGGCCACAGCTCCGGCTCAAGCGGAACGCTATTCTCCCCGGGATATCCTATTATCCCGGGTCGCACCGGGAAGTCTTCACTGACAATAGCGTCCATCTTCACCCCTATTGACGCTGGAACAATCTCAACTACCTGGACGCCTTCAGGCGCTGATACCTGAACCCTTGCCGCATACTCTCCTTCACCGCGCCCGGCTACAGATACGTATGCTCTTACCTTCGAGCCATCCAACGGTTCCACCAGATACTTCGCGCCGCGCACTCGGACCTCCACGTCTCTCGGTCTGGTCTCAACGGTAAAGTCAGGCGGTGCGCCGTCTACCTCTACACCTGTTGTAACAAACCGCTCTACATTATCGACCTGGGTCTTATTGATCTCTGCGCCTGCCACAAACCATACGACAACCGCTAATAGGACAGCTGCTACTTTAAGGTAGAGCTCTCGAGGGACATGCAGCTTCACATTACATGCCCCCTTAACCAAGCAGGAATCCCCTGCCGCAGCTTGCCCCCATGCAGCAGCTCTATGAGTCTCTCCTGTAGGGCGCTTTCATCAAGATAACGCATTAATTTCCCGCTGGATGCCAAGGAGATGACTCCCGTTTCTTCCGACACCACTATAGACACTGCATCAGACTGCTCTGACAATCCCAGCGCTGCACGATGTCTGGTCCCAAGTCTCTTGCTGAGATTCGGATTCTCAGACAGAGGAAGGTAGCAGCCTGCAGCCATTATTCTGCCGCCGCGAATTATTACCGCACCATCATGCAGCGGTGAATTAGGCATGAATATGTTTATCAGAAGTTCCGCTGAAACCACAGCGTCAATACGCGTGCCTGTCTCCATTAACTCAGCGATACCTGTGTCACGTTCAATAACGATAAGAGCCCCGATCTTATCTCTGGCCATCACTGTCGCTGCTTTTGCGATATTAGAAATGAGGATTATTGTATCCTCTTTCTCCAGCAGTCCTAAGGGGCCTGTGAATATCCCTCCGCGGCCGATTTGCTCAAGAGCCCTTCGGAGTTCAGGCAAGAACACTATGGGCAAAGCGACAAACAGTATGGTAATCGTCTTCTGCAAGAGCCAATTTACTGTGCGCAGTTCAAGCAAATCACTGAGCATGGTAGCGATAAATATAACAGCAATGCCCTTGAGGAGAGATACAGCTTTTGTTCCCCTAATGATGACCAGGAGCTTGTAAATGACATAGGCAACAATGAGAATATCAACTATGGAGCGAATTGCATTCGCCGCGTTTACTTTTGCCAGGCTTTCCGCAAGCCTCGCTATTGTCAAATCAAACGGCATGTGCCTCCCCCTTGGATCCATCCGGACGCAGCCTCTATCACAAATATATACTATACATTAATGGAATCCGATGCAAGGCTGATAGATCATTATTATCGAGACAGACGCCATCTTCGGGGCAAGATCTCAGGCGCCAAATTTACCCAACTTCAACGCATGTGCAAGGGCCAGAGGCAATGCGCCAAGTGAAGGGAAAACCCCGAGATTCCCCTTTGCGCACATAGACTCACCGAATTCCCGAACTCCCTGAGGTCTCACCCACTGGGAATAAATGAGGAATGGTACCGGATGCCAGCTATGGCCTTTCATTTTGGCAGGAGTTGAATGGTCCCCGGTTACAATGAGGACGTCAGGCTCTAGGTCAAGGATTGACGGAACATGGCTGTCAAACTCCTGGATAACTTCGACTTTACGTCGAAGATCACCGTCTTCGCCGGAGCTGTCCGTGTCTTTCACATGAACGTAGAAGAAATCATGCTCACCAAAGTGAGCCTTGAGTGTCTCAATTTCGTCTTTGATGTCGGATCCGGTTTCCAGAATTTCCATGCCCACCAGCCTGGCCAAGCCACGGTACATGGGATAGCCTGCTATAGCAGCTGGAGTCAATTTAAATGCCTGGGACATACTGGGTATCTTAGGAAGACCGGCAAAACCACGAAGCAGCACCATATTTGCAGGATACTCGTTCCTTAGCGCTTTTTTCACTTTTGCAATCCATTGATTTACAAGGCCTGCAGTGTAAGCCGCTTCAGGCGTCCGCGCAGCTGCATCCTTCGGCCTCTCACCGACATGCTGAGGATCTGTGTCGTCTAACTCACCGGATAGGCCGTCTCCGCGGAATACTACGACAAAACGATGGAACTTTCCGGGTTCAAGAATGACTTCAACCCCTTCAACAGTAACCGAACGAAGCGCCTCAATAAGCCGTTGATTCTCTTCAGTGGGAATCCTTCCTGCTCGCCTATCGGTAATAACACCGGAGTCATCCACTGTACAGAAATTCCCCCTGGCCGCAACATCAGAAGGCCCTAGCTTAAGCCCTACGCCCAGTGCCTCCAGAACCCCTCTGCCTATCTCGTGCTTGAGCGGATCATATCCAAACAAAGCCAGATGTGAAGGCCCGCTTCCCGGTGTAATGCCGAGAGCTACAGGCTCAGCTAGACCACAACTGGAGATAGCTGCCAGGTTATCAAGGTTTGGCGTGTTTGCCTCTTCTAAAGCTGTACGCCCGATACCGGGATAAGGTAGTCCTCCTATTCCATCCACCACTACCATGACGATTTTCGTATCTGTCTTTTGACTGAGATTCCTTACGAGTTGGATATTCACCACGTTGTTGATGCCTCCTCTGACTGCTATGAAACTCTTAACCTAATTGTTATTCGTTATGCCTTCATATTATCCTCTCCAAGGTCATCACAAGGACATACTACAATCGGATACGCGCGCGCGCCGGGCAGAGACGTGCGAATACGGAACTCCCGGCCCTGTCAACATATGACGGAAGGCGGTATACACACTGAACAAGGACTCGGAAGAAACACGAAACTACCCCAAAAAGTTCGGGATTACCCCGTCGTGGCGTTGTGGGGTAGTCATCCTTGCCTTCTCCGTCCTAGCAATTGCGGTAATCATCGAGATCCGTCCTATCCCCGCTATAAGAGGAGAAAGTGTTTTCTACGACGCAAATGGCAACATCATAGCATCAACTGCAGCCCCGGGCAGAATTGAAGTGTCCCTCTCTGACATGGCCTCCGACCTTCGCCATGCATTCGTCGCAGTAGAGGACTCCCGTTTCTATCAGCATCCAGGGCTCGACCCGGTGGGCATAGCAAGAGCATTCATACACAACATCCGTGCAGGGCGCATCGTTGAAGGAGGAAGCACAATTACTCAGCAATTGGCGAAAAACATGTACCTACCTTCAAAACGAACTGTCGGGAGGAAGTTGGCTGAAGCAGTCCTCGCCCTTTACCTGGAAGTCAGGTTTTCAAAAGACGAAATCCTGGAACGCTACTTGAATCTGGTGTATCTGGGACATGGAGCCTATGGTGTTGAAGCAGGCGCGAGGCTCTATTTCGGAAAGCAGGCATCGGATCTCTCCCTTGCAGAAGCCTCCATGTTGGCAGGCATAACAAGAGCGCCATTCTACTACTCACCTTACAGAGATATGAATGCTGCTACAAGACGCAGGAAGACTGTACTTGACAGAATGGTGGCAGAAAACTACATCTCCCCAAGGGAAGCTGATAAGGCAGCAGATGAAGCAGTCAACGTTGTAGGAATCGGGAGACGAGAAACCAGATCTGCTCCGTATTTCGTGGATTATGTCACTGACGAAGCTTTAAAACTCTTAGGCGACGAAGGTTCATTGCTCTACTCAGGGAATCTGAAGATTCATACATCCCTGGACATAGACTTTCAAAGAGCTGCGGAGAAGGCATTCTCAAAGGGGCTTGACGCTCTCACACCTTCCACTGAAGTAGAAGGCTCTGATGCTGCTGCAAAACGTCCGATTCAACCTCAAGGCGCCCTGGTGGCTATTGATCCGAGATCCGGACATGTCAAGGCTCTCATAGGCGGAAGGAGCTACTCTGAAACGCAGTTTAACCGCGCAATGCAAGCCCTCAGGCAACCAGGGTCTTCGTTTAAGCCCTTCTTCTATGCGGCAGCTCTTGATAACGGTTTTACTGCCGCATCTGCGCTACCTTGCGAACCTGTAACATTCCCTACGCAAAGGCAGCCTTACACTCCTACTGATTACGGCGAATTCCAATATCATTTCAGGTGGCTGACCCTGAGAGAAGCCTTGGTGACTTCGTGTAATGTGATATCTGTGTCCCTTGCAAATATCATTGGTCCGGAAACGGGAATAGAGTGGGCAAAACAACTTGGCATAACGAGTCCTCTGGGGCCTAACCTGTCTCTTGTCCTCGGAACTTCAGAGGTCACCCCGTTTGAGATGGCATTGGCCTTTGCGCCTTTCGCAAACGGAGGAAAGCGGATCCGGCCCATATTCATAACATCCATTGAGGACAGATGGGGGCGGAAATTATATCAAGCTCGAGTAGTGGCTCGACAAGTTCTCGACCCGCGAACCGCGTTTATCATAACTGACATACTAAGACAAGTCGTCAGCCAATGGGGAACTGCAGGAGCCGTATCATCCACCATTACACGGCCGGTAGCTGCGAAAACAGGGTCCACACAAAACTACGCTGATGCATGGTTCGTAGGATACACTCCGGACCTGGTATGTTCAGTGTACATCGGTAATGACGACCCCGGTGTTCCCTTAGGGAAATCAGGAGGGACGGCTGCAGGGCCTATATTTGCAGATTTCATCGAAAACGCGCTTCAAGACAGGCCGGCGCTGTCGTTTCAAACGCCTCGTGGAATAGCAAGGGCGGAGATATGTCATGAGACAGGGTATCTGGCTTCACCTACTTGCCCAAGCACGCGTTGGGAGCTTTTCAAGGAAGGCACTCAACCGACCTATGAGTGTCCTTGGCATGGCGCATTTCCTGTCTATACACGCTACTGAGTATGAGTTCATTAGTCTTCGCTCGTTTTCCGAGGTCTTGGGTGGCCCCGCACGG
>DGZL01000152.1:41760-54761 GCA_002398515.1 Firmicutes bacterium UBA4981
TTCCGAGGTCTTGGGTGGCCCCGCACGGTACATACACTTTCTGGAACTAGCGACTACTTACGGTGATCTACTTGGTCCGCCCTGTATCGCGTGAGAACCCCGATTTCCATTGCTTCTCAGGCATGATCTAAGTCACTTCTTTGTCCCGTTCCAAGCTGATTCCGATTCATATTCCTGCTTCAGGCAGAGCCTCCTATTCCAGATAGATTTGACGTTCTAAGCGTCTGTTATAGGAACTCCATTTACCTTCAACATTGCTGCTTTCCTCCACGACTTCAGCAAATTGAGCGATAGACGCATCCAAATAGTCCGCCAGATGGAGGGCAATTGCTTCCAGAGTCTTCGGACGCTTCGGCGAACCCCACTCCAACTTTCCATGGTGACTTAGGATCATGTGACGCAGCTTAAGAGCCAGGCTTTGCGGAAAGTCAGGGATCCCTTCTATAGCTTCGGCAACCATGCGTTCCCCTATGATAACGTGGCCGATAAGTTTCCCTTCATCACTCAAGTCGAAAGGACCGTCGTATGTATACTCCACCACTTTGCCGATGTCATGGAGTATTGCCGCTGTGACCAGGAGTTCAGTGTCAATTATCGGGTAAAGCATGGGTACCGTCTCGCATAAAGATACTACATTGGCACTGTGCTCTATTAATCCTCCGATGACAGCGTGGTGAATGGATTTTGCAGCCGGGGCTTGGACATATGCTGCTGCGAATTGCGGGTCTTCGAGGAACCCGAGAACCAGCCGTTGCAGATAGGGATTGGTGAACGCCCTGGACTTGCTTTTCAACTGATGGAGTAGTTCATCCACATCCTTCTTGGTACGGGGAAGGAACAGCGACAGTTCGTAGTCACCGCGCGTGCATTTATGTACGGTTTCGACAGTGATTTGAGGTGCACCTTTGTACTCTGAGACATGACCCTGTACACGCACCACATCTCCGTCTTCAAATGAATTGTAGACTCCCTCACCATCGTCCCACACAATCGCCTTTATCTCCCCTGTCCGGTCAAAAAGCGTAAATGTCAAGTAATGGCCGGGCTTCGACGAAAAATCCAATAGCTGCTTGGATTTGGTCATAAAGACACTTCTTACCGCCTGTCCCACTTCAAGATCGGCTACTCGCTGCCTCCTGCATTCTGTATCTCTGTTTAGCATAAATCCTCCAACCCCTAACTCGCAAAAGATGTCAGGATCACCTGTATTATGCAGTCCTTACCTTTCATCCTGATTCTACGTTGCGAGAGGAGAGTCCTTCAAGTTTCACAGTCTAGGTATTAGCGACCTAGAACGAATCGATATATTGCTTCAGCTACCCCGTCACCGCTTATCCCTTCCGCAATATAATCTGCTGCCTCTTTTACCTTATCACCGGCATTAGTCACAGCTACACCGATTCCGGCACAAGACAGCATCGTTATGTCATTTTCACTGTCCCCGATAGCCATGACTTGAGCCTTTGGAATGCCCAGGCGTTCAGATAACCCGGCAAGAGCTGATCCCTTGGTTACGCCTTTACCAGTAAACTCAATATATGAGGGCAAGGATCGAACTACATGAGACTTGTCTCCGAATCTTTGTTTTAACTCAGGTAGGATATTATCAACTATTTCGGGTTCTGCCATCATTAAGAGCTTTGTCGGAGGCTCATTGAGGAACTTCAGCAGGTCTCCTACGACTTTAGCCTCCACGTTAACACGGGCCATGTAATGACGAGCTTGTTCATTTAGACTTTCGACATAGAGATCATCATCGACATAAACATTGACATGAAAACCAAGGCCCTGTAGATACGCCAGAATTTCTCGTGCATCCTCAAGGGGTATCGGTTTGTGCCAGTATAACTCCTTGGTCTTCGCGGTTTTCACTAAGGCGCCGTCATATGTTATGAGCGGAGCATCAAGGCCCAACTCCTCCGCGAAAGGCAGTGCTGACCGGAACATTCGTCCAGTCGCCAATGTGATAGTACTCCCGACGTCTATGGCAGCATGTATAGCTTGCTTTGTTCTGTCGCTTATCTTAAGATCTCTTCCAATCAAGGTGTAGTCTATGTCTATAGCAACAAGTCTGATTCTTCCTGATTCCGAAATTGTCACAGATCTTACACCACCCAGCTTATGATACTACTCCCTACTGAGAGGAGTATTGACGCCAGCACCGCCGACCAGAATCCTGATATGTAAAAACCCTGCACCACCCTGGACACTATCCACAACATGAAGCCGTTTATTATGAACGTAAAGAGGCCTAACGTAAGTAGTTGTATAGGAAGAGACAGGATAATCAAAACAGGCCGTATCAGCGCATTCACAATTCCTAATATGAAAGCTGCCAGAAGCGCAGGGATGAATCCGGTTATTCGGACTGCCGGTCCCATAAGGTAGGGAATCATGAAAAGGACGATAGCGTTTGCCAACCATCTGATGATAAATGCGCGTTTTCCCAATAATAGCACCCCCTCGGTCAGAATGTCCCATCACGCACAAATGAGCTTGTCACGACACGCATAACGAGACACCCTTTTGAGGGGCACCTCGCTAAACCTCACAACTCGGCCAACTTAAACAAGACGCACAGTAACACTGACACCCTGCGACCCCTCTGATACCTCCAGTAGCGTGAATCGTCCGCAGGATCGTAGTCCTCTTATCAATTCAGACATTACATCCAACACTGCCTTGATATCCAACTCACCATTCCAACCGGAAAAGCCCTTGTATTGCATTGCGCTACACTGTATCTTTCGTCTTAATGAAGGATGCAAGAAGCCGAAAGTGTTAATGGCAATAGCAGCTGACTCTAAGAGATCCTCCAGCACGAACAGGGGGATCGCAATGGGAACAGGTAATCGGACACCCGGCAACTTCAAGGTCATCACGAAGAAGAACGAAGGAATTTTCGGCATTCTTCGTGTGTGCACACTGAACCTGCCCGAAGTCCCGGAACGACCCGTTGCAGAAAGCCCTGTCAACACTGTCACCACGTCCCTACTCGACATAGATTGCTACTTTTGCGTCTTCACTGTCTATGTCAACGATTTTCCCTGAAGTTGATTCAGTAATCGCAGCCAGAAGTTGATCAAGATCAATGTCCTCGTTCTCAAGCTGTTTGGATACGTCCTTGGGAATGAACTTCATTGCTACTTTGGCAAGGGCGAGAGGTATATTGACATTGACTCGCGCATTGTCTGCAGTATCCAAAACCCGTATTCGGAGCATTCTCCCATGGCTGCCGCCATGACGCCCGGATGCTGACAGGCCTTCCTGGGCAGAACTATCCAAAGCCTCCAAAAGCCTTAGGCCTTCATCCACTGAAACCTTCCCATCCCGAACAAGATCGAGGATTCGTTTCTTCTCTTCAGACATCGGGGTTCCCTCCTATTAAGTATGTCTAAGACATAGAGATTTCTTGACAATACATTCTCAACTACGCGCAATACGTATCTGACCGTTAGATGTCCTCGCTTTAATCGTCAACTTGTCAGTGCTCTCAGAAAACCCTGATGTCTCAGTAAGTATTTCTCTTCGTACAGTTCCTTCGTCTCTTACTTGATAGGCCAAATTCGGGAGATCAAGGGAGATGCGCCCCAGGCTTGTTTTGGCGTCTATATGATAGCCTACCTTATCAGCGTCTGCAACCTGTACTTCTATCGCTCCATTGGAGGTTGTCAGCTCGTATTGGGATTCCCCCGCTATCTTCCGGGGCATGACGGTTATCCCTCCGTTTGAAGTCCTTGCGCTGAGCCTCTGAGTGATTCCGTTGACATTAATCCTGCCATTCGAGGTTTCCAACTGAGTCATGACTCCACGAGTATTGTCCAAATCGATCCTGCCGTTTGAAGTCTCTACCGTAATCATTCTGCACTCAAATTCGCCCAGACTCACGCGTCCGTTTTGCGTCTCAAGATCCATGTCGTACAGGAACTTCCTGGGCAACCTTACATTGAAAGATGCGCCTGACACGGCTTTCCCATGACTGAGTTTGACCTTCAGGGAATCATCAGCCACATCACACGCAAGGAGTCCCTCCAGCAGTGCTTTGCCTGCTTCACAAGGAGTTTGACTCTCTACGGAAGGCATGACATTGGCTGTTACATTGACACGGAAGCCTGGTTCATCCCATGGCTCAACGACAATACGTCCGTTCCATGTAGAAAGCTCCACGTCAATCTTCTTGCCTGACTCCCCCGGAAAACTCCCTTCCACAACCTTCTCCACCTTGATATCAGGGGAAAACATGCGTTGGAAAGGTTCAATAATGGCCTTCCCCCAGTGAGCCACAGAGGGTTCTTCACCGCCTGACTCAGCACTCAGCCTCCTCTCTCTTGCTTCTCGCTGCATGCGGTCAATAGCCCGATCTGTGCTTCTCACCGCGTCTTCTACGGTATGTCGAATTCTCTCAGCTAGACTCTCAAGCGCGGCTCGATCCACTACATCAGCAAGACCCGAAAGCTTATCCCCCAGCTCTCTCAGGTCTGTCATGTCAGGTCTTTTTAATGAGGCAGGCGGCTCTGATTGCTCAGGCTTTTCGTCATCACCCTCAGAAATCAACCGGGGCTCTTCCGGGGTATGGAGTCCCACAGCATCATCAACTGCTCCAATCAATAATTCGGCCTGCTCTGACGTAACCTTGCCTTCTTCAAGCATTTTCAGGATCATCACGATTTCCTCCCGCATAATACGCCCCTCCCTTCAATATGTGTCTGGTTCACGCCTTCCTTAGACGCTCCACAGCTTCATCAGCGCTGAGTTCCCCCTTGGAGAGTGAATCCAAGATTTCTTTGCGCCTACCTGCAACTTCGACCTCATCTTCCCTGTCACGCTCTATGGGGAAACCAAGCGCCTGGATTACTGTATCGAGACGCCCTCGAACTGTAGGATAAGAGATACCAAGCTCCCTCTCAACTTCTTTTATATTCCCGCGACACCTGATGAATGTCGCCACAAAATCCCTTTGCTCATCAGACATCTGACAAAGCTTGCATGTTTCAAAGTGCCCGCTGATAGAAGTATCGCACCTGGGGCAAGAAAGCTTCGTAACCTCCAGCGATTCGCTACAGACAGGACATCTGCCAAGAGCTCTTCGTTTCACATTACCGCCCTCCTTTACCTTATTGATATCTATATTAATGTTCTTAATCATGTCATTGACATTATAAAACCCAAGTCAAAATAATGTCAATAGTTTTCAGCAACATTTTGACGTGACCTCAAACAGGTTTGCCTAATCCGATTTTCGGTCGGGTTATCCTGGATTTAACGTAAGCGTCAATACCTCCACCTGGGATCATCCCACCTTTAGCCCTGTCAGTAGTGGTGGTTCCGCTGCATTTCACGAGTGAATCCGAAAACGCCACAAGATCGACTGCGTTTTTCGAAGTGGGCCCGAGGGTGATACAAATTCAGTCACGTTTCTGGAAACGTGTACTATTTTCGACCACCGATCAGGCCTTTGGTGGTCGAAACTCGACCACCTCTCGAGAGAATATGCGCTTTTTTCGCTTGTTGTTAAAAATTAGGTGGCAGATACTCTACCATCTCAGGAAGGCCGACAGAAAACGTGCCTGCTTTTCGACCACAGATCGGGCTCCGGTACGCGAAATTCAGGAGTTTCACTTAAGCGAGACAGGCATCTCTGATCGGCCCACCGTAATATGTTGGCTCACGATAACATGGTAGGACTTATGCTATCGCGCGGGATTCCTTTTGAAAGGGGTGAGCTTCTTGCCACTTTTGGAGGCTTCTTGAAACGAGACTCACTCATAGACAAGACATCAGTGTCATGTTCCGGGGATTTCTTATGTAGAAGACATGCCATCAGTGTCGCAGGCCAGGGTTTCCTTGAGCCGTTCCGCCAGTTTGTAGTTCATTCCCGGGACATTTGCGATTTCCTCGACACCGGCAGCGCGTATGCCTTTCAAAGACCCAAAAGCCGTAAGAAGAGCTTGAAGGCGCTTCTTGCCGATACCCGGGATTTCTTCAAGAGCCGACAGAGTAGATCTTTTCGTCCTCAACTGCCTATGGTATGAAACAGCGAATCTATGCGCCTCATCACGAATATGCCTGAGAAGTAGGAGGGCTTTTGAATCCTTGGGCAAGGCAATGGGTTGTTCTTGGCCTTCAGCAAAAATCAACTCGTGAGATTCTGCAAGACTAATAGTGGGAATATCATGGACGCCCAATTCAGAAAGCGCCTTCAGTCCGGCATTAAGCTGACCCTTACCCCCGTCAATAATGATGAGGTCAGGCAATTGCTTTCCGTTTTCATCGTGCTTTAGAATCCTCCTGTACCGCCTGGAAATTATCTCATGCATCATGGCATAATCGTCTTGACCTTCCACTGTCCTAATCTTGAAGCGCCGATACGACGACTTATCAGGTCGTCCGCGTTCAAATACTACCATACTGCCGACAGCGTCAGTCCCCTGGATGGTTGATATGTCAAATGCTTCAATTCTCCTGGGAAGTCCGGGAAGTTCCAACGCTTCCATAAGCTCAAGCAATGCCGCGTCTTTCAGCGCCGCTTCTTGCATCACTCGTGTTTTTGCTTCCTCCAAACTGAGTTTTGCATTGTCAGTCGCCATACCCTGAAGATGTTTCTTATCGCCTCGCTGCGGAACACGAATACTGACTTTGCGGCCTTTTTTCTCCCTCAACCACATGCTAATCGCTTCTTCATCATCGGGTTTCAGAGGAAGCAATACCTCATCCGGGATGAAAGTAGCCTCATAGTAGTACTGCTTAACAAAAGCAGTGAGTATCTCAGCGTCAGGCACGTCATTGATATTAGTTATGAAGAAACGTTCGCGTCCCATGAGTTTCCCGGAACGGACGAAAAACACTTGGACACATACGTCGGTTTCGTCTCGAAAGTAGCCTACTACATCAATATCACTGCGCGAACCAAGGACTATCTTCTGCCGTTCAGTCGCACGTTCGATGGCTCTGACAGCATCCCGAATGGATATCGCCCTCTCAAAATCAAGTGAGTCTGAGGCTGCTTGCATCTCCTTTTTCATTGCACGTACTACCTGATCGTGACGTCCTTCCAGGAAAAGAATGATCTGGTTTATCAGCTCCATATACGCTTCCTTAGATATCCTTCCTGAGCAAGGGGACAGGCATTTCTTTATGTGGTAATTAAGGCACGGCCGCACGTTTTGCGGCTGCTCTTCCCCTATCTGTTTCGAGCAGCTCCGAATAGGAAAAAGGTGCCTCAAAAAACGAAGGGTCTCGCGCATTGCGCCAACATCGGCATACGGCCCAAAGTAGCGGCTGCCGTCTTGTTCGACCCTTCTGGTCACGGTGACCCTGGGAAACTCGTCTCCGAGAGTAATCTTGATAAAGGGATAAGTCTTGTCATCCCTCAATTGCACGTTGAACCAAGGACGGTGTTTCTTTATCAGGTTGTTCTCGAGAATTAACGCTTCGACCTCAGAATCCGTGACAATGTACTCAAAATCCGCAATACGCTCCACAAGTATTTGAGTCCGCCTGGCCAGTCCGGCAGGAGATTGAAAGTAGGAACGGACCCTGTTTCTTAGGGATGAGGCCTTCCCCACATATATCACTTGGCCGGAAGAGTCTTTCATTACATAGACTCCGGGCCTGTCAGGGAGGTCTTTGACTCTTTCTGTCAGATTAGTTTTCAGGTCAGAGCTCATCAATAAAGCACCTGCCTAAGGAAATGTCCTGTGTAGGAAGCCTCTGCTTCTGCGACTTCTTCAGGGGTTCCGCATGCCACAACGGTTCCGCCCTTTTCGCCTCCTTCAGGACCTAAGTCAATAATGTAATCAGCAGTCTTTATCACGTCGAGGTTGTGCTCAATGACGAGGACAGTGTCGCCTTCGTCTACAAGGCGTCCCAGAACCTCGAGCAACCTATGAATATCAGCAAAGTGGAGCCCTGTTGTGGGCTCATCCAACATGTAGAGAGTTCTGCCATTGCTGCGTCTGCTGAGCTCCGTAGCCAGTTTGACTCTCTGCGCTTCCCCGCCTGACAAAGTTGTAGCAGGCTGTCCCAGCTTTATATATCCGAGTCCCACATCATACAGTGTCTCCAGCCTGCGTTTGATGCGAGGAATATTCCGGAAGAATTCAAGGGCTTCGTCTACTCTCATGTCCAACACGTCCGCTATGGTCTTTCCCTTATATTTAATCTCCAATGTTTCTCTGTTATATCGTTTCCCTCTGCACACCTCACACGGGACATAAACATCAGGAAGGAAGTGCATTTCAATCTTTATGATGCCATCACCGCGGCAAGCTTCACACCTACCGCCTTTGACATTGAAACTGAACCTCCCCGGACGGTACCCGCGAGCCCTGGCTTCCTGGGTCAGAGCGAACGTCTGCCTGATAATGTCAAACGTGCCTGTGTACGTGGCAGGGTTCGATCTGGGAGTCCTACCGATAGGTGATTGATCCACATTGATAACACGATCCAGGTGTTCAAGCCCGAGGAGTCCATCGTGAGCCCCGGGTTTGACTGACGCCCTGTTCAAGTCGTGTGACAGCCTCTTGTACAGGATCTCATTTATCAGCGTGCTCTTCCCTGAACCTGAAACACCGGTCACACAGATGAACACGCCAAGGGGAATCTCCACATCAATTCCTTTAAGATTATGTTCTCTTGCCCCTTTTATCAAAAGAGACTTTCCATTAGGACTGCGACGCTTGGCCGGGACAGGGATCTTCTCCTTTCCGGACAGGTAAAACCCGGTCAATGAATTTTCACAGGAGACTATGTCATCAATGGTTCCGGAAGCTACTACATGTCCACCTTCGGCCCCTGCGCCCGGCCCCACATCAATAATATGATCTGCGGATCTAATAGTCTCTTCGTCATGCTCTACCACAATGACAGTGTTCCCCAGGTCACGAAGGTTCTTCAGTGTGCTTATCAGACGTCTGTTATCACGTTGATGAAGTCCGATACTGGGTTCATCAAGTATATAGAGCACCCCGACAAGGCTTGATCCAATCTGAGTGGCCAGCCTTATGCGTTGAGCTTCCCCACCTGCCAGCGTGCCGGCAGGCCTGTCAAGGGTAAGATAATCCAGGCCGACGTTAACCAAGAACCCCAGGCGCTCGCGAATCTCTTTCAAAACTTGTCCTGCAATGAGGCGCTCTCGATCAGTCAATTCCAGGCTTTCAAAGAAATCACAGGCATCTTGGCATGACAAGGAGGTAACTTGCATTATTGACTTGCCTCCCACCGTTACGGCGAGACTTTCCGGTCTAAGCCTTGCGCCACCGCATGCAGGACAAGTCCTTGCTGTTATAAAGTCCTCGATTTCTTCCTTTACCCCCTGTGAGCGAACCTCCCTATACCTGCGCTCCAGATAAGGCACTAATCCTTCGTAGCCCGTTTCCCGCGATACATAATTGCCTGAAAAGTCATGGTACGGGAATCTGAACTTCTCCCTCCCCGCACCATAAAGCAGGATCTTCCGGTGCTCCGGAGACAAGAGACTTACCGGCACAGTCGGGTTTATTCCAAAGCGTTCACACACCTTTATGACTCTGTTTGCAAAGAAATCACTGCGAGTCCCTTCAAAGGATCTTCGCCAAGGCACCAACGCGCCTTCCATCACACTTACCTCAGAATTCAAAACGAGTTCCGGGTCAATCTCCTCTTTGGTTCCCAGTCCGGCACACTCAGGACATGCGCCGTACGGGCTGTTGAAGGAAAACATCCTCGGAGTCAGTTCTTCAAAACTGATTCCACATTCAACGCAAGCGAATTTCTCACTGAAGACCAGGTCTTCTTTGCCCAGGACGTTGATTACGGTAATTCCGTTACTCTGTCTCATAGCCAACTCTATTGAGTCAGCCAGACGTTTCTCTATTCCTTCGCGGATTGCCAAGCGATCAACGACTATTTCGATAGTATGGCTTTTGTATCGATCCAGCGCTATATCTTCGTCAACCCGAAAGGCCTCTCCATTGACTCTGACCCTGACGAATCCGTCTTTTCTGATATCCTCAAGGACCTTCTTGTGTTCACCTTTCTTTCCTCGAATCACAGGCGCCAGCACCTGCACCTTCGTGCCTTCGCCAAGGGCCATTACTTGATCGACAATCTGCTCTACCGTCTGCTGAGTAATGGGTAATCCGCATTTTGGGCAATGGGGTTTGCCTATTCTCGCAAATAGAAGCCTTAGGTAATCGTATATCTCCGTTACCGTCCCCACCGTGGATCTGGGGTTTCTGCTCCCGCTCTTCTGGTCAATGGCTATGGCAGGGGAAAGACCTTCGATGTAGTCTACATCAGGCTTGTCCATTTGCCCAAGGAATTGTCGGGCGTAAGCTGAAAGGGATTCCACATAACGCCTCTGGCCTTCAGCATAGATTGTGTCGAATGCCAAAGACGATTTTCCGGAACCGCTAATCCCGGTGATAACAACAAGCTTATCCCTGGGTATCTTGACATTTATGTTCTTCAGGTTGTGCTGTCTGGCACCCCTGACTACTATGAAATCTTTGCTCACGCTATCTCCTCCGGAAACCTCTTCATTGGACAAACCGCTTGCGGAGGTCTCGTATCTTGTCGCGAAGTTCTGCAGCACGCTCAAACTCCAAAGCCTGGGCTGCCTTATACATCTCGTCTTCCAAGGTCCGTATGAGTTTTGCCGCCTCTTTATGGGACATGGCAGTCTCATCCAACCCGTAAACCGGCTCATCTTCAGCGACCTTTAACATTTCAGTTATGTCATAAATGGCCTTCTTCACGGATTTAGGAGTAATGCCGTATCGTCTATTATACTCCGTCTGAATGTTGCGACGCCGATAAGTTTCGTCAATAGCCCTTTCCATAGATTTGGTGATGCTGTCAGCGTACATTATGACCTTGCCGTTGACATTACGCGCAGCACGGCCGATAGTCTGGATAAGCGATGTTTCTGAGCGTAGGAAACCTTCTTTGTCCGCATCCAGAATTGCTACAAGTGAAACCTCAGGAAGGTCCAGACCTTCCCTGAGAAGGTTGATTCCCACTAAAACATCAAATTCCCCGAGACGCAAGTCTCTTAGGATCTCCACCCGCTCGAGGGTTTGCACTTCCGAATGCAGGTATCTGGCTTTCACTCCGACTTCCACCAGGTAGTCCGTGAGGTCCTCCGCCATTTTCTTAGTAAGTGTAGTCACAAGGGCTCTCTCATTCGCCCTCACCCGATCTTGGATCTCAGCCAGAAGGTCATCGATTTGATTCCGTGTAGGACGAACCATTATCTCGGGATCAACCAGCCCCGTAGGCCTGATGATTTGCTCCACCACCTGATTACTTACGTCAAACTCATATCGTCCCGGGGTCGCTGAAGCAAAGATCACTTGGTTTACACGCGCCTGAAACTCATTGAACGTGAGGGGTCGATTATCGTAAGCTGAAGGCAATCTGAACCCGTATTCAACGAGGTTTTGTTTGCGTGATCTGTCCCCTGCGTGCATAGCATGTAACTGGGGAAGTGTTACATGAGACTCGTCAATGATTATCAAGAAATCAGGGGGGAAATAATCCAAGAGCGTTGCCGGCGGCTCACCGGGTTCTCTCCCTGTCAAGTGACGCGAGTAGTTTTCAATCCCCTGACAGTATCCGACTTCACGAAGCATCTCCAGATCATACCTGGTCCTTTGCTCAAGTCGCTGAGCCTCCAAGAGTTTTCCTCTTCCACGCAAGAAGGCGAGTCTCTCCTCGAGTTCTTCCTCGATACTGACAATGGCACGCTTTAGTTTCTCCTCATTGGTGATGAAATGGGTCGCGGGAAAAATTGTTATAGACTCTCGTTCCTCCAATATTTCTCCGGTGACTGCGTCTGCTTCCAGGATGCGGTCGACTTCATCACCGAAAAACTCGATTCGCATTACGTTTTCCTCGTATGCAGGGATTATCTCAACAACATCTCCGCGGACCCGAAACGTCCCTCTGGTAAATCCAATGTCGTTGCGTACATACTGAATCCTTACAAGATCTCTCAGAATCCCGTCTCTATCAGCCTCTTGCCCAAGTTTCAGAGAGACTGTCATTCCCTTGTAGTCTTCAGGAGAACCAAGACCGTAGATGCATGATACACTTGCCACAATCAGGACATCACTTCGTTCCAGGAGAGCGCTTGTAGCTCTGTGCCGCAACCTGTCAATCTCATCATTTATGGACGCGTCCTTCTCAATGTAAGTATCAGATTGTGGGACATAAGCTTCAGGCTGGTAGTAATCGTAGTAACTGACGAAATACTCAACAGCGTTATCCGGAAACAACGCGCGAAATTCACTGCATAGTTGAGCTGCTAATGTCTTGTTATGGGCAATAACGAGAGTAGGTTTTTGCGCTTCCTGGACTACCAAGGCATCAGTGAAGGTTTTGCCTGTTCCTGTAGCGCCAAGTAGAGTCTGAAATCTATGTCCCGCTATAATGCCTTCCTGCAACTTACGGGCAGCTTCAGCTTGGTCGCCTTTGGGCGTCATATCTGTCTTTAACTCAAATTCACTCAACTAATAAGCCTCCCACTGAACACTGCAAAAGACTTCTTGCTGCTTGACTTTGGTCAGTTGAAACAGCCCTTGAAGTCTCGCCGGCGAATCCTATGATAATTCTAAAACACCCCTCTTAATACTGCAATGTATCCTGATAACCAGTTCCTGGCACACCACCCTACAAGCTGTATCCGCTGAGCCTGTGGAGGCCTGTAGGCCGAAAGCACTCCCAGGCTACGAACATACATTCGGCATCATTGAAGTATCTCCTCCCAATGCACAGAACAATATCGGACCGTGGATATTAAGGACACAGTTGGAGCGGGTGACTATTTACACGCGGGCTTCATTTGCGGCACGATTCGAGGGTAATTGACGGAGAGATGTGCTGCATCCGGCAATACTACCGCAGCCTCCAACACATCTCGTTCTATGGCCGGACCAGGCCCGGTATCCGGAGCAGAAGTGAAACACGCAGTGACAGCCATCTTTACCTAAGTATGACTTCATTAGTTTTCGCTCGTTTTC
>DGZL01000032.1:0-6401 GCA_002398515.1 Firmicutes bacterium UBA4981
GACTCAGGAGTGGGAGGGCTTACCGTTGTCAGCGAGATATCCTCCAAGCTGCCCTGGGAGCGTGTTGTCTATTTTGGGGACACTGCCAGGGTTCCTTATGGGGAGAAGACGGCCCAAGAACTCCTTGGGTTTTCCCGCGAAATCATCAAGTTCTTGATAGACCAAGGTTCGAAGTGCATTATTGCTGCATGTAATACCACGTCATCGCAAGTTTTGGAAGACGTGAAAAAAGAGTTTGACATCCCGGTCATAGGTGTTCTGCGTCCAGGAGCGTACGCTGCGTCAAGGGCGACGCGAACCGGGAGAATCGGTGTTATGGCAACAGCAGGGACAATCCGGAGCGGCGCCTATGAGAGGACGATAAAGGAGTATTTGCCTGAGGGACAGGTGCTTAGCGCGGCTTGCCCGCGACTTGTCCCACTCATTGAGAAGGGTGACATCAATTCAGAGGAGACTACTCGCGCGCTTCATGATTACATTGACCCCTTGATAGCCGAGGATATTGACGTTCTGATCTTAGGGTGCACTCACTACCCTTACCTGATTGAGCATATTAGGCGGATTGCAGGGCCACACGTTGAGATTGTGGATCCTGCCACAGAGACGGTCACAGTAACGGCTGCAGCCCTTCAGGAGTTAGGCTTGCAAAGTCAGGAGAAAATAGGCCGGCATGAGTTTGCGGTAAGTGGCGACCCTGTCCGGTTTGCCTCTGTTGGACGCAAGCTGCTAGGCAACAACTTAACTGCAGTCAGGCGAGTAGACTTGTCAGATAAAGGCGCCAAGCTGTCTTGCTGCGATCGCGAAACGTGATCTGCTTTTCGTGTTTGGACTGTCCTGGACTGGGGATGATAGGCTGATAGCGGAGGTGAGGTTGGCATGACACGGCACGATGGAAGAGCTTGCAGGGAAATGAGACCTGTGAAGATTAGCAGAGGATTCATTAAGTACGCAGAAGGTTCTGTGTTGATTGAAGTCGGCGACACCAAGGTGGTATGCACAGCTTCAGTTGAAGATAGGGTGCCTCAGTTTCTGAAAGGTCAGGACAAAGGTTGGGTAACAGCGGAATACGGTATGCTTCCACGGGCCACCGGCGAGCGAAATCCACGGGAGGCTGCAAAGGGCAGGTCAGGGCGGACATATGAAATTCAAAGGCTGGTAGGACGGGCGCTGAGATCCGTTGTAAGTCTTGAGTCTCTCGGAGAACGGACTGTTTGGATAGATTGTGACGTTATACAAGCTGACGGAGGTACACGGACTTGCGCGATAACCGGGGCTTTTGTGGCGCTGGTGGATGCTGTTAATAGCATGTTTCGTAATGGAAGTTCGTGGAACCATAAGCCTTTTCCTGTTACGGATTTCATTGCTGCAACCAGTGTGGGTATAGTTGACAACAAGGTAATGCTGGACTTGATCTTTGAGGAGGATTCGCGGGCCGATGTAGACATGAACGTAGTCATGACCGGACACGGACGGCTTGTTGAGGTTCAAGGCACGGCTGAAGGAAATCCCTTCACAAAAGCTCAGTTAGATGAGATGCTCAAGGTTGCAGAGGATGGCATTGCGAGCCTCATTGATGCGCAAAAGGAGGTCTTGGGAGATCTCGTCCGGAAGGTGGGACGCTGAGATGTCGCGCCTGGTTTTGGCAACGAAGAATCCGGGGAAGGTCTTGGAAATCAAGGAGATCTTAAGGCATCTTCCTATAGAAGTTGTGGCGTGTTCTGCTTACAAAGGCATACCCGATGTTGTGGAGGACGGCGAAACATTCCAGGACAATGCTGTGTGTAAGGCGCGAGCGATTGCAAAGGCAACAGGAGAGGTAGCACTTGCAGATGATAGTGGGCTTGAGGTCGATGCGCT
Source organism: Firmicutes bacterium UBA4981 (assembly GCA_002398515.1). GTDB lineage: Bacteria > Bacillota > SHA-98 > UBA4971 > UBA4971 > UBA4971. The sequence goes on from DGZL01000032.1 coordinate 1,858, forward strand.
CCACGGGGCACCGGGCATTCATTCTGCGAGGTTTGCAGGGGATGATCTCCCTCGCGGTCGGGAACGGGACAGAACCAACTATGAGAAGCTTCTGTCGCTGTTGGAAGATGTGGAAGATGTCAAAAGGACTGCAAGGTTCAGGTGTGTTGTGGCTATTGTCGGCCCTTCCGGGAAAGTCAGGTTGGCTCAAGGGGTATGCGAAGGCATGATAGCTTTTGCGCCGGACGGATGCGGTGGATTCGGATATGACCCGGTTTTCATTCCCCTTGGACATACCAGGAGTTTTGCGGCGCTGCCTCAGGATGTGAAAAATGCCATGAGCCACAGAGCTCTGGCGCTTAAGGCTGCTCTTCCTTTTATCGAGGAGTTTTTCTAGTTGCTACGATACCTGTGTCATGTGGCAAGAAGCTTATCCGATCACTATGATACTGCTGGTTGTAGTAAGGATCCTCGGAGCTTCTCCTATCACTACGATATGCCGTCCTCCCTTCTATTCGGCAAGTAGCTCATACGTTCGCCACGATATCGCCGCTATGCGGTTAGGAGGTATGGGGCGTGGCCGATTCCGGGCAGGACGCCTGTACGGCTTCGCGGGAGGGTGTAGGTGTAGAAGATGCATCCTGAGAGCTGACGAGATATACTCCTGTGACTGTTAGAATCCCCCCTAGGAGCTTCGTCCAAGACACAGGTTCACCTAGGAAGACTCTTGCTCCCAGCACGCTGACAAACGGAACGAGGTTTATGAAACTCGTAATCACAGTAGAGCTTAGGATCTTTAGGGCAAAGAGATAGAGGAAAAAGGCAAGGGCAGAGCAAAACACGCCGAGATAGACGATGTTTACCCAGATCCACAGATTCCATCGGGCAAATGGAATGCCTTCTTTGAGAAATGCAATCAACCACAGAACTGCTGTCCCCACCAGGTGTTGATATGTGTTGAGAGTTAGGTTGTCGTATTTCTCAATGAGAGGCTTGTTCATTATTGTGTATGCCACCCATGAGCAGGCGGACAAGAATACGAGTAAATTGCCTAGCATCGCTGTTTGAGACATGGAGAGGCTGATATCAGCTTGTGCCACCACGTATACGCCGAAGCATGACATGATTATACCTATCCACTGAATGCGCGCTATGCTTACTCGCAGGAAAACAAGAAGCGCGATTGCGTTTATGACGGGAGAGAGCCCTGTTATGAGCGAGGCAGTGCCGGCAGAGGTGAAATTGAGGCCCATAGTCTCCAAGAGGAAGTACACTGGAATACCCATTATTGCGGCCAGCCCTGCTTTCGCCGGGAGTTCCCAGTTGCGGTCGCGGTCGCGAGTAGGCTGTTGTGGTTGGGGATTGGGATCCGAACGCGTGACGCTGCGAAGTCGCAGCGAGTGACGGGTGAGATACAGGATTAGGAAGACTGTTGTGGCAGGAATGAACCTGGCAGAGTTAACTTGAATAGGCGTTAAACCTGCAATAAGTAGGGATTTCGCGCTAATGAAGGACAACCCCCATAGGATCGTGCAAGTGAGTATTGCAGCAATGGCCAGGGTGTGCCGATTCTTGAGTTTGCTCCACAGTGACGCAGGTATGCGCTGCAGCTCAATCAAATCCTTCCTGTCTACCATGCGTACATTATGTCGTCAATGCTAAAGAAACATCATGTTCACGTTCAGCCGAAACTACTTTTGTGCTACACGAACAAGGCGCCTGTGGTATATTTATGCCGTACTGTCTCCCCTGTATCGTAAAACCCTTCGCCTCACGATAGCACGGATTTTCGCACGAATCAAGACACTACATTGACGCGACAGAGTGGGGTTTGACATGGGGTCGGCGTTCGCGTATACTATCGTTGTCAATGAAAGACGGGTTTCCGTCGAGAGTTTTCGGATTTGGTATTCGGGGCGTAGCGTAGTTTGGCTAGCGCGCCTGCTTTGGGAGCAGGAGGTCGGAGGTTCAAATCCTCTCGCCCCGACCATTTATCCACCACCGATCCACCACGCAAGTCCTTCTTCAACTTCCAGTCTGGTTTTCACGTCACTCCATATTCTTATTTCATCATCTCCGGACGCTTTCTCACATTGTACCGAGGCGGCACCGGTAGCTTGTAAGTCAGGCTAAGTCAGGCAGGCAATGGCGAGCCCAGTGGCGCAGAAATGCCGCAGCAATGTCAGGCGGGAGCGATTCAGATTGATGGAGAAGGAAACCTATGCAGGAAAAAAATGGCCCTCGGAGAATAAGCAATGTAGGCTTCAGAAAACTTATTTGGGAGGGTCGTATATGTTAAGGATGCCAAGGAGGAGTAGTCTTCGTTTACCGATTCTTGTGGCCGTAATGATGATCGTTTGTGCTGCATCCGTATGTGTAGCAGCTGCAGGTGAGAACGAGGTCATCATCCTCTACATGAATGATATCCATGGCAGGCTGGAGTCTTTCAAAGCACCAGACTCTGACGCGCTTATCGGAGGAGTAATTAAACTAGCGACGCTCGTAGAAGATATCGTCGGAGAGAAGGCCGGCAACGTAATCATCTTGAATGCAGGGGACTCACTTCATGGGACCAATATTGTTAACTTGTTCGAAGGTACACCTATGGTGGAAGCTTTGAAAGCCATTGGCGTCGATGCCATGGCCATAGGCAACCACGAATTTAACTATGGGCAGTCTGTATTGCTCAAGAGGGCTGAAGAGGCGAGCTTCACATTTCTTTCAGCAAACACGATCCAGACCGACAGTAGGCGCGCACTTTTCCCCGGCGCAGTGATCCTGCCTGTTGGCGGAAAGAGAATAGGCATATTCGGGTTAACTCCGATTGACACGCCTACTGTAACACACCCGAAGAACGTCGAGGGCTTGGAATTCCTCGATCCAATAAGAGTCTCAAGTTGGATGGTTTCATACCTCCGAAACCAAGAGAAGGTCGACCTGGTCATCGGACTTACTCACATCGGGTGCGATGATGACAGGTTGCTTGCCAGCAAGGTTCCGGGCATTGATGTTATCGTCGGCGGACACAGCCATACGAGACTGGATCAGCCTGAGATGGTTGGAAACACAATAATTGTCCAATCAGGTGAACATGCAGAATCCCTGGGTAGCCTCGAAGTAAGTTATGAAAACGGCACAGTCACTGACTATGCAGGCGCTCTAATTCCTTGCGGGCCTGAGGTTGTGGAAGACAGCGGGATAGGGGAGATTATCAGAACCTATAACAAGGAACTCGAGGCGAAACTTTCAGAGGTCATCGGCGAGGCAGCGGACGTCCTCGACGGAGAGCGCGCTAATGTCAGAACGAAAGAGACTAATCTCGGGAATCTTGTTGCGGATGTTATGCGTGAAGCCGGTGCTGCCGATATTGCCCTAACCAACGGCGGCGGACTCCGAGCCTCTATTAACGCAGGGCCTATCACGGTGGGAGACATATTCAATGTCTTGCCGTTTGATAACACCCTTGTGGTATTGGAGGTAATCGGCGCCGATATTAAGGCTGCTTTGGAAAGGTCAGTAAGTGAGTATCCAAATCAATTAGGTGCATTCCTTCATGTGTCCGGCCTGTCGTTTGAGTTCGATCCTGCTAAAGCCCTGGGGGAGCGCGTGGTATCTGTGTCAGTGGACAACAAGCCTCTGGATGAGAAGAAGGTATACACAGTCGCCACGAATGATTTTGTCGCTGCAGGCGGCGACGGCTACGACATGCTTAAGGACTGCAAGGTCATTTTCTCCTCAGGCGAAATGCTGCGCGACGTATTCGCAAAATACATTGAGCAGTTGGACAAGGTGTCCCCTGGGATTGAAGGAAGGATAGTTGCGAAGTAGTCTAGTGTCTGGGTCACGAAGTAGCCATAATGTGTGGGAGTTGCGTGGCTTTCTGGATAATGCCGAAGGCATTCTTGGATGAACTTGACCGGACGGCCTTATGCCCGGGTAAGCCTGCTCAGAGGAGCGTGATCAGAGGCGCCTGATGAGACAATCGCAATCAGGTAGGCTTAACTAGACCCGCCTGACAAGATGAATGCCACAGAGAAGTTAATGTTAGGCAGAACGATGAGGAGATCACCATGCTATGTGCCCGGGCTTGAGCGGCCCGGGCGTCCTTTTTCCGAAGCGTGGCAGATATTCGCCCATCCCAATGCCGGTCGGTGGTCGAAAACCGGGCACGTTTTTTCCTGGCAGGCTTGAGGTGGCAGAGCAACTGCCACCCAATTTGTTCCAACAAGCGAAAAAGGCACATATTTCCGGGACGGGTGGTCGAGTTTCGACCACCAAAGGCCCGATCGGTGGTCGAAAATAGTACACGACTTCCGATTATGAGGTGATATTGCCATCTGGCCACCACCTGTTACAGATTTGTCCTTGACATACATACTATGGAAATGTGATAATATTTATGTCTATCCTACAACGTTATAGTCCACTATGTTTGCCTGTGCTTTCTTGCACTGGCTTCTTGCTATTGATGTCTTATCGGCTGCAAATACGTTCGAGAGCTCTAGTGTAAGCACGTTGAATGAAGTTTCGATTCTATTGAGGAGCAGTGCCGTTCGGTGGTAACC
>DGZL01000032.1:6652-15139 GCA_002398515.1 Firmicutes bacterium UBA4981
GGTGGTAACCCAGGCTTACTGCTAGACGATAACGTAGCCGTGCTGCTGAGGAGTGACGTAGGCTTGCCCCTGAGAGGTGCGCCTGGAGTGCAAAGATGTAAGGAGGTAGCGCCAAGCCATGAAACGATGGATTGTGAGAGCTCCGGCAGTTGTGTTGCTTGTGGCGGTTGTGGTGGGGCTGGTGTCCGGATCGGTGACAGCTCAAGATGAGCCGTTGTATGTGGCGCTTATCTGGCATAATCATCAACCGTTTTACAAGAATACTGCGACGGGATTGTATATGATGCCGTGGGTCAGGATGCACGCGGCAAAGGATTACTATGACATGGTTGCGATTCTAGAAGATTACCCCAATGTACATTTGGGATTCAACTATGTTCCTTCATTAATGTTTCAGTTGGATGAATACGAAGCAGGCGCAAAGGATATTCAATTGATTCTGAGCGAAAAACCTGCGTCCAGTCTGACAAGGGAAGATAAGGACTTTATCCTGAGAAGGTTTTTTGACGCAAATTGGGAGCGAATGATCAAGAGGCATCCAAGATACCGGCAACTTCTCGAGAAACGAGGAGAGGCTGTCTCAGATAGCTCGATTGCAGAGGCAATAGAGAAATTCACTGAAGACGACTTTAGAGACTTGCAGGTGTGGTTCAACCTAGCTTGGCTGGATCCCGACTTTATCGAGGAAGACCCGATTATTCAAGCCCTAGTCAAAAAGGGTGAAGGCTTCACTGAACATGAGAAACAGAAAGTCCTAGACAAACACCTGGACATTGTGGGGAAAGTCATTCCACTTCATAGGGAGATGCAGGATAGAGGGCAAATTGAAGTGACCACCACTCCGTTTTATCATCCGATCATGCCACTCGTTTACGATGTCAACCTTGCACGCATTGCCAGTCCCAACCTGGAGCTTCCCGGAGAGTTGTTTGCATATCCTATGGATGTGGAAGCGCAACTTCAGATGGCAATCAAGTCATATGAGGATCATTTCGGGAGGAAGCCGAGGGGCCTATGGCCTTCTGAGCAAGCTGTAGGCCAGGATATTGTCGGGCTTGTCCACGATGCCGGATTTCAGTGGATGGTATCAAGCGAAGGGATACTAGCCCGTTCTCTGGGGATAAGCTTGCGAGACGGCGCAGGGAACGTAACCCGTCCGGATCTTCTGTATAAACCACATCTTGTTGAAGAGAACGGGAGGACAGTTACGATTTTGTTCCGGGATATTGTGTTGTCTGACAAGGTTGGATTCAGTTATTCGGGAATGAATGGCACAGCTGCTGCGCTGGATTTCATGGAGTATTTGAAGAAGGTCAAAGGCGACTTACCAGGCGAGCCCGGCCCGCACATTGTGACTATTGCTCTTGACGGAGAAAACTGCTGGGAATACTACGAGAATGACGGCAAGGAGTTTCTCCATGCCCTCTATACGATGCTTGACAGCGATCCCGGATTCAAAACTGTGACGGTAAGTGAGTTCTTAGAAGAGCATCCGGCCACTACAAAGATGCCCAAGCTTTTCACAGGGTCGTGGATTGACAACAATCTTGAGACATGGATAGGCGAAACCGAGGAGAACAGAGCCTGGGATTACCTTGCTAAAGTAAGGAAGGTCTTGGCTGATTACACTCAGGAAGCAGCTACACGAGAGTTGGACGCGAACGAGGTGGATGCGCTTGAAAAAGCATGGGATGAGTTCTATGCCGCTGAAGGCAGTGATTGGTTCTGGTGGTACGGGGATGATCAGGATTCGGGGCAAGATCATGCTTTCGATGAGCTTTTCAGGATTCATCTGCAGAATGTCTACTCATACATAGGCCGGCCGGTGCCGGGATACCTATATATGCCGATTATTCCGAAGGAGCCTGCGCTTCCCAATGAGAAGATGAAGGATTTCATGAGAGAGGCTGAAGCTGACGGCATAATCCAGGCAGGTGAGTGGAACGAAGCCTCTCTTTACTCTAAGCAGAAGGCTGCCACGCTCCCCGGCGGAGAGGGCAAAAACATTCTGCGTGCCTTGTGGCTGGGAGTCGACGCAGAAAACCTGTATGTTCGTATAGATGTCAGAGGTGGACTGAAAGACGTCTGTGAAACTGATTTGGCAGTGGCTTTGTATCTTGCCAATCCCAGACGGATGGAACTCAACAGCATGCCAAGGTGGAGCAGGGAAGGTCCTGATGCGACAGTAATCGGGTTTTCGCCCGGCACTGAGGTGCTGGTGGATTTTCGCAAGATAGCCGAGCCCGGTACTGCAGAAGCGCAACTGGCGTTCGCTGACGGCAATGAAGCGTGGGTTGAGGCAAGACCTGTAACTACATCAGGCGTGAATCAGACTATTGAGATACAGCTACCGTTTGCAGATATCAATCTGAGGCCGGGGGATGTTGTGAGCATTGCTGCAGTGGCTTCAGAAGAGGGGAAGAATGTAGACATGATTCCTTGTGAAGGCCCTTGTGCGGTCAGGGTGCCTGAAGTCGTCCGAGGAACGACCCTTTTTAAGTGGGATGATCCACAAGGTGATGACTACGGCCCTGGCACATATACATATCCGTTAAGCCAGGTATTCACACCGGGCGTGTTTGATATGTTGTCCTTCGAAGTGCTGGACGTGCAGGATGATATTGTATTCCAAGTTGAGTTTGCAGGTGAGATTACGAATCCATGGAACTCGCCGATTGGAGTATCCCTGCAAACCATCGATATTTACATTGATACTGACGGCAAGCATGGTTCAGGAGAAACTGAGGCCTTAGGCGGGAGGAACGTGACATTTTCACCTGAATGTGCATGGGAATATGCTATTTGGATGGAAGGCTGGATGCAGCGGATATTTACATCTGACGGAAGAGAACTTGACGGGGCAGTGAGAGTGAGTGTGGATACCCTAAACAACGTTATTTCCATACATGTGCCCAAAGCTGTCCTGGGTGAGCCAGAACCCCATTGGGGGTATCAGGTATTCATACTGAGCCAGGAAGGTTATGCTGCCACCGGCAACCTCAGGGTGAGGGAAGTCCAGGAGACTGCGCAAGAGTGGAGGCTTGGAGGCGGACACGATTCACACATCGATCCAAATATCATGGATCTCTTGGCGCCTTTGGGAATGACTCAGGAGGAGATTTTAGGGGCCTATGACGTTAACACCGGCAAGTTGGCTGAAGCGCCCATGGTGTATGGTTTTGAGGAGTAAAGGCTTAGTCTGGTTCCGGGACAGCCCAAGTTTCCCTCATGCTGTAATTCCCGGGGGGTATCGGTAGAGGCCAAGGGGTCTCAGGGCGTGGAGCCCCCGGGTTCGCATGGGGGGTGTGCAGCATGTGACGGAGCGGAGGTCAAGAATATGTCCAAGGCTGTCATGCGGAACGTGTCAGTATATAGTATACTGATAATTGTCGTTTTATCTCTGGGTTTGTCGGCGGAAAGCAAGGCTTTCGAGGTAGAGTTCACATTTGTGCCCGGGCGTCCTGTGAGAACTGTTTGCGTGGCCGGCACATTTAATAATTGGAGCACAACAGCCTCGCCGATGGAAGATATAGACGGTGACGGCATATGGAAGATAGTGTTGAGGCCGCCTCGAGGTGAGCATCAGTACAAGTTTGTCGTGGATGGGACGGTGTGGGTGACAGACATGAAAGCAGAGGAGTTCCGCGATGACGGTTATGGGGGACGGAATTTCGTCATCATAGTGGGTGATACAGAGTTGCTGAAAGCCGAGTGCAGCACCGGAGACGGTCAGATAGTGACTGAAGCCGTCTGGCATGAGAATGCATCCCCCTATGTCGAACGTGAAAACCGCATGACCGTTGCAGTCAGACTACGGACGAGGACATCTGACGTTGAGAAGGTGCGGATGGAATATCTATTGAGTCTCTTAAGTGATGATGATTGTGCCAATGACTTTGATAACCAGGCACGAGGCAGCGTCAGAGGGAGCGTTCCCATGGAGCCTTATGCAACTGTGGGGGGCTTTACGTATTATCGGGCTGTGATTCCGGCATTTCATGGACTCCTATGTTATCGATTTGTGCTGGAAGACGGTGATACGAAGATCTGGTACTCGCCCGCAGGTGCAAGCTGGGATGCACCCGGCACGGATGATCGGTTTGAGCTGAACCTTGCCGGGCTTTCTGTTTTTCAGACTCCGGAATGGGTGAAGGATGCCGTGTTCTATCAGATATTTCCTGAGAGATTCGCAAACGGTGACGCAACTAATGATCCATTTGCTGTTCGCAGCTGGGGTGGAACCCCGACAACCGGTAACTTCTTCGGTGGCGACTTCCAGGGAGTTATCGACAATATTCCCTATCTTGAGGAACTTGGGATTACTGCAATCTGGTTTAATCCTGTTTTTGAGGCTCCTTCAAATCACAAATACGATACGTCTGACTATATGAAGATTGATCCGAGTTTTGGGGATCTGGATAAGTTTAAAGAAATGGTATCAGCTCTTCACACTGCGGGAATCAAGGTTATCTTAGACGGGGTTTTCAATCATTCAGGATACAACTTCTGGGCGTTTCAGGATATTGTCAAAAAAGGGCGAGATTCCCGTTACGTAGACTGGTACCATATTCACGATTTCCCGATTCGTAGGTCACCAAAACCAAATTATGAGGCATGGTGGGGATTTCCTGACCTGCCTGAGCTCAACATGGAAAACCCTGAGGTGCGCAGCTACATCTTGGATGTAGTCAGATACTGGACGGAATTAGGGGTTGACGGATGGCGATTGGATGTTCCCAATGAAATCGGCCACTTTTTCTGGAGAGAATTTCGTGACCATGTTAAGGGGATCAATCCTGACGCATATATCGTCGGTGAAATCTGGCACAACGGGAGTCCGTGGCTTCAGGGAGATCAGTTCGATGCAGTCACGAATTATGTATTCCGTGACGCAGTCTTGGATTTCTTCGCAAGGAAAACCTGTGAGGCCTCGGATTTTACAAGGAGACTTGAGTCTATAAGGGCAGATTATCCCGACGCTGCATCAATGGTCCTTCTGAACTTGCTGGGCAGCCATGACACAGAGCGAGTGGTTACTGCGTTTCGCGGAAACAAGAACCTGATGATACCTGCAATCGTTTTCCAGATGACTTACCCAGGCGCACCTATAGTTTACTATGGTGACGAAATCGGGATGAGGGGTTCTAAAGACCCGGGATGCCGTGGGACAATGATTTGGGATGAATCTAGACAAGATCGAGAGCTTCTCGAGTTATATAAAAGAGTAATCCGTCTTCGAAAGAGAAGTATTGCGCTGAGGCGCGGGAACATGCGCTGGTTGCTTGTGGATGACCCGACACGATCTTTCGCATTTTCCCGCCATCATGAGGGAGAAACGGTAGTAGTGGCGGTATGTGCAGGGGATACCGGCGTATCGGTAGACCTTGCCATGGATAATGTCAGTGACGGCACAGTCTTTATTGACGCTTTCAAAGGGGAGTCACATGAAGTGTCCGGCGGCAGACTTGGGGTTTTTGACTTAGGTCCGGGTGAAGCCTGTGTATTAGTCACAGAACATCCTGCAAAGAATCCTGCAAAGAATCCTTGACAAGTCCGGCAAACCGTGCTAGAGTGTCCATAAATCGGAACATCCTGAATATGAGCCTGCGCAGGTCAAAGAGTCTACAGGATGAAGACGATAAGACCGAATGCAATGATAAGAAAAAGCTATGACGGGGATAAGTAGGCCGGATGCAGAGTCCAAGCGAGCCGGGGAAGGTGAGAGCCCGGCACAAAGCACCGATTGAAACACACCCCGGAGCGCAAACCGAAACTGAGTCATGTGTGCAAATCTTGTTATGACTCTACGATGGGAGTAGGCTTTGACGGGTCCCGCCCGTTACCGCGGGGAGGTATAATCACAACAGTCCACTAAGGACAGTGTGCCGTACCGGACAATGAGTGGGTTACCCGATCTGTGAAAATGGGTAGCCAATTAGGGTGGGACCACGGGAGTCACCTCTCGTCCCTTGTATGGGGCGAGAGGTGTTTTTGTGTCTAAAGGTCTGATGCAGCACACAAATATGCAGACATGGTTCTTGTTCGATTTTGGGGATTGCGAAGCAGAAACCTAAAGAAGGCAAAGAAGTGAGGAGGCAATTGTTATGGCAAAGAACACAAGAAGACTGTCACAGGGTGTGCTAATTTCGGTGATTATTGCTGTATTGATGGTGAGTAGTGTAGTATGGGGCGCTTCTGGCGACGGTTCGTTGGAGAAGATAAGGGCAGCAGGTGTCATCAGGATAGGCGTGGATGACGCCTTTCCTCCGATGGAGTACAGGGATGAGAAGGGTAATCTTATTGGTTTTGACGTGGATCTTGCAGATGAGATAGGTCAGCGGCTCGGGGTTGATATCGTCTGGGTCCCCACTGCATGGGACGGAGTAATCCTTGCGCTTCAGTCCGGGAAGTTCGATATGATTCTGTCCACACTTACCATTACTGATGAGAGGGCAGAGAAAATAGACTTCAGCCCCCCGTACATCTATGGGGCGCAGATCATAGTAGTCAAGCAGCAAACCAAAGATATCAACACCCTTTCAGACCTCAAGGGTAAGGTAGTCGGCACACAGCTGGGCAGCACGGGAGAGGTCGCTGCGAAGAAGTTCGGGGGGTTCAAGGATCTGAAGCTCTATGCCACATATCCCGAGGCTTTCACAGACCTTGCCATCGGCCGCATCCAAGCGCTTGTAGTGGATGAGTTCGTCGGCAGGTACTACATAATGAAACAAGCCGGAGCTTACCGGGTGCTGGAAGAGAGGTTGGTAGAGGAGTCTATCGGCATTGGTTTTAGGAAAAGTGATGCTTCTTTCAGAGAAGCTGTCACCCAAGCGATTGATTCCACCAAGGCAGACGGCACATACGGAGACATCTCTCGGAAGTGGTTTGGAGTGGACGTCTCCAAGTAGCAAGTAAGCATCCTTGAGGCTGTGTGATTGCGTCTCGTTACGTTAGTTTCCAGTTGGCTGCCGGTGTTTTGCGATTCGTAGAGAGCCACTCCTGTGGATTAACAGAAATCCTTGGCGTTTTGCAAAGCGCCGGATTTCAAGAGGGTTCCGGGTGTTGGTGATGTGAGCGCCGGCACCGGCAGCTTAAGGATATGGATGGGATTAGCTCAGGGAAGAAAAAAGTTGCACTAGGTTTCCACGAGGAGAGAGTAGTTTATGGATATAAAGTTTATGATAGGACTCTGCCCGGTACTTCTCAAAGGTGCAGTAATGACTATGGAGCTTACATGTCTCTCCATGCTGTTTGGGATGACCATAGGACTTGGTCTGGCATTGGCGCGCATATCCCGAAGTCCGTTTTTTAGTAAGCCCGCTTCACTTTACATCTGGTGGATGCGGGGGACGCCGCTGTTAATGCAGCTTTTCCTAATCTACTACGGTCTGCCTCAAGCAGGCATGACTTTAGATCCGTTTCCCGCTGCAGTCATAGGCATGACCTTGAATGCTTCAGCTTACATAGCAGAGATCTTTCGCGGAGGTATTCTGTCCATAGATAAAGGCCAGACAGAGGCAGCCAGATCCCTGGGAATGACTTATATGCAGTCAATGAGATGGGTGATATTCCCTCAGACTCTTCCCAGAATAATACCGCCTTTGGGCAATGAAGCTGTTGCGAGACTTAAGGATTCATCTTTGGTATCAACTATTGCTATGGTGGATCTCATGCGTTCAGCTCAGCAAATGATTGCGACCACCTTTCGTCCGCTGGAGGTATATTTCGCAGCGGGAATACTCTATCTTGTATTGACGACTGCGTTCACTGTGCTTTTTGGTACATGGGAGCGACGTCTTGCTGAGAGATCCGTTATTCATGCGCGGCCTGCTGTGCGTCTTAAGACCTGGTTTATGGGGTTAGCAGGTATGCGGGAAAGTCAGTAGATAGGCCTTCACGCATCTTTAGCAAGGGTGTAGAGTATCTGACTTCTAATCAGAGGGCCGTAGGAGACGGCAAAGACCAGCTAGAGGCGCGTTTAGGCGAAAACAAATGTCCCGCACAGCAACTAATATCAACTGTTACAGAACAACTACCCTTTTTTCCAGATGACAGCAACGCCTCACGAAAAATGGAGGTGCTTTCGTATGGCAAGAAGGGTTAAGTTTGTTCCTGAACCACCAGATCCGCCTAAAGATCGATGGAGTGAAACAGTACAAGCCTTTATCGATTACAAAGAAGCTGTTCACTGTTCTCCAAAGACCATCCATGGGTACAAGCATACCCTCAGGATTTTTCACGAACGCACCAAACCACAAATAGACGATGACCCACATGTCCTCAAGAGAGCTGTCATAAGGGTCCTCAAAGACTATGAAAACCCGTATAGTCATAATTTGCACAGGGCCTATCTTAGAGCCTTTTTCAACTGGTGCATTGAAGAAGAAATCATTAAGGGCAAGAACCCGGTCAAAGGCACACCCTACAGAACAACCTCGCCCAGGATTAGACACTTAGACGATGAAACCCTTATGGCGTTAATCAGTG
>DGZL01000032.1:15351-15641 GCA_002398515.1 Firmicutes bacterium UBA4981
CCGGATAGAAGAACATATGATGGAGTTCGTGATTATGCGATTATGCTAGTTATGCCGGATTGCGGCATAAGACCTGGGGAGATTCTCCAACTACTACCTAGGGATTATAATGAGAGACGAGGAATACTATATATTTTGGACAAAATAGCAAAGAGCAGAGTCGAACGTACCTTAAGTGTATCATGCAGATTCAATCAGGCATATTGGGGGTTAGGCGGGATAGAGCATTTGATGTTTGATTAATCAGTCCCTTGGCCTTCTGATTCGTAGTCAGACGCTCTAATCTATCC
>DGZL01000097.1:0-3813 GCA_002398515.1 Firmicutes bacterium UBA4981
GTGGTCGAAAATCGATCACTTATTCCAAAAACGTGGTCGAAAATAGTACAGGTTTTCCAAAAATGTGGTCGATTCTCTATCACTCGCGGACTTGTTTCTGAAAATGTGGTCGAAAATAGTACACGATTTCCAATAACGTGTTCGAAAATCGACCACCTCTCAGAGAGCTATGGTAGAAAAGCTACACTCGACGCAGGTGGGGGTTGTTTGACGCTTACGGCTGTTATGCACCGCTCATGTAAACGCGTAGAGGCTCCAAAGTAGGAAATTGCCACAAAGTGCGAATGTGCGACAAGACGCCGCAAAGTACGACTCAAAGTTCTAAAGTGTCCTAAAGTGGGCTTGACCGAAGACTTCCAGCATGCTATATTATGTGAAAAGTCTCATACCAGCTTACTGTTTACTGTGACCATATTATGCGTTCTTGAGGCCTGGCAGCGGATTCGACTGTAGGTCGGTTATTTGAAGTGTAGACGCGTCATTCAAATTGTAGACCGGTTCTTCAAATTATCGATTGGTTACTTAGTCTATAGACTATGTATTTGTACTACAGGTCAGTTGTTCATTAAGGGGGGAGCAGTTCGTCGGGTAGGAACTTCATACGAGAGTAACGGTTAGTTTTTTTTAGCAGAGAAGTAGAGTAGAAAACAAGTGCCGGAGCAAAGTCATAGCTCCATATCCAGATGGGAGGTAGTGAGAAGTGAGGAGATCCATCGCATCCTTCGCTATGTTGGTTGTTCTTTTTTCTTTCATGTTGTTTGGTGCAACTACATATTCCGCGGAACCAATTAAGATCGGTTTCAATCTTGAGATAACAGGCCCGGTAGCCGGTTACGGGCAGATGGGTTGGGAAGGCGCCCAGCTCATCAAAGAACTCGTGCCCATGGAAGTATTGGGGCGGCCTGTCCAGTTCGTGTTAGTCGACAACAAGTCTGATCGAGTTGAGTCGTCTAACGCTACTTCGCGTCTTATTGAGAAAGAGAAAGTCGTCGCCATTATCGGGCCCATGATAAGCGGCAGCATGCTTGCAGCAGGAGACATATGTGAGAAGAAGCAAGTGCCTGTCCTAGGTCCGGCCTCCACAAACCCCTTAACCACTCAAGGCAAGAAATACGTGTTTCGGGCGTGTTATACAGATTCTTTCCAGGCCGAGATTGCAGCAAAATACGCTTACGAAGACTTACGCGCAAGAAAAGCCGCAGTCCTCTTCGACATTTCCAATGACTACTGTGTTGCGCTTGGTCGCTATTTCAAGGATTCCTTCGAGGGCCTGGGCGGTAAGATCGTGGCATATACTCTGTGCAATGCCGGGGACCAGGATTTCAGCGCTCAGCTTACCGCGATAAAGACTGCAAACCCGGATGTAATTTACTTGCCCAACTACTATGAGGAAGTGAGCCTCATACTACGCCAGGCGAAAGACCTTGGATTGACACAACCCATGCTCTCCGCTGACGGTGTTGATGTGCCTGAAATCTTTCAAATTGCCGGTCCTGCCATTGAAGGCCTGATGCATACTGCGCACTGGCACGAGAAGGCGGGGATGACTGATATCGGCAAGAAGTATATAGCCGCATACAAAGCGAAGCATGGTGGGGAAGTCAACTCCTTTGGAGCTCTTACCGCAGATTGCGTGCTTATGGTTCTTGATGCGATTAAGCGCGCAGGTTCCGCTGATCCGAAGAAGATTCGCGATGCCCTGGAGGCAACGGAGAACCTGGAAGTTGTCACCGGATTTCTTTCTATTGAGAAGGGCGATGCGGTTAAGGCAGCGGTCATCCGTGAGGCAAAAGGCGGTAAGTGGGAATTCAAGAGCGTGGCCAACCCGTAGGGTAACACTTACGGCAAATCCCATCTCGTTATTGGCATAAAACGTGATCATAATAATATCGGGCAAGGAGGGTTCCGGAACCCTCCTGCCCTGGTATTGTTTATTGAGAGTTCGAGGTGGGACAAGGGCTTGCGCAGAAGGAGTTGACGTTTATGAGCGCTGCCGTGTTTTTTCAACAACTGATAAACGGGATGTCACTGGGCAGTCTGTATGCTTTGCTTGCGATCGGATACACAATGGTGTACGGCATCCTCAGGTTCATTAACTTTGCCCATAGTGACATTTTCATGGTGGGGGCTTACTCCGCATTCTTCTTCATCGTGATTTTCCGTATTCCGTGGCCTTTTGCCGCTGCGCTCGCGGTCGGTCTTACCGCGCTTGTAGGTATGACTATAGACCGAGTGGCTTACCGTCCAGTGAGGGACGCTCCTCGAATCTCTGCCCTCATAACCGCAGTGGGTGTATCGTCTTTTATGGAGAATCTCGGTCTTGTCACAGTCGGAGCCCGTCCCAAGGCGTTTGAAAGCCCGCAATTCATGTCCCGGGTTTTCCACATAGGCCCTGTGACCATTACAGGCGTGGCTATTTGGGTCCCTATCATCACTTTCGTGCTTTTGGCAGTCATGATGTACGTAGTCTACAGGACGAAAATCGGCATGGCTATGAGGTCAGTATCCACGGACATCGAGGCTACTCGTCTCATGGGGGTCGATGTGGATAAGGTGATATCCTATACTTTCGCGCTGGGTTCCGCGCTCGCTGCTGCAGGTGGCATACTGTGGGCATGCAAGTACCCGAAAATCTCGCCTCTTATGGGTGTGTATCCGGGTTGGAAAGCATTTACTGCAGCGGTTGTAGGCGGAATTGGCAGTATTCCAGGTGCGATGATAGGCGGCTTCATAATCGGGCTCATTGAAGTCATGACAGTGGCGATTTCTCCTAGTCTGTCAGGTTATCGCGACGGCGTGATATTCCTCGTCCTTGTAGTGTTCCTTCTGGTTAGGCCTACAGGTATTCTCGGAGAGACGCTAAAGGAGAAGGTATAATATGTCGGATAAGTTCAGGAAGACAATACTGACGATAATCTTCATAGGCCTTCTGTTTGTTGCTGCCTGGCTAGCCGACAGCTACTTGGACGAGTATGTCATGAGGGTAGTGCGGACAGGTCTCATATACGTCACAGCCGCAGTCGGTTATAACCTGATAAACGGCATAGCCGGCCAGTTTTCCTTAGGGCCCAATGGATTCATGGCTTTAGGCGGGTACATGGTGGCTCTCCTCATGTTGCCTGTGGAGCAAAAAGAATTTGTCTGGTTCCTTCAACCCCTTATCTGGCCATTTAGGGTCTTCTCGTTTACGAAACCATTCTTCCCTCTGGCAGTGGCGCTGGGGGGAGTGGCAGGCGCTCTAGGAGCATTGGTAGTCGGAGTTCCGTCCCTTCGCCTTCGTGGTGATTATTTGGCCATCGCCACCTTCGGATTCAGCCAGATAATAATAGTTTTGGCTAATAATCTTATTCCGGTCACTAACGGAGCTTTGGGCATCAAGGGGATCCCTGAATACGCTACTGTGTACAGGTGTCTGGCTTGGGCGATAGTGACTGTCATGATCACAAGCAATCTCGCAAATTCCAGTTACGGACGGGCGATGAAGTCTATTCGTGATGACGAGGTGGCTGCAGAGGCTATGGGTATACCGGTTTTCAAGCACAAGCTCCTGGCATTTGTCGTCAGCGGATTCTTTGCCGGTGTTGCAGGAGGGCTCATGGCTTCTCTGATTACCACTGTATCGCCGAGCCTCTTCAGTTTTTCCATGACGTTCAATTTACTGATAATCATTGTCCTTGGCGGGCTGGGGAGTATTACCGGTTCGGCAATTACTGCTTTCGCCTTTACACTCCTGTCAGAAGCCTTGCGTTTTGTGGAATCGCCGATTACTATTGGGCCGATTCATATTCCGGGTATAGCAGGCATGCGCATGCT
>DGZL01000097.1:4100-6963 GCA_002398515.1 Firmicutes bacterium UBA4981
AATCGTCAGGGGGTGAGGACTTGGCCTCAAAAAACGGAGCGATCTTAGCGCTTGATAGTGTGAGTGTAAGCTTTGGCGGCCTTCTGGCAGTAAGTGATTTTGACTTTGCCCTCCGAAAAGGAGAGCTGGTGGGCCTGATTGGGCCGAATGGCGCAGGCAAGACCACAGTCTTTAACATAATCACCGGCCAGTATGAACCTGTCCGCGGAAAAGTGTTTTTCAGGGGACGGGATATTACCGGATGGCGTCCTGATCGCGTGACATGCGCCGGAATTGCCAGGACGTTTCAAAATATGCGCCTCTTTGAAGGTCTTACTGTCCTGGACAACGTGCTTGTAGCACGGCATTCTAAGTTGAGATCCTCTATGCTTGCTGCAGCGCTCAACCTTCCCGGGTACATAAATGAGGAGCGCGTGGCAAGGACAAAGGCTATGGAATTGCTGGATCGAGTCGGGCTCATAGACCTGGCTCATGCTGAAGCCGGCAGCTTGCCCTATGGGCAGCAGCGCAGAGTCGAGATTGCCAGAGCGCTTGCTGCAGATCCTGAAGTGTTGCTTTTGGATGAACCTGCAGCAGGAATGAATCCTGAAGAGACGGCAAGGCTCATGGAATTCATCTGTGGGGTGCGTGATGAGTTCGGGCTTACCATCCTCCTTATTGAACATGACATGAAATTAGTCATGGGTATTTGTGAGAGGATATGCGTCATTGATTACGGCATATCCATCGCTGAAGGTACGCCTGAGGAGATCCAGGGCAATCCCAAAGTGATATCAGCTTACTTGGGGGAGGAAGCGTGTGAGTATGCTTAAGGTTCGAGATCTCAATGTGCATTACGGCGGTATCCATGCCTTAAAAGGGATCTCCCTTGATGTGCCTGAAGGCGCTATTGTGACGCTCATTGGCGCTAATGGGGCAGGGAAGACTACCACACTTCGGGCAATCACAGGACTTGCCAAGGCAACCGGCGGTAGCATTGAATTTGACGGCCACGATATCACATCCGCATCTCCCCACGGGATAGTGCGGCTGGGCGTATCCATGGCTGCGGAAGGCCGTAGAATATTCTATAACCTCACCGTAATGGAAAACCTGATGATGGGGGCTTATCACAGGCATGACACGGCAGAGATAAAAAAAGACATGGAACGGGTAACTGTACTGTTTCCCAGACTGAAGGAGCGTTTTGGCCAAAAAGGGGGAACTCTCTCCGGCGGTGAACAGCAGATGCTCGCTGTCGGACGGGCGCTTATGTCCAGACCTAAGCTTCTGTGTCTTGATGAGCCTTCGCTAGGGCTCGCGCCAATGCTTGTTCAAGAAGTGTTTCGAGTGCTCAGCCAAATTCATGATGAAGGGTCTACAATTCTGCTGGTAGAGCAGAACGCTAAAGCAGCCCTTAAAATCGCGGACTACGGGTATGTCCTACGGGGAGGAACCGTTACTATGCACGGGGATGGCAAAGAGCTCCTTGCGGATGAAAGTGTAAGGCAGGCATATCTCGGCGAATAAGCCGGTATTGATATGGCCTTCAAATTCCGTCGCAGAGCTCACTGAATTGTGCCTAAACCACAGGATATAGCGTGGCGCCCATAGTGCCGGGTCCGCTATGTGAACCAATCCCGGCTCCAAGAGAGCAGACAATCAGGTCCTCAAAATGAAGCAATTCCTCAAGGGACTGCTTCAATGTCTCGCCTCGTTCGGGTTCAATTGCATGAATTACTGCTCCGCGCATTGCATATCCTTTTGGCATTGCCTCCGCCACTACTTCCGCAAACCGCATTAAGGCCTTGTCTCTGGATGCTCTGACTCTTTCTATGGGCTCGACTTCGCCGTTTGCAATAGCCATTATGGGACGGATAGAGAGTAAGGTTCCAAGAAAAGCCGTGGCTTTTCCAATCCGGCCGTTCTTAACCATGTAATCAAATGTGTCGACAGTGAAAAACAGCCGAAGTCTGCTCTTTGTTGCTTCAATCTTATCTACAAGGTCTTTCAATGTGATATCAAGCTTTGAAAGACGCGCTGCTTCAAGAGCCAGAAGGCCGGTGCCGGCGGAGACTGATTTGCTGTCTATGACACGGATCTTTTCGCATCCTATGGCATTTGCCGCTATGTTGGCAGATTGATATGTGCCCGACAATTTACTGGACATGTGGATCGATACGATGCTGTCTGATTCGTTCATAAGTTGTCTATAGACTGTTTCAAATTCATGCGGAGCGGGTTGTGATGTTCTGGGCATGACTTTGTGAAAGGCCAGTTTGCTATAGAACTCTTCGCTGGAGAGGTCAACTCCTTCTCTATACGTTTCGTCTCCGAATTGGACGTGAAGCGGGACTACTTTAATGTCGTTCTCCTCATACACATTTGCAGGCAGGTCTGCGGTAGAGTCTGTTACCACGGCAATTCTCGGCATGAGCTATTGTACCTCCTCCTAAATGGATGATATGGGCACTGTCAGCGATATCATCGCCCGGACCTTCTGATTCTTCGCATTGTATGTACAGTGCAGGTCGTCAGCATGAATTCCAAATATGATGCGCAAATCATGAAGCTTATATCACATAATTAGAATATACCACATTTCATGGCAGCTGTGGTGACATGTGCCGTATTCCGGATACGATCGTAGGAGTTGAGTTGGGACTGGGGTGACATTTTGCGATACCTTCTGCAGGGTGACGTCATCGCACATATTTCCCGGGGTAATGCTTTTTCGCGCCATTGCAGTGTGATATTATCACAGGCAGGCAACACCAAAATCAGGACTGCGTATTGCAATGCAATCCCTAATGTGCTAAACTGTTTCTAGCTCAAAATCCAAAGAAAACATGTCAATCCGGGCGGAAGTGGCTCAGTGGTAGAG
>DGZL01000097.1:7152-16661 GCA_002398515.1 Firmicutes bacterium UBA4981
GGTAGAGCATCGCCTTGCCAAGGCGAGGGTCGCGGGTTCGAATCCCGTCTTCCGCTCCATTTTTTTGCCCTTTTTCGGGCCATGTGTATTCTGCTATGTGTGTCTTCTTTAGCTTATGCGCTCTTTTACTCATTTGGGTTAAAGAGGTAAACTTGGTGTATTTCGTTGGAGCAAGACAGAGTCTATTGGTTTTGATTACTACGTTTGAATCTTCGGATCCAGGATATCTCTTGCTGCATCCCCGATTAAGTTCCACGCAAGGACAAACAAGACTATGGCGAGTCCTGGATATATCACTGTATACCAGTACTTGAGGGGTTCGCCCGGAGCGCCAAGGAGCCAATTCCGTGAGAAGCTTATCATTTGACCCCAGTCAGCATATCCTTCAGGCGCGCCCAGCCCGAGAAAGCTCAAGCCTGCAGCTGTCACCACAACAGATCCTAGATCCATGGAAGCGCTGATAAGCACAGGGAAGATAGTATTAGGTAGGATATGTCTGATGATGATCTTGACATGGCTGACTCCGGCAGCCCTTGCTGCTAACACAAATTCCTCCTCTTTCACCTGGAGAATGCTGCCTCGGAGCAATCTTGCGTAGTTCATCCACCAGAAGCAGACCATCGCTATCATAACCTTGTCCAAACCTTTACCCAGAACGCATGTAATGACAACTGCAGCGATAAGGAAAGGGAAGCTCAAGAAAACGTCTACTACCCTCATGATGATTTCATCAGTCCGCCCGCCAATATAGGCTGAGGCCGCTCCCACAACAATGCCGATAGCACAGCTTAACCCAACCACTACAAGACCGACGAAGAAGGCTGTTCTCGCACCCCATACAACCCCGTAGAATATGTCATGTTGACCTTGCGTAAGGCCGAAGGGATGCTCCTTGGAAGGGGGCGTGGGTGCTATCTGCCACCCGTACCTGGGGATGCGATAGGGTTCATGCTTGTGTCTCTCCGGAGTAGGCGCAATCACCGGGGCAAGAAGAGCCATAATAATAAAGAAAATGAGTAAGGCGAATCCGAAGAGAGACAGAGGATTCCTGAGAAGTTTCTTCATCATACCGCATTGGTCACCGCCTTCTTAGTCTAATCTGACGCGAGGGTCAATAATGGCGTATAGGATATCCACTACCAGATTGGATACGACCAGGATAAGACCGTAGAACATGGTTGTGCCCAGAACGCACGTGTAGTCCAGTTGCTGAGCTGCAGTCGCTGTTAGGAGGCCAAGGCCTTTATAGTCGAATACAGTCTCAGTGATTGTAAGCCCTCCCAGCATTCCGAGGATCATGAACCCTGCAACTGTAGCCACTGGAATCATGGCGTTTCTCCTCACGTGCCGTCCGATAACAATGTTTTCAGGAAGGCCTTTAGCCCGCGCAGTCCTAACATAATCCTTGTTGAGCACATCGAGCATGCTCGACCTGGTGATCCTAAGGATAAAAGCCCACCACAAATAGGATAAGCTGATGGTAGGCGCAATGAGATGCCTAATGGCGTCCCAGAACACAGCCCATTCGGCGTTTAGGATGGCGTCTACCGTATTCATCCCCGTGTACCGAACGAAATCCTTTGACAAGACTATCATGTCTGCCCAGGTGGAAAGCCTGCCAGGGGGGAACCATCCTAACACCCCATAGAAGTACATGAGGAGAATTATCCCAAAGACGAACGACGGGAGTGACCAGCCGATTATTGCAAAGACACGTGTTCCGTGGTCCAGCGCACTGTTGTGGTGTATTGCTGAGATTGAGCCCAGCCATATTCCCCCGAGCACAACCGGGATTATCGCGAAAACTGTGAGCTCCAGTGTCGCAGGGAATCTGGCTTTAATTGCATCCGCTACGTGCATGTTGGCCGACCGTGAGTAACCGAGATTGCCTCGGAGGACATTGCTGATCCACCGGAAGTACTTTATATGGGAAGGATCGTCTAGGTGGTATTTCTTCACAAGGTCATCCAGGCTCTGGTTCTTTAGCTCATCCGGAGACTTGATGTACGAACTTACAAGCTGATATGGGGATAGAAACGACATCGCAATGAATATGAACAATGTAACCCCAAACAGAACCAGCGGAAGAAATAAGAGTCTTCTCCCTATGTAACTCAACATAAAACCATTCCCCTTATGTAGCGCCCAAGGGGGCAACCTGATTTGGAAGTTGCCCCCTCCGGAGCGATTACGCGCTACTTAGATTCTATTTGGCTTCCTTCCAGATTTCATAGAAGTCGTAGTTTGCGCTGTATGCCGGATTATAGACATATCCCTTTACCCAGTCTCTGTGGACTCTGATGTCTTCCGGGTCCACATAGTACATAGAAAGGGCTAAGTCGTACGCCTTCTTCTGGAGTGTCTTGTATGCCTCAGCGCGGACTGCATCGTCAGTGGTTGCGATACCTTTTGCAATCAGGTCGTCAAATTCCTGTCTGCAGAGATCAGCCATGGCTTCACCGCAATACCCCGCAAAAGCCCCTGCTGAGTGCATGTACGGGAATATGAAGTTGTGGGCGTCAGGGAAGTCCATATGCCAGCCGATAAAGAACACAGGCAGGGCTGACGCTCTCAGCTTGTCAAGGTATGTTGACCACTGAACACCTTGGACATCAACTTTGAATTTGGGATTTAGAGATTCGATGCCTGACTCGAGAATTTCAGCCGCGGTTTTTCTGTTGTCGTTTCCGGTATTATAGAGGATTGTCAGCTTGAACCCTACATTCCACAGTTTTCCGTCAAAGGCAGCCCTGAATTCTTCTTGCGCCTTCTTAAGATCGTACGGGTACCACTCCAGGGATTTGTCACAGAACGGAAGAATCGCAGGGATCGGTCCGTGAGGTTTAGCGCCGAGCCCAAGTGCTACTTTGTCTATGTAGGCATCATAATCATAAGAATAGCAGAACGCTTTCCTCACGTGGATGTCGTTGAAGAAGCCGGGAGGCACGCCCTTGCCGTCCAGAAGGCCGCTGCCTACGATGTCTTCATTGCCCTGAACAGGAATGGTGTAATTGAAGAGAAGCGCAGTATTGGTAATGGAAGGCAGGTGATCGAGCACCTTGACTCCGGCAAGCGTTCTTACCTGATCCAAGTACATGGGCGGAACCTGGATGGCGTCTGCCTCTCCCGTTTGGAGCATGAGTTTGCGTGTGTTGAATTCTGAGATGTACTTGATGAACGCTGTCTTCAGCTTTGCAGGCCCTTGCCAGTAATCGTCATGACGCTCGAACACAACCTGGGCAGCGCTGTGATCCCATGTAACCAGCTTGAACGCGCCGGTGCCCATGGCTTTCTCGTACAGGGCCATACTTTCTTTTGGAGGATCGTACCACTTCAGCCACGTGTCAGGCTTGCCGTCCCAGGCGCCGTTCTCGATCATCCACTTCTTGTTCAAGATTGAGCTCCAGCTTGCTCCTTTAGCAAGGATCTGCATGAAGGGAGGATAGGGAGTGGCAAGCCGGAAGACCACATAGTCTCCTTCAACTTCCACTGATTTATCGATTGCTTCATATATCTTGACAACGAGATTCTTGTCAAGTTTCTGCATGTCATCGATGGATTCGAGGTTTCCGATTTTACATGCCAGATCTTCTAGGGTCTGAACCCCAAAAAGAGGCTCGAAGAACATCCAGCACGGCCCGCCGGAAGGGTCCGCCAACATGGCGCGCTCAAATGAGTACTCCACGTCTTCAGGAGTCATCACAGCGCCGTTGTGGAACTTGACACCTTTACGAATAGGGAACTTCACTGTTTTGCCGTCTTTAGACAGAAGGCCGTTGGCGACTGACGGGACTTCTGTGGACAGCATTGGCACCAGTGTGTCTACTCCGCCTTTCCCGTAAGCAACGAGGTTATCGTATAGTTGATGGAGAAGCTCGCCGCTTGCTGTATCGTAAGCATACGCAGGATCGAGCGTGTCCGGATCTCCAAAGCTTACGTAGACAAAGGTGTTGGGATCAGTTGTTTGGGCGAAAACGGTATAACCGAAGGTCACCAACGTGAGCGCCGCTAAAACCACTGTGAAAACCTTAGATTTCATGTTTCCAGCCTCCTTTATCCTTACTAGGCTTAAATTTCCGAATTCCGAAAGACCACACTCTAAAGGCTATCACCTCCCGTTTTCCATGGGAATGCCGGCGAGTTTGAGTTCATCTTTAAAGTGGCACGCAACAAAATGGCCGGTGCCGTCCAGTGATTCTAAGGCCGGCTCTTCGTGGCAGCATAGATCCTGTTTAAATCTGCACCTTGGATGAAAATGACATCCTTCCGGCGGATTTGCCGGGCTCGGGACGTCTCCCTCCAGGACTACTTGCTCGTACTGAAAGTCGGGATCAGGCACAGGTATGGCTGAGAAAAGGGCTTCTGTGTATGGGTGCTTGGGCTCTTCAAACAGCAGTCGCACATCGGCCATTTCAACGATCTTGCCGAGGTACATCACAGCGACTCTGTCACTCACGTGCTGAACCACTGAAAGATCATGAGCGATGAAAAGATATGTGAGTCCGAACTGCTGCTGCAAGTCCTCAAGGAGGTTCAGCACTTGTGCCTGGATTGAGACGTCTAAGGCAGAGACAGGCTCATCACATATGATAAGGGACGGATTGAGCGCCAGGGCTCTGGCAATTCCGATTCTTTGCCTTTGTCCGCCGCTGAATTCGTGAGGGTATCTTCTCATGTGATGGTGTCCTAATCCCACAGCAGCAAGGAGAGCTTCCACCCGTTCGTACCGGGCACTTCGATTCTTCAGTCCTTGTGCCTCAAGGGGTTCACCGACTATGTCCGCCACTCTCATCCTGGGACTCAAGGACGAGTAGGGGTCTTGGAATATGACCTGCATCTCCCGACGGAGTCCCGAAATGGTGCTTCTCGACACGTCCGTCCAAGTCCCGTTCAAATTGAACCGGATTTCGCCGCCGGTCGGTTCCTCCAAATGTAGCACGCACTTGCCTGTAGTGGTTTTTCCGCATCCGCTTTCACCTACAAGGCCTAAGGTCTCTCCCCTACGGATGAAGAAGTCAACGCCGTCTACAGCCTTGATCCAACCTACAGGCCGCCTGAAAACCCCGCCGAGGATAGGGAAGTGCTTTCTCAAACCTCTCACGTCCAAAAGGATGTCATCGCGGGTTTCTCCGTCATGGCTTTGTCTATGCATATAACCAGCACCTCACTGAGTGTCCATCTGCCACTTCAACGACAGGTGGGTTTTCCAGGCATTCCTTTTTGAATCGCGGGCATCTCGGCCCGAACGCGCATCCTTCAGGCATTTTCAAGGAGTCCGGCACCACACCCTCAATCGGCACGAGTCTCTTCCTCCGCCCTCCCATCCTGGGGATGGAGTTGAGAAGGCCTACGGTGTAGGGGTGAGCAGGTTCGCGAAACAGAGTATGAGTGTTTGTATGTTCGATGATCTTCCCCATATACATCACTGCGATGTCGTCGCACATCTTGCTGACGACGCCGAGGTTATGTGTAATTATGATAATGGCCATCTGATATTGATCCTGGAGTTTCCTCATGAGGTCCAGGATTTGCGCTTGTATGGTGACATCCAGGGCGGTTGTGGGTTCGTCTGCGATGAGGAGCGCAGGGTTGCATGACAAGGCCATCGCAATCATAGCCCTCTGGCGCATGCCGCCGCTCATCTGGTGGGGATATTCCTTCACTCTCTGCGACGGGCTGGGAATGCCCACTCTGTCCAGAAGGTCGGTTGCAATCTCAAGGGCTTGGATTTTCGAGACTTTTTGATGAGTCACGATTGCTTCTGCGATCTGGAAACCGACGGTGTATACAGGGTTGAGGGATGTCATCGGCTCCTGGAATATCATGGCTATCTCATTTCCACGTATGCTTCGCATCATGGGGCTGTGTGGGTGTTGGGCTGCTATGTCAATAAAATCTCTGTCTCCGTCTCGATAGTAGA
Source organism: Firmicutes bacterium UBA4981 (assembly GCA_002398515.1). GTDB lineage: Bacteria > Bacillota > SHA-98 > UBA4971 > UBA4971 > UBA4971. The sequence continues at coordinate 13,073 of DGZL01000097.1, forward strand.
AGATCTCGCCTGACGTAATTCTGCCTCTCGGCCCCGGCACCAGTTGCATGATGGAAAGTGCGGTTACGCTCTTTCCGCAACCACTTTCACCTACCAGCCCCAACACTTGTGTTCTCTTGACGTCAAAGGATACTCCGTCAACCGCACGGACTATGCCTTCATCAAGAATGAACTGGGTGTGGAGATCCTTAACGTCAAGAAGGAGGTCTTCAGTGCATTCAACATCTAACGCATTAGGTTTGTCCTTGACGGTATTGGACGGGTCATCTACGCCATTGGACCTATCATCTATGGCATCGGACCTATCGCCGGCAACGTCGGGCTTGTGATCGGAGGCCACAGGTTCATAACCCAAGGCGTTAGGCTTGTCGCTTCGTGTTAGGCTCATCTCGCGAGATAACCCCTTTCACTCCTGTATAGACTCACAAAACTTGAATTCCGGAGACAGCGTCAACTTTACCCATTTCCCCTAAGTATCATTATGATAGGAGTCGCTGACGGCTCACAAGAGCCAACAGGAAGGCATTTTGGCTTGTTGTTGGATCCAGGGAAGTCCTTGGGGTTCGATTTAGCATTCCCTGGGTTTGGCTTTGGATCCGGGTAACCCTTTAGCTTTGACCTGGATAATCTCAGGATTTCCAATTCGGTAGTTCTGCGGCGTAGGCTTTGAGGAGGAATTGACTTGTGAGAGTAGTATATATAATGTACTATTGACGGAATTCGTCATCTTTTAACATAAGGGAGAATCTTCAGGTAACCTTAGCAGATCTTTCGATGAGCTGCGAAATGGAAGGGCCGCAGGCACAAGTGGATATGCCAGACCTATCAAGGGTTCAGGTGGTGTCAGTGTATGAGTCTGTTTTCCGTAGAGCGTGGACCTGTACCTATCTATCTACAAGTGAAAAACGGTCTCGAGGAGCTTATCCGTAGCGGAGCATTGCCGCCGGGGACTAAGCTGCCTTCATCCAGGACCCTTGCAAGAATCCTGGGGATCAGTAGAAATTCCGTGCTTGAAGCATACGAGCTGCTGACTACAGAGGGAATTGTTGAGGCATACGGCACGGCAGGGACATACGTGAGTGAATCGTGTTGCCCGAGGCTTGACGCGAATTCGGCTGAAACCTCACCTTTGCCTTTGGCAGGTGAGGGCCTTCACTCGCTCAAGAGAAGCCAAGATGTAGGTCTTGAAGAGGACTTGTCGGATTGGCTGTCCATGCTCCCTGACATAGCCGGAGGATTGGAACTCTGTGCACACGATCAGGATACCATGGTTTTGTCCGGTGCTACACTGGCATTTGATCGCCTGTCGGCAGAAAGGCTTCGCTCTTGCTTGAACTATGTTCTGACAAACTACCCGCACAAGCTCTTGGCTTACGGCGATACAGAGGGTTATAGGCCTCTCCGGCAATGGCTGGCTGCGTACATGACTGATAGGGGAGTGGTCACCTCCGCTGATGAAGTGCTGCTAACCGGGGGATTCCAACAAGGACTGACACTTCTCGGTTCAACATTCCTTAACCCCGGGGATGTAGTCCTTACCGAGAATCCGGGTTACCCAGGTGTCCTTATGTGTTTACTGCATGGAGGAGCTAAGGTAAAAGGGATAGACATGACTCCTTATGGAGTAAATGCAAGCCAAGTGGAAGACACGATTTCCAGGCTTCATCCTAGATTCTTGTGTGTTATGCCTTTTTGCCAAAATCCTACCGGCGTCACTATGGATACGCAAACAAGAAAGTGTCTTCTCAAGTTAGCCAAGGATGAAGAGGTTATGATTATCGAGAATGGATTCACTGATGAACTGAGTTACTCAGGTCGACTTGTTCCGCCCCTGAAGGCTGAGGATCGCAAAGGGTGTGTTGTCTATATGGGAAGTCTCAGCGATATTCTCTTCCCAGGCCTCCGAATTGGATGGATAACAGCGTCAAGGTCGATCATCCAGGCGCTTGCACTGTCAAAGCGCGCCATTGACCCATTTTCCAGCCCGGTGCTTCAAGCTGCGTGCTACGAGTTCTGCAGGCAAGGTTATTTCGCGACTCATCTTGCGCGAATACGGAAAGTATACAGCAGAAAAAGAGAACTTGTGAGTCAGGCCTTGCAAAAGCACTTGCCTTCAGGAACCGGATTTCGAGTCAGCGAAGGAAGGATGTCGGTTTGGGTGATTCTTCCTGAAGGTATGAATTCCACGGAGCTTTATAGAGAGGGGCAAGCCTTGGGGGCATCGTTTGTCCCAGGCGCCGCTTTTTTCGTAAACGGGGGAGGCGAGAGAAATCTGCTCATTTCATATGCCGGCTCTTCAGAACAAGGGATTATGCAAGAAATTAAGACCCTCGGCGATCTAGTCAGCAGGAGAATTTCCAGCCGCGCGTGATCCGCTGATTGTTAAGCTTCGAGGAATCAACCGATGTCCTCACCGATATTGCGCTTGACAGCAAGCCACATTTTGCATAGAATATAGACACAAGAAAGATAGCAGGGCTTTCCTGCTGCAGGGTTTTCCAACAATTGAAATGTTTGGGGCGACATAGCCAAGTGGTAAGGCGGCGGTCTGCAAAACCGCTATTCCCCGGTTCAAATCCGGGTGTCGCCTCCATTTTTTTGTACTTGCCGGAGCAGTTCTTTATTGACAGCGTATATCTGTGTCATCCCGCCTTTATTCTTCGTCTCATGGATGTCATGGTCACATGAATACTGGAATATGGGGATTATCACATCTCGATCGGCGTGGTCCTAGGTAGGGCTATTTGACGCTTACCTTGTGCGAGACAATGAGTAAGTCAAAGGGCACCACATGCACTTCATGCGGTGCCCTTCTAGTTTTTCGGAGACTTAACGGTTTTATCAAAGATCAGTCTGCTCAACCTAAAACAAGTAGCATGCGACTGAATGGCCTCAACCTAGAGCAAGTGGCACGCGACCAAATGGCCGCCGCCTATGTCTCTTAGCTCAGGGGTTTTAGCTTCAGCGCACGAGTTTGCGCTCTCAGGGCATCTGTCATAGAAGCGACATCGGGGCTTAGGGTCTATCGGCTTGCTCACACCGCCTTTGATGTTGGGGATTGGGCGGTCTATAGCCGGGTCCGGAACTGGAACAGCCGATATCAGCGCTTTAGTATAGGGGTGTAGAGGCCTTTTGACAATGTCTTCGGAATCCCCTAGTTCGACTATTTTCCCCAGATACATAACAGCGATCCTGTCGCATAGATACCTTGCCACGGCTAAGTCGTGGGTGATGTAAAGATAGCTGATGCCAAGATCCTCACGGAGCTGGGCCATAAGCTTCATGATGCCGGTGCGAATAGAGACATCCAACATTGAAGTAGGCTCATCTGCTACGACAAAACTCGGCCTGACTACCAACGCCCTGGCAATAGCTACTCTTTGTCTTTGCCCTCCTGAGAGCTCATGCGGAAATCGGAACAAGAAGGCTGAAGGAGGCGCAAGGCCTACGAGGCTCAGCATTTCTTCCACTTGAGCTTCACGTTCCTCAAATGTCCCGATACCGCTTACATTAAGTGGCTCAGCGACTATGTCAAAAATCGTCATTCTCGGGTCAAGGGATTCATAAGGATCCTGAAAAATCATCTGTA
>DGZL01000115.1 GCA_002398515.1 Firmicutes bacterium UBA4981
GTTCGGTATACGGCGCTTCCAAACTTTACCCATGTGCAGCAAGATAAAGCTCTTTAAGGCTAAGGTACCCGGCTTTCTTAAAGACTTCATTTGGCATCGCCCGGGTCAGTATCCAGCTTCCGGCTACGCGCCAGTAACCCAGTCTTGTGTACGCCCATTGCCATGCCTGCCAATCCGGTATCCCTGCCTTCTTCAGATTTGCGTACCTCGTCCGTGCTTTCTTCCAACGCTTCCACGTCACCATTCTCAAGCGACGTCTCAGCCATTGGTCGAGTGCCTCCATGAGTTTCTTCATGTCCGCCAGTTTGAAGTAGTTGACCCAGCCACGTATTATCCTGCCTTTAGACATGAGGAATGTCAAACAGCAGGAATCTTGACAAGGACCGGCATACGCTCTATTCGAAACGTTCTCAGGTCACCGGCATCACCCAGGCCAACTTCTGCTTCGCTCAGCCCGTCAACGTGGATCTCTCCGTGCTTGTTAGCCAGATTAAGCAGTGCAACATAAGCTATGCCGTTACCCAGCCAGGTGAGCTTCACGACGCCTTCTGTCAGCTCCTCGACGGCAAACTCCTTGCAGATTCCCTTGATCTCTTTGGCGAATCCTAATACCTTCTGCATGAAAGACATAAGTTCGACATCTGCGTCTCTCCAATTCACGGGGTCCTTCTCAAATAACTTAGGCGTCTTCGTGGCGCCGATTTCCTGCCCGCCATGGACAAGCGTTGCTCCCGGGAGCAGACCACAGAAGACAGTCCAGTTCAATAGAGAGTCACGGCCCCTAATCACATCAGCTGCACGCGGATTGTCGTGATTTTCCAGGAATCTGAGTTTGACTGCATCCTCCGGGTAAAGCGTCTCCTGGATATACAAATGATTAAGATAATCACTAAGCGGACGCTTCCCCTGAAAGTAATCTTTGAGATACTCAAACCCATCGTAGTCATAAGTCAAATCAAACGCTGCGTGGAGTTCAGGGTCTGCATGCGCTGAATAGCCCCTATCCCGCATATACTTGACAAAAGACTTCTCTATGCTCTCTGCAAGCCAAATAACTTCTTTCTTCCGTCCCAGCCTGTCACGGGCAGCCAACCAGAAGTCCAGCGGAACAAGGGGCGCCACATCGCAACGAAACCCGTCAACGCCGAAGTCAACCCATTGCTCAAGGGTTTCTATTTGATACTTCCAAAGGTCAGGCCGGAGGTAATCAAGGTCGTACACATCCCACCAGTCCGGCACTTTAGTCGAAAACTCCCCTCTCGGGTTCTTGAGGAACCATTCAGGATGTTCCCTAAGAAGAACGCTGTCCCTCGATGTGTGGTTATACACAACGTCAATCATTACCTTCATGCCCAGGGAGTGAGCCTTATCTATGACCATCTGTAGGGCTCGCGGATCGCCTAGTTCAGGGTTGACAGCGCGGTAATCCCTGACAGCATAAGGGCTGCCCAGGGTTCCTTTGCGCCCGACAATGCCTATGGGATGGATAGGCATTAGCCATAAGATATCCGTATGCAGGCTCTTAATCCTTTCCAGATCACCGAAAATATCCATGAACGACCCGTCAGCAGAATGATTTCTAGGGAAAACCTCATAAATAACTGCACTCTTCACCCAGTTCGGAGTATCAATAGCCACTACGGTAACCTCCTGTCACCCATTGCCAAAAGGCACACTGATTTCTCATTCCATGATTCTCCAGGTATGATCACAAATTGCACCTAGAGTAGCGCCCGCTCCGTTTCTCCCTGGGCAAGCATAATGTACAGGTTCTATTGCCGTATGAGCGTGCCGTGATATTCATCCAGTAGTCCGTCTTCAAGCTGTGAGAAAGCCTGTCTGCCGCCTCATGGGAGAATTGTCTCATTCCAGCTAAGCGCATTATACTTCCGCAAAACCTCAAGCAACTCATGGATATCAATAGCATCACAAGTCCGCCCGTCCCGCCCTACAACTGTCGTGGCTCTCAGCATCGAGTTAATGACAGCTTCTTCAGTCGCTTCGACTACTGCCAGGAATAGCGCGGACATTGAATCGTTGGATACTACCTCAGTCTTGAGAGTCAAAGGGCCGCTGTGTGGGATGCGCCCTGCAGTAGAGAAGGTTATGAAGAAATCCCCTGAGCCGTTACTGCCGATAAATCCGGTTCGGGCAAGTCCGAGGCTCACTCTCTTCGCCAGCCGCTGCAACTGCCTTTGATCAAGGGGCGCATCGGTGGCCACGATCACCATTACTGATCCGTCGGGGCTTTCGAAGCCTCCGCCTTCAGATACGTCATACCTAGAATCGCTTTTGAATGAATAGCGCCCAAACTCGCGTCCCACCGGAGCGCCGCATATTGTGAGGATCCCTCCGAAGTTGGTTTGAACCAGCACGCCTACGGTATAGCCACCAAGGTTAGAAGGGAGCACCCGTGACGATGTCCCTATACCGCCTTTCCAACCCATGCAGGAACTTCCCGTGCCTGCACCGACTGACCCTTCTTCTACAGATCCTGCCTCGGCCTTTGTGATTGCGTCGAATACGTGCTCTTTCCTGACGCGGCGGCCTTGGATGTCATTGAGTATGCCGTCGTTTACCTCTCCCACGACTGGATTCACTGTGCCTGTATTGATACCAATCTCAGGATTGTTCCTGAGGGACCACTCAATCAATGCGTCAGCCACAAGCGGGGCGCAGAGAGTATTAGTCAGCGCTATAGGCGTCTCCAGGTTACCAAGTTCGTTCACCTGGTGCAGACCTATAGACTTGCCGAATCCATTGAAAACATATGAAGCTGCAGGGACTTTCTCTCGGAACAGGTTACCGTCATGCGGAAGAATTACGGTTACACCGGTCCTGACAGGGCCTTGGCCCGGAACCAGTTTTCCTTCACCTTCTATCAGGGTCACATGGCCGACCTTTACTTCCCCCACGTCTGTTATTGCATTCCATCTGCCAGGCACAAATATCCCAATATCGATTCCGATGTCCCTGGCACCAGGCCGGGCATTATTCATGTTTTCGTCCCTCTTCTTTAAATAATCTGCATGACAAGGTCCATGGAAACATATTCCTCATGCGCATGAAGAATCCTTCTTTAGCTGGTCTGGGACGCTTTGAATAACGATTGCTCCGGAACAAAAAAAGCGCCCGAAACCGGGCGCGGCTGCTCATCAAAGTCTCTAATCGATTAAATCAAGGCATTCGTGAAAAAATGGTGGAGGCGGCGGGAATCGAACCCGCGTCCGAAAAGGCAACTCGAAGAGCTTCTACGAGCGTAGCGTAGGGTTTTAGTTTCGCCTCGGAGACTCTCCTACGCGAGTTCCTCCAGGGCTATCTCGATAATCTTAGCTCAAATCCTCCGAGAATTGGATTGAGAGCATCCTGGTTTATTTGACGCCCGCACCGGTCTCCCAGGAGAAGTCCGGATTGGACGGCTACTTTATTTAAGCAGCGTAAGCGTAATCGTTGTTGGCACTTATCGTGCGTTCCACCGTTTTACGAGGTCGGCGGGATCTCGGCTCGCTACCCTTGTCGTCACAGCTCCCCGTCGAAACCATATCGCCCCCACAAACTTTATCGTCTCTTAAATTGTCAAATCTACTCTACTTCCGAAACTCACCCGGGCTCAGTATTGTCCCCTGTCTTTAATCACCCGGTCAACTTGCCTCATGACATCCCGCTTCTTAATGTCCTCTCTCTTATCGTAAAGCCTCTTGCCTTTAGCAAGAGCAAGCTCCACTTTGGCACGACCGCCTTTCAAGTACACCTTCAGCGGAATCAACGTAAAGCCCTTCTCTTGGGTCTTCGTGGCAAGCTTTCGTATCTCAGACTTATGAAGTAGCAGCTTCCTTGTACGCCGCGGTTCATGGTTGAACCTATTGCCGGCATCATAAGGGCTCACATTCATATTATATAGGAAAACCTCGCCGTTCTCCACTCTGGCAAAACTGTCGCGAAGGCTTACCATCCCTTGCCTGACAGACTTAATCTCTGTGCCGGTAAGAGCAATTCCGGCTTCATATGTCTCGCCCACATGATAGTCATGATACGCTTTTCGATTTGTTGCAACCATTTTATTATTCGCCAAACTGTCTCACCTGCACGCCAATTATAGCATGAGGGATCAGGCGGTTCAAGAGAGCGCATCCGTTACTACCGTAAGCAAATGCCCTTTGATCCTAGGTGAGCAGCCTCGTGATCCTAGGTGAGCAGCCTCGCTGCTAATCAATGTTTCGCCTGACCTCTTGGTTTTTCTGATCCACTGATATAATTAGGTGGCGGGTAGATACTAT
>DGZL01000020.1 GCA_002398515.1 Firmicutes bacterium UBA4981
GGGGAGGGACAGCAACTGTTAAGTTCTCTATATCTGAGACATTTAAGGCTGGATAAGTCGACACTCTTTGTTCAGCTATAGCATGAAAATAGGCGGTTATTTGGGGTTGCGATATAAAATAATACAAATATGATGCTTCCACCCCTTCTTTTACAGTGATTGTTACAAATCCAGTTGATACCAACATGTTCGAAACAGGTTCTCTAATAATCCCATAGTGTTCCTGATTTGGCCTAACCGTTGAATAAACGATATCATTGATTGCAATTTTTCTTCTAGCACGACTTGGAAGCTTGTCATTCTCTAAGTCTAAGCATGTAATATCGCCAATGATACATTTGGTTATGTTTGCAGTGTCCAAATAATAGACATATTCCCAGCCATCTTTTTTAGAATAGTTTTCTCTGTTGGTTATCGCTAGTTCTTTTAGTGGTACTTCTTCCCACTCAGACCCCATACCCAATCACCCCCAGTCTGGTCCGAATTTCCTGCTCCAGTTCTGCGCTTTCGGCGAACAGTTCGCTAAGTTCAGAGGTTAGACATGCCATCTTCTCTTCAAAGGGTTCGCCATCATCATCATTTTCTTCAATACCCACATAGCGTCCGGGAGTCAGGATATAGTCATGCTTAGCAATATCCTCGATTGTAGCAATAGCGCAATACCCCTTCTGTCCTTCCAAGGTCCCTTCTTCAAAGGCTTTATGGGTATCAGCCAACTCTTTAATATCTCCTTCTGTCAGTTCCCTTAAGGCGCGGGTGACCATTTTCCCCATATTGCGCGCATCAATGAATAAAGTCTCGCCCGGTTGTTTCTTCTGCTTACTGATGAACCAGAGAGATACGGGTATTTGAGTAGAATAAAAAAGCTGCACAGGCATGGCGATAATACACTCCACTAAGTCAGCTTCAATGATTTTCTGTCGAATTTCTCCTTCTCCACCAGTCTGGCTGGAGAGAGAACCATTGGCCAACACCATACCCATCTTCCCTCGGGCGGATAAATGGTAGATCATATGCTGTAGCCAGGCAAAGTTGGCATTTCCGGCCGGTGGTGTTCCAAACATCCAGCGGCGATCATCTTGTAATTGGTCTGCACCCCAACTTTTCATATTAAATGGTGGATTGGCTAAAACATAATCTGCCTTTAATGTTGGGTGCAAATCATTAAAGAAGGTATCTGCCGCTGCATTTCCTAGGTTTCCTTCAATACTTTGAATAGCAAGGTTCATCTGACACATCTTCCAAGTGGTGGGGTTTGCTTCTTGACCATAAATAGAGATATCCTGAATATTCCCCTGATGGCTTTCTACAAACTTAGAAGATTGCACAAACATACCCCCACTGCCGCAGCAAGGGTCATAGACCCTTCCTTTGTAGGGTTTCAGTATTTCTACCAATGTTTTTACCACACAAGATGGCGTAAAGAATTCGCCGGCATTTCTGCCTTCCTGCTCGGCAAACTTTTTAAGAGTATATTCATAGGCACGACCAAGGATATCCTTGGTGTCTCCATGTTCTTTCATGGAGACATTGGTAAAAATGTCGACAATTTCTCCCAATCTTCGTTTGTCCAGTTCCGGTCGGGCATAGTTCTTCGGAAGGATCCCTTTTAGCCTGGGGTTATCTCGTTCAATGGCATGCATGGCTTGGTCAATAATAACGCCTATCTCCGGTGTATGAGCATTGGCTGTTATCTTTTTCCAACGGGCTTCCTCTGGTACAAAGAAAATATTAAGGTAAGTATATTCATCCCGGTCTTCTTCGTAGCCTTTACCTTCATCGACCAGTTCCTGGTATCTATGTTCAAAGGCATCGGAAATATATTTTAGAAAGATCAGTCCTAAAACCACATGTTTATACTCGGAAGCATCCATATTCCCCCGGAGTACATCCGCTGCCCGCCAGATCTCTTGTTCAAATCCAAGATCCGCACTATTTGCTCCTGACATGTTTTCCCTCCTACTTCCCGGCGCTAAATCAACAATACAAAGTCATTATTCATTACTCCCTTGAAGACGGGGGTTTGTCCTTTTTCCATGAATATGGTAACTACCCTTCTGTGTCACGAAGACATAGCAGTTATCTATTCTGGCTATCTGCACACCACTGAACAGAGTGATGAATTCGTTCTTAACATTCTTTTCTTCCCTTTATAACCATATTGATCCTGATATTCACCACCAGCCTATTGGAGTCCTTCCTGATAAAGCTTTCAGTACAGCAGAAATTCGGCCACTGGCGTGCTTTTGTCACTGCTGTACTGTATAAATACCAGGAAAGCGCAGACCTCCGTTTTGCTTTGGCACAGATATTGACCAAAACTCAACTAATGAATTCGCCAAGGATTTTCTTGTCTCCAACACTTTCTCGTAGAGCCTGATCGTGCAGCTCAAATATCTCAGTGGTAAGTTATGTCAGAAAATCGATAATGACAAACGCAAGCTCGCAAGCCCCATTATCCGGTAGTTCATCCTCGACTTTCTGCCTTTAACGCGCTCGGAGATTGTTCTCGATAGTATCTATGCTAAGCTTACATGAATCCATAGGTTTATTTCCCTTTCATGGTTGGCCATAAGATATGCACTGACTAATCTGCAGTCTCAGGCTGTCAACCTCTGTTGTCGATTACTTTTTCCTCTTTGAAGTTTGTGAAACACGCTTACTCACGAAGTGCCTTACAGGCGATGCCTTTTCATGTTCTCTCTTCACATCTTGTTCAACGAATCTGGCATACCTTTCGGCCATCTCAAGTTGTTCATGCCCCATGATTGTCTTTAGTGCAAATAGATTTCCCCCATTTCTAAGAAACATTGTGGCGAAAGCGTGCCGAAGGTCATAGGGTGATATTGCATCATCTACATTCTTCCTCCTAACATATTTCTTAAATTGATGGCCCCACGCGCTAGAAGTCATTTCCCTCCCGTCTGTTGAACAGAATATCAGCCTACTGTCCCCCCACAACGGGTGCCTTGCTGATATGACTTTCTTGATAGCGTTCACAGTGGGACTTGATATGTCCAAGATCCTTTCAACCCTGGTCTTCGCAATTTTATCCACTACGTGTATCGTCGCCCGTTCTACATCGAAATGCCTTGGCAGAAGCGGAAGAAGCTCTCCCGGCCTTATGCCACAGTCCAGCATAACAAACATCATCGTGTAGTCTCTGAAGCCGTCGTACGTTCTTTTGTCTGGCGCACCTAATAGGACCCTAAGGGTTTTGTCATCTAAGTGTCTGATTCTAGGTGAGGTCTCTTTGAAAGGTGTGCCTTTGACCGGGTTCTTGCCTTCAATAATTTCCTCGTCAATACACCAATTAAAGAAGGCTCTAAGATGGGTTCTATGTAGATTATGGCTGTATGGGTTTTCATAATCCTCAAGAAACTCAAGAACACTCTTCTTGAGGCTGACCGGGTTGTTCAGGTCAGGTCCGGTACGTCTGTAGTAAATGTCAAGGGTATGCTTGTACCCCCTAATGGTTTCTGGTGCCCTGTGGGTAGCCTTCTTGTAATGTAGGAAAGCTTCCACTGCCTCATTCCATTGATGATCAGGTGAATCCGGCAAAAAATTAACCCTTTTCCCCATCGACAGACACCTCCATATTTCTATGGCGGGTAAGCCGTTATGTGGAAAAAGGGCATCTGTTCTAGAACGTCTAATTACACCGAAAAAGACCTTTGTTTTCCTACTGCAATATGCCCCCTAGCTCGTTGTTTGCCGGCCTTCGCCAGCTTTCTGATCCGAAGTCAGACGCTCTATCCACTGAGCTACGGGCGCACCTTACGATCACATTCTAAGTGGACTTTAACAATCCGTCAATGGCATGAAATCCCTTTTATTTGCGGATATTCCCTTTTTTGCGTTTTCTGGGTCTGTTACCGTTCCGGAGCATCTAAGTGCCTTTTGATTGTCTTGAAATTGAAACGATGATAGCATATAATTATGAAGAAAATACCTATCTTTTGCCGTATCAGAGATTTTTTTACAATTCTCCACCTACATATGCAGTAGCTGATATGTGTGCGATTTCTATAGATCGCAATTTGACTGATAGTGAAACATATCAGAAAGCTTCAGAAGAAATCAGAGAACTACCTTTTGTTAAGAAGCACAATGCAGAAGTTACAATGTACAAATATGAACGCTTCAGTTATACGAAATTGGTATACCCAATTGGTTGTTATTTCCCCACTTGGGTTGCCTCTGAGGATCATCCCTCTACTGAAGCTTCGGTTGAAGCTTACAAGGGAATGCACGGCAATCCCGTGTAGGTAAATAGAAGTCTTCCACTTGGAAGGCAGACTCGGCTAAATGTGCTACTGCTTAGTAGCTGCAATACCCACCTTGTATTATGAATAAAACATAGCCTTGAAAACCGGAAATATTGATAAAGGAGAATGGTAATGATATTGAATGATTACAGAAGAAAGCTGGAACAACTTGATTTTGAAAAACTGTACAATAATGATTTCTTGCTAACTTGGGAGAAAACCGGAGACGAATTAGACGCGGTTTTCGCTGTAGCAGATGCTTTGCGCCATTTAAGAGAAAACAATGTTTCCGCTAGAATATTTGACAGTGGCTTAGGAGTATCCATATTCCGTGATTTTTCCACCCGTACGCGTTTTAGTTTTGCGTCTGCATGTAATATGTTAGGCCTTGAAGTACAGGATTTAGATGAAGGAAAGTCTCAGATTGCCCATGGTGAAACGGTGAGAGAAACTGCAAATATGATTTCGTTTATGGCAGATGTTATAGGCATTCGGGACGATATGTATATCGGAAAAGGCAATGCTTATATGCGTGAAGTATCAGAAGCTGTGCAACAAGGAAATAAAGATGGGATATTAGAGCAAAGACCTACTCTGGTAAATTTACAGTGTGATATTGACCATCCCACTCAAACTATGGCAGACATGTTGCATATTATACACTATTTTGGTGGTATAGGAAATTTGAAGAGAAAGAAACTGGCGATGACTTGGGCATATTCACCTTCTTACGGTAAACCTCTTTCCGTTCCACAAGGTGTTATAGGTTTAATGACTAGAATGGGCATGGAAGTAGTATTAGCTCATCCGGAAGGTTACGAAGTAATGAGTGAAGTCGAAGATATTGCCATCAAGAATGCTAAGGAATCGGGTGGGAAATTCATGAAGACTAATAGTATGGCAGAGGCATTTGCAGATGCTGATATTGTGTATCCAAAAAGCTGGGCACCTTTCTTAGCCATGAAAAAACGGACTGAGCTTTATGAGGAAAATGATTTTGATGGAATAAAGGCTCTGGAAAAAGAGCTTTTGACCCAAAATGCCAATCATAAGGATTGGGAATGCACAGAGGAATTGATGAGGACTACAAAAGATGGTAAAGCCCTTTATTTGCATTGCTTGCCAGCGGATATTTCTGGTGTGAGCTGTAAAGAAGGTGAAGTCGAAGCTTCTGTGTTTGATCGATATAGGATTCTTTTATATAAAGAGGCAAGTTTCAAACCTTATATTATTGCAGCCATGATGTTTTTGAGTAAAGTAAAGAATCCTCAAGATTTGTTAGCAAACCTTGGTAAAAGAGGCCAGCCTAGAATCCAAGTGTGATTTTTCAGGCGAGACTGTCAATCCTGAGGGGTCAACGAAAAAATAACGGCGGAGAGAGGGGGATTCTAATCCTCCTCTCTCCGCCTAAGTCAATGTATTTGTTTCCGCTAAGGCGAAACCCGTTCCCAAGTTTCATCCTAGCACTTCACGATACGGCATATCCGATGCAGGAGGGCAAGACCTTCGATGAAGTTCGTTCTTACCGGTACAGGAAGACGATGTGGCTCTGGTGGTCGAGAATGACACACCTCACATGAAGGAGTCCCGGCATCTCCGTAGAAAGACTTTACAAATTATATAAAGTTTTGGAAACCCATACCGTATCCAGCGGGAAATCGCAGGAGAATAGTTGCGCAGAACCCCTTAAGACAAATGGGAAGCGGTCGCACTGTCAGCCGTGTCGCACGCAATATCAGCCTCGCCTCACACAATGTCGGTCGTGCCACACGTAATGTGAGCCCTGATACACGAGATGCCGGCCGGGCCAAGGTCCGACGCTGTCTACTCCGGATCCTGCTAAGAAACAAGCAGAGATGCCTTATTGTGTAAGAAGGAGAGATAACAATGAAGAGAATCCTCATCTTTAGCATGCTGGTTTTTGCTCTGTTTCCCTGTTTGATTGCTGAGGCTGCCCCTTCTTTGCTGCCTTTCAATCCTTGGTGGACCGCAGCCGAAGTACGCGACCTAATAGCCGCAGGCGCTGATGTTAATGCGGAAAGCAGAGAAGGTTTTACACCGCTAATAGACGCGGTGGGGTCGCCTTTTGTAAACCTTGAGGTCGTCAAGATATTGATAGCCGCAGGCGCCGAAGTGAATGCGAAAGAGGAACGTGGCCTGGCACCGCTAATGATGGCTGCGTTATACACTGATAACCCCGAGGTTATCAATGTATTGATAGAAGCAGGCGCCAAAGTGAATGCAAGAGATTCAGAAGGTACGACACCCCTGATGATCGCTGCAAAACTCAGTAGATGCCCCGAAATCATAACGACGTTGATAACAGCAGGAGCAGAAGTAAATACCAGAGACGATAATGGCTGGACACCGCTGGATCTTGCGGTGATATATTCCAATTCTTCCGAGGTTGTCAAGGCGTTGATCGCCGGTGGCGCCAAAGTCAATGCAAGAAACGAACTAGGCATAACACCTTTGATGATAGGTGCGATACTTACCCGTAACCCTGAGATTGTGGAGGCGCTTATTGCAGCAGGTGCCGACGTCAATGCAAGAGACAACAACAGCTGGACACCGCTAATGGGTGCTGCAGCATTTAACCAAGACCCTGATGTTATCAAGGCGCTGATCACAGCCGGCGCTGATGTCAACGCGAGGCACGAAAGCAAATGGAACACATATGTTTATCCCATGCTGCACCTTCTCACTCTTGAAACTGTCAAGGCAGAGATAGCAAAGAGCATAAACTCCGGCACAACAGGCGAAGGCGGTTTGACAGCGCTGATGAATGCGGCAAGGTACAATGATAACCCTGAGGTTATCGAGGTGCTGCTCGATGCCGGGGCTGATGGCAAGCTCAAGTCGAATGAGGGCAAAACTGCCTTTGATTATGCAGAAGAAAACCCGCGCGTTAAAGATAGCGAAGCATACTCTTTGCTCAAAAAGGCATGCATCTAGTGTAGAGACTGATATCAAAGCTTCCAGGGGAAGTATAAGAGAATTGCTGGGGGCGTGAAGAAATAAAAATGGCGGAGAGAGGGGGATTCGAACCCCCGCGCGGTTTGTTGCACCGCCTAAAGGTTTAGCAAACCTTCCCCTTCAGCCAGCTTGGGTATCTCTCCGCTCAGGTTGACTTATTTGTTTTCGCTGAACTGAAACCAGTTCCCAGGCTCCAACCTAGCACTTGATAATATAGCATATCCAATGCCAGAGGGCAAGATCCCTGGCGCCTTTTGTGGCGCTTTTTCATGACGCTTTTTGATTTTTGCCCCTAAAGCGCAAAAACAAGTTACTTTCAGCCTTAGCGCCCTCAAGATCCAGGCGATTTCAGCTTGTCAATTGTGAGTGCCTGCAGGATCCGGGTTGTTCAACGTTTCAGCGTTTTTCGCATCCGGATCATTGGCCTCAGCCCCAGGCGGTTTCAACAAATGAAGTTGCAGCGCGAGCATGACGAATATCGCCGCTGCAGCAGCGAGCACTGCAGGGGGAACAAAGACAACGAAACGTCCGTGTTCCATGAGCCACCCGAAGGCCGGAGGACCCAGCGCTACCCCGAAGAACCTCACAGCGCCATAGACTGACGTTACCATTCCCCTGGCCTGTCCACTGGCTGCGCTGGTTACCATCGTGTCCAAAGACGGCAATACAAACCCACTGCCTAGCCCGACAAATGCCATGGCTATCCCAAGCCACAATGCCTTTGTAATGAGCGAGGATACCAGAAGGGCTGCTGCAACCACCAGTAAGCCCACCCAAGTGGCCACTTTCAGCCAATTCTTGTGTGTCTGCATGAAAAGCCCTACCAAGAATGAGGTCACTGACATAATCAGTATTGGGACAGCTATTATGATCCCCTTCAGCAGTCCCGTTACGTCAAATCGGGACTCAAGCATATCAGAGAAATAGAATAGCACACCGAACAGGATCATCAACACAACTCCGCCTGCAATGTAACAAGCGCCTAAAGACCAACCCTTCGCCTTCAGAATGTTCCCTAGGTCTCGAAAGTAACGGCTCATCGGAGTTTTCTCGCCCTTCTTCTTCGGTTCAGGGATGAGAACCCAGACAGCAATAGCTGCCGGAATGGAGATAGCAGCGTAAAGCGCAAAAGGCGCCCACCAACTAAGGAGTCCGCTGCCTGCTCCGAGCACTGGACTCAAGACTTTGCCCAACCCGTTAGAGGCTTCAAGCAATCCCTGGGCTTTGCTCCGCTCCTCTGACTGGAATATGTCCCCTGTCAACGCAATGGCTATAGGGGCTGTTCCTGCAGCGCCTACACCTTGAACTACTCTTGCAGCTATAATAACCGGGTACGAATTCTTTAGGAGCGCCCCGGCCAGAGCCGCTCCTGCGCCTCCCAAGCCATATATGATCAAAGCCGGTGAGATAACTTCCTTGCGCCCTATTCTATCAGACAGAATACCGACAAACAAAATGACCAGGCCTGCAGGGACAGAAAAAGCGGTTATGATAAGGCCTGTCTGAATCTGGCTCAAATCAAGAGCAGACTTGATTTTCGGCAATACCGGGATAAGCATGGAATTACCAAGAACCATGACAAAAGGAACGCTGCACAGCACCGCAAAAGGCAACATATTCTCAGACTTCACTGCTTTCTTACACCTCTGCTTCCAGCACCAATACTCCCATAGTCTTTCCTCAAGCGGCTACATCTACTTGACTTTCCTTGGACCTGCAGTCTCTTTTTCCTCTCAGATAAATAAGTATGTCATGAAGGCCTCAAATCCATGACCCCCGGAAAACTCGTGGTCCTAGAGAGGAGTTGGTACATAGTGAGTGATAATCTACCCCTTCTGATTATCCTAGTCATTGGCCTTGCTTCCGGTAATTCGCTTGTAACAGGGGCATCGGCAGTCTTGCTCTTCATGGAATCCGCCGGATTCAGCAGTGCCATTGTTTTCCTGGAAGAAAAGGCTCTCCACTTGGGGCTTGTCTTCCTTACCATTGCAGTTCTGGCGCCTCTTGCCGTAGGAAAGATAACATCCGAAGAAATTCTTGATGCCTTTTTTACATTGCCCGGTATCCTCGCAATCATAGGAGGTGCAGCTGCGACCTACGTAAGCGGACAGGGCATCTCACTTCTTACCAGGCAGCCTCATATCGTGTCCGGCATTATCCTGGGCACAATTATCGGAGTAATTGTCCTTCGAGGGATTCCCGTCGGACCGCTGGCTGCAGCCGGAATTACCGCGCTTCTTCTCAAAATCTTCGGGTACCGCTAACTCTCCCTTATCAAATACCGCTAACCTTCGCCCTTCGGGCACCGCTAACTTTCCCTTTTCAAATACCGTCAGCCTTTCCCTTTCCGATACCGCCAACACTTCCCCTGCGGGTACCGCGAACCGCCCCCCGCGGGTACCGCGAACTTTCAATAAGTGGTCCTGCACAACAACATGTATGTTCTCATACTTAATGATAGTGTAGTTTCCATTTCATAGGCGCGCTATCATGCGACAAACAGAATCTCCGTTCCAGCGGCAAGACTGATCGGCAGGACGTCTATTCCATTAATGAAGTCGGGAGGATTTAGTTCATGAGGCTTATCGGAGTCGTAATGTGTATCCTTTTGCTCGTAGGTAGCCTTGGTGTTTTCGGTCTTGGTTCAATACACGCTGCGTCAACCAATGAAATCCGTATCGCAGGACAATTCGGGCTGGTGTATGCCCCTCTCATGATTGCCCAGAGACATAAAATCTTCGAGAAGTACGGTCTTAAGCCTGTTTGGAAAGAATACGGGTCAGGGGCTGCAGTTCGCGAAGGACTGGTATCCGGTGAAGTAGATGTGGGATTCATGGGTATTCCGCCGTTTCTCATTGGCTGGGACAAAGGCTGTCCTTGGAAAGCCGCTTTGGGTTTCGTGGTCATCCCGGTAGGGCTTGTAACTTACGATCCGTCAATCAAAAGTCTTAAAGACTTCAGACCCACAGACAAGATTGCCCTACCGTCACCCGGAAGTGTTCAGCATATCCTCCTTGCAATGGCTGCAGAGAAGGAGCTGGGTTCCGCGTCCGCGCTGGATCAAAACCTTGTTGCCATGGCCCATCCGGACGGTGCAGCTGCCCTAATTTCAAAACGAGGAATCACAGCGCATTTCACTACACCGCCGTACCTATTCGAAGAACTTAGCCAACCGGGCTTTCATTCGGTAACTGATGACATTGAAGCTTTCGGTCAACCTTTCAGCTTTAATGTGGGTGTGGCATCCGAGAAGTTCCATAACGGAAACCCCGTAGCTTATGCTTGCTTCGTCAATGCAATCAGTGAAGCTATGGCCTGGATTAACGCAAACAAAGAGGAAGCAGCGGAGCTCCTGGCCCCGGAATTCGGACTTACGCCTGAGAAAACATACTCATATATGACCTGGCCGGGTATGGACTATACGACTGCCCCGTACGGTCTCTTAGGTTTCGCCGATTTCATGAAAGAGGCAGGCTACATAAGCCGCGTCCCCGGCGATCTTAGCGAAATCGCCTGGGAGAACCTGCTCGCATTCGTAGGAAGCAGGGCAGGCGCTCCATCGCCCATTGAGAAACTCCAGTGTCGTCAGTAATGGGGCGGTTCACGGCGGATCACCGCCGATCGCGCAGAACGAGGCAGACCATGATGAATCGCCGCACATTGGGAAAACCAAGGCAGACCACTGCGGACGACGGTGGATCGCCGCAGATCACGGCAGATCACGGCGCAACCGTGAACTGTAACATCGTAGCCGTGCTTATTTGCCGGGTTGCCGGTTATCGGTGTCGTTAAGCATAGACAAAGAGATCGGTGATTTCTTAGAGGTCCGTGATGCCTTACGTATTTGGATTGGCAATATCCACGACCTGTTAGCCGGCAACCCGCCCCGGACCAGGACGAAACAGGCGCGCCCAACAAGACAGTATCTGTAGACATGACGTGCAACAGGCAAACCCAAGAGTCGTGATACATGCGACAAGCCGGACAGATGTCACAGACCGGCGATGGAAGGCGCAGAGAGAATACTGAAATATGCAGTAAAGGTGACCGATTTATGAAGAACACCAACATTTCAAAACGTTTCCTGATACCGTTTCTTACTCGAACTACCAGGCAAATACTGTTCGTCATTGCGCTAGCCGCCATGTGGGAGCTAATCGCCTGCATCGGCCATTTGCCTCCCCTTCTCTTCCCCCGGTTCAGCCACGTAATCCAAGCCCTGATAAAAGAGACTCTAAGTGGTGAGGTGCTGGGCAGAACATGGTTCTCCCTGAACCTCGTGGCATGTGGCCTCGGCCTTGCCACAGTCTCTGCGGTCTTAGCTACCGCCCTTGCCATGTGCTGGCCTCTGGCGTCAGAATGTATGGAAACCCTCATGGCTATCCTCCACCCATTACCCGGTATTGCCATTCTCCCTATCGTCATCTTGTGGCTGGGAACCGGTAGGAGGTCCATCTCGGCAGTCATTTGGTTTGCAGCACTATGGCCGTTAATCGCAAATCTCCATACCGGCTTGCGCTCAGTGCCCATGACTCAAATAGAAGCAGGGAGAAACTTGGGTCTCCAAGGAGTTCGCCTGGTAAGGACTGTCCTTATTCCCGGAGCTTTCCCATATATTCTGTCCGGCCTTAGGGTGGCCTGGGCTCGCGCATGGCAAGCTTTAGTCGCGTCAGAAATGGTCTTCGGGGCATCAGGCGGCGAAGGAGGCCTCGGCTGGTTCATATACAAGAGGAGATTCTTCATGGAAGTGCCTGGGGTTTTCGCCGGGATGATTGTAATAGTCCTCATCGGCCTGATTGTGGAAAGAGTATGTTTTGAGCAAATTGAAATCCGTACAGTCAGACGGTGGGGAATGACTCTGGAGTGACGGGAGGACAGAACACATAGGAGGACGGGACACCATGGAGCATGCGCTTATTATTTCGAAACTGACAAAACGCTTCTCGATTCAAGAGCGTAGCCTCATTGCATTGCAGGATATCGACTTATCTGTGGTAGAAGGCGAGTTCATCACAATTATAGGTCCTTCCGGCTGCGGTAAATCCACTCTTCTTCGGTGCATAGCAGGATTTGAGCCTCCGACTACAGGATTCGTTCAAGTGGAAGGGCAAGAAGTAGACAGCCCGGGCATAGACAGAATGATGGTTTTTCAAGGCCTTGATCAGCTTTTCCCCTGGCTGTCTGCCTTGGAAAACATAGCCTTTGCTCTCCGCGTCACCCGGACTGCGCGTGGCGCGGCAAAAAGCCGCGCTCTGGCCCGGGACTACATAAACCTTGTGGGTCTTAGAGGATATGAAGACTTCTATCCCCACCAGCTTTCCGGAGGCATGAAACAGAGAGTGGCA
The DNA here is from genome assembly GCA_002398515.1 of Firmicutes bacterium UBA4981. Taxonomy (GTDB): domain Bacteria; phylum Bacillota; class SHA-98; order UBA4971; family UBA4971; genus UBA4971. The sequence goes on from DGZL01000020.1 coordinate 12,590, forward strand.
ATTGCCCGAGCCCTCTCCGTTCAACCGAAAATACTGCTAATGGATGAACCTTTCGGAAGTCTTGACGCATTCACCAGGAAGGCGTTACAAGAAGAGCTGACTTCCATCTGGCAAAAAACCAGAGTGACCGTGCTATTTGTGACTCACAATATTGAGGAGGCAATCGTTCAGGGGGATCGAATCATAGCCATGTCTCCACAGCCGGGAAGAATCCTGTCTGTAATTGATAACCCTATCTTGAGACCGCGCACTCCGGACTCACCGGAATTCCCTGAAATCTGGGAAGCTCTTCACCGTCTTCTGGGAATACAGAAAGGCCCCGCTGCAGGAGTCCTAAGACCGCCACAAAGGGCTTTCGAAGAAATCGAAACCCCTCATCTAGTGGCAACATGATGCGCCTCGCAAATAGCCGCAATGTTCATAAGGAACGTGAGGAGGTGTCAGGGACAGATGTGGAAGCCTTAAAAGGGCATGCCGTCACTAAGCCGGACCCAGGATTGAAATAGAAGAACGAACCGCAGAAGAAGGCAAATAAGAATAAATGGCGGAGGAGGTGGGATTCGAACCCACGAGGGCCATGAAGACCCTGGCGATTTTCAAGACCGCTCCCTTCATCCGCTCGGGCACTCCTCCGCATTATGCCGGGTTACACAGGTCAAATTCCAGGCGGATACCTTATGAACCCGACATCGTAATTATAGCACCTGCCCATTCAGCAGGCAAGTGGGCATGCGAACTCCCTGGCTCAGGAACTGCAACTGCCTACGAAAGGCATAGCTCATGAGCTCAGGAAGTCAAATGGCCTAGGAAGCGCTTGTATGCATAGGTCACTCCTCCGGCACAAGTCCGGAGGACAAGTACCTTTCTCCGCTGTCAGGCAGTAATGTGACAATGGTTTTGCCCGGGCCTAATTCCTCCGCTACTCTCACGGCTGCCCAGACATTTGTGCCCGACGATACTCCCACAAACAGGCCTTCTTCACGCGCCAGCAATCTTGCTGTCGCCAAAGCATCTCGGTCAGGCACGATAATAATCCGGCAGATGATATCTTGGTTAAGAATATCAGGGATAAGTCCGTCCCCGATTCCCTGTTGAATGTGGTGTCCTATCTTACCTCCCGATAGAATTGCGCCGTTTTCGGGTTCTGCAGCCACCACCAGGCAATCTGGGTAATGCGACTTCAGTTCTTCTCCGACTCCGGTAATAGTTCCTCCTGTTCCTATTCCACTGACAAAAGCATCTATCGAACCTTCCACTTGCGTCAGTATCTCACGGGCAGTGGTTCTTCGATGAGCGTCAGTATTGGCAGGGTTGCTGAACTGGTTTACCCAGAAAACTCTGGGATCCTCGTCAGCCATTTTGCGCGCGGTATCCATTGCCAGCCGGATTGCTTCGCCAATGTCCTTACCTGCCGGGGTCAAAACTACGTCTGCGCCGTAGGCACGCATAAGCATCTGCCGTTCTTTGCTCATGTTTTCAGGCATGATAATCCTGACCTTGAGCCCCAAAGCCGCTCCGACCATGGATAATCCGATGCCCTGATTACCGCTGGTAGCTTCAACCAGAGTTGTGTCACCGTCTATCAATCCTTGACGCCTGGCATCCTCAACCATCCAATACGCAGTTCTGCTCTTGATGCTTCCACCAGGATTCGAGCCTTCAACCTTCGTAAGCAACCGACATCCTGTATCCTTACCTACTCTCTGCAACTCTACCATAGGTGTACTTCCGATAGCTTGCAATATGCTCTTGTAAACCATGTTACACCCTCCAAGATGCCATAGTCACTCTACCACCGGGATCTTCTCTCCTATATCACTCAGTCACGTTGCCAGGCTTAAAGCTGGGCAAGGCCGCATAAACCGGATTATCGCAACACCATGCCCAATGAAACAAACGGATATTGCCACAAGGCAAAGCACGCAGTCAATCCATTATTCCGCTTCGATACGCTCAAGACCTCCCATATATGGTCTCAGCGCCTCAGGGATAACTACTGATCCGTCTGCTTCCTGGTAATTCTCGAGGATTGCTGCAATAGTGCGGCCGACCGCAACACCTGACCCGTTCAGCGTATGGACATACTCAGGTTTCGCCCCAGGCTCAGGCCTGTAACGAATGTTAGCCCGCCTTGCCTGAAAGTCCTCAAAGTTGCTGCAGGAAGATATCTCAACATATCGGCCGTAGCTTGGCATCCATACCTCAGGATCATACTTCTTGGCTGCAGCGAACCCTACATCCCCTGTGCACATCATAACGACTCGATAAGGCAGCTCAAGGCGCTTTAGTACCTCCTCAGCATTGCCCACTAACTTCTCCAGCTCATCATAGGACGTCCCAGGCTTTACAAATTTCACCAACTCCACCTTATCAAATTGGTGTTGTCTGATGAGCCCCCTGGTATCTCTGCCTGCAGAGCCCGCCTCTGCCCTAAAGCAAGCAGTATATGCCACATGATATATGGGAAGGTCGTCATGATTTAGGATCTCATCTCTATAGAGATTGGTGACCGGCACCTCCGCCGTAGGAGTTAAGTAATAATCCGTGCCCTCACAATGGAACATATCCTCAGCAAACTTCGGTAGCTGGCCTGTGCCAATCATGCTTTCGGTGTTAACGAGAACCGGAGGATAGATCTCGGTATAACCATGCTCACCGGTGTGAAGATCTATCATGAACGCCACAAGTGCCCGGGAAAGACGAGCGCCGGCCCCTCGAAGGACAGTAAACCTGGCGCCTGATATCTTAGCAGCCCTCTCAAAATCCAAGATACCGAGATTGACTCCGATGTCCCAGTGGGCCTTCGGCTCAAAGTCAAAGGTTGTCGGCTCTCTCCACCGTCTGACTTCCACGTTTTCAGATTCATCCTTGCCGTAAGGCACTGATTCGTGGGGGATGTTCGGTATCGAGAGAAGAATATCAGATATCGTCTTTTCCATCTGACGGATAGCGTCATCCATCTCCTTTATCCGCTCTCCGACTTCCCGCATCTCAAGGATGGCGCCTTTGGTATCCCGGCCTTCCCTCTTCATTGAGGCAATTTCGTTTGATACCTCGTTGCGTCGTTGCTTAAGCTTCTCCACTTCATAGACAAGCTTCCTTCGTTCTTCATCATTTAGGAGCAGCATATCAACTACACCGGTATCCTCGCCGCGCCTTGTAAGGCTGTCTCTGACAAGTTTGGGATCCTCTCTGATCGTCTTAATGTCTATCATATATACCCCTCCATTACCCTCAGGATTACCCATCCGTATTCAGTATAACCATATGAAGAAGCCTCTCGTCCATCAAGTACCAGGACGAGAGGCTTGCCTCCCGCGTTGCCACCCTATTTGGTCTAAGTCAGGTTACCCTGTATATCTCCGCCCACGTGATGCCGGTCTGCCTTCACTGTTATTATCTAACAGAGGGCAGCTGCATACTAACAGAAGGCAGGTGCATATCGCAAAAGGGCTTACTGAATCTCAGACCCGCTCAAGCGTACGTTAACGGGTACACCCGGCTAGGCTTACTCGGCGATAGTGCTGCCTTTCAACCCGCAGCTCAAAGGGGGATTCAGCTTGGCTTGGCACCGGTTCTCACCGTACCCGGCTCTCTTTAGCGCTAAAACCATAGCTTACTCGTCCTTATCATTGCAAATAGATTCTCTTTTTGAGTTTGCGACTATTATATCATCAGACGAATTTCAACTCAATACCTAAGGAGATGCCTTATTTGCAGCCTAGCCCATAGCCTCGCGCGCTAGGAGTCTATTCCAGTTGCGATCTACATC
>DGZL01000002.1:0-262 GCA_002398515.1 Firmicutes bacterium UBA4981
AGTCTTGTGCTCTTCCGATCTGCCTTCAAATCCCCCTGATTGGCTCATTAGGTGAGCCAATCGACCACGGAAAGACCTTCGAATCCGCTTGAATGGCTCTCAGGAAGAGCCGGTCGTCGATTGGGTGGTCTGTAAATCAGCCGGATTGGCTCTTCTGCCGAGCCATATTGGGCTAAGAGAGCCATAAGGGAGCTTTGGTATGGTCAATAAGGCATCATCAAAGTAGCAAGGATGAGTATTACGAAAGCGCAATAGCTTCATC
>DGZL01000002.1:527-17599 GCA_002398515.1 Firmicutes bacterium UBA4981
CTTGGCATGGAAAGGATCAAGCCAGGTGAAGGAGAGCTTACCGCAGCCATACGTCTGTTAAGAGGAGCAGCGCTAAGAAACAACGATGGGCAAGACTCCCATCTAATCTAACGGCTATAACCAGAGCGTTAGTTGGAACGCATACCCAAGGAATCTAGCGCTTGCGGAATTCCTGCTCGCGAATACGGACCGCGAATACGACACCGCGAATACGACACCCGCGAATACGGACCGTTGACAAACGTAGTGCCCTTTGCTAAAATGACGATGAAGTTCAATAATAATCGAACTTGCCAATTGACAAGTTCAATATGATTGCGTTTTGCGCAGGGGAGTAGCTCAATTGGTAGAGCAACGGTCTCCAAAACCGTAGGCTGCGGGTTCAAGTCCTGTCTCCCCTGCCATTTTTATTTGTGTAATTCGTGTGCCGCTGCTGTTCTCTGGAGACTCGTCAGTATCGCTGATATCTATGATATCCGGGCATACCGCCATCTTCACGATTTATGTAAAACAACTGGGTAAGTACTTACATGGAGGTAGTTTCTATGCAGCCTGTAGAGATTAAGCCGAATGTATACTGGGTCGGCGGAATCGACTGGGATCTCCGCAATTTTCATGGCTATGTCACGCCCCGTGGATCAACATACAACTCCTACCTGATCATGGATGATAAGATCACCCTTGTAGACACAGTTAAGCATTACCTGGCAGGCGAGATGCTGGATAGAATCAGGACCCTTGTTGACCCGGAGAAGATCGACTATATGTTAGTCAACCACGTAGAGATGGATCACTCCGGGAGTGTGCCGAGGGTTATGGAAGTTGCTCCAAAAGCAAAAATCATCACCACATCAAAGGGGAAACAAGGCTTAGAAATGCACTACAAACAGGACTGGGAGTATACAATCGTCAAAACCGGTGATGAGCTGAAAATCGGTTCTCGCACCCTGAAATTCGTGCAGACTCCTATGGTACACTGGCCGGACAACATGGTAACCTACATCGCAGAGGATGGACTGCTCCTCTCTAATGATGCCTTTGGCCAGCATATTGCCAGCACAGAACGGTTTGTCGACGAACTGGGCTGGGATGTAGCGAGAGAGGAGGCTGCCTCCTATTATGCCAATATCGTTTTTCCCTATGGGGATCAGGTCAACAAAGCCCTGGATGTGGTGGAGACTCTTCCTCTGGAAATGATCGCTCCCAGTCATGGGCTGATTTGGCGGTTCTATCTTCCTGAACTGCTCAAGGAATACCGTAAATGGGCCGGCAATGAAACCGACCGCAAGGCTCTCGTGGTTTACGACACCATGTGGGGCTCCACCAGGGAAATGGCCTTGGCTCTCCAGGATGGACTTGAGGCGTGCGGTGTCCCTGTTACAATGAAATCCTTACAGACGAACCATATTTCACAGATCGTCCCCCATCTCTTGACAGCAAAACTAGTACTGGTAGGGTGTCCCACCATCAACAATGGGATGCTCCCGACAATGGCCGCCTTTCTTACCTATATTAAGGGGCTACGACCCAAAAAGCGAGTAGGTTTTTCATTTGGCTCCTACGGATGGGGAGGCCAGGGAGCTCGGGAAGTTGCTTCTGTTCTCAAGGATATGGGCTGGGAAATGCCTGAGGAGACAGTGAACTTACAGTATGTACCCGGCGAAGAAGACCTGGCCAATCTAAAAGAGACTGGAAGCAGGCTAGCTAAGGCTATTGAATAGGTCTTAAGTCAGGTATAGATGTGGACAAGTTCCGAGGAAAGGAGGAACGGCATGGATATCTATGAATGCACAATTTGTGGCTATAAATACGACCCCAGAGTGGGGGATACTGAAAACGACATTGAGCCAGGAACGCCTTTTGAGGAACTGCCTGATGACTGGGTTTGTCCTGTCTGTGATGCAGGCAAGGATGCGTTTGAGAAGGTCAGCTAAGACGCTATAGGCCACGGAAAGAGGTTTGGATATGAAGAAGGCGCCCTCATGAAGAGCGCCTCTTATTATTTCATTCAGTCGTCTTCTTCCTGCCCATTCCACATGATTACGGATTGAATGAACTCGAACGATATTTTATGATACATCTCATCCTTCTGAATACATAGAATTAGCTCACGAGCTCGTGGGTTTGGTGCCATCATAGCCAGCTCTGCATATTCGCCTATGGCGTGAACTTCGCCTTCAATTGCCATGGCAACCCCTCTGGCGAAGTCTTCAGACGGAGGGAACGGAGGCTGCGGTTCACCGGGACATCCAGGCGGCATAGGAGGCTCTGGTATCCATGTACTCTCCAGTAAATCATCATTCTCCATGGTCTTACTTGGCCAGTTCCAACCGTCTGGATCCATTCCGTCCTCCGGTTCCATTTCCGGGCATAGACAACTCAACTGCCTCGCATGCCTTCTCTCCTCAGCGGCAAAGCACATGATTCTGGCATGAATAGCTGTGTGGGGCGCAATCTGTGAAAGATTCATGTACGTACGGGCAGCTTCGAGTTCGTCTGCAATGGCAGCTCTGACTGCCTCGCAGAATTCATTCGTCGACATAGCAAGATGCCTCCTTTCGGAGGCATAATATGCGGATAAGACATGCGTTGTTACGCCCTTGCCTGCCGTTTGCCGTTTCTCGGGTGAACGAAGGTTGCAGCAACCGTTAGGCCACCATTTCTCCGACATCATCAGGGACTATTAGGCAGGCGCTTGTTTTGGCCAAGACCTCATCCACAGTCACGCCTGGCGCCACTTCTCTCAAAACAAGGCCTTCGGTGGTTGGCCTAATGACTGCCATATCAGTGACGATAAGGTCTACCATGCGCTTGGCTGTGATAGGCAATGAGCATCTGGGCACAATTTTGGGTTCTCCGTCTCTTCTTGTGTGTTCCATAGCAACTATAACCCGCTTTGTGCCGACCACGAGATCCATTCCTCCGCCTATGCCCGGTCCTCCCCGCCCCGGTATCCAGTAATTCGCCAGATAACCTCTTTCATCTACTTCAAGGGCGCCCAGGACAGTGACATCTATGTGGCCGCCGCGAATTATGATAAATGACATGGCAGTATCAAAGAAAGCTGCCCCTGGTACCAAAGTTACCCATTGGCCTCCTGCATTTGTCAGGTCTGGGATTTCCTCGCCCGGCTGAGCCAATGCGCCCATTCCTACAAAGCCGTTTTCTGACTGGAACATAATGTTCATTTCAGGACTAATATAGTTGCTTACGAGAGTAGGAGTTCCTATTCCGAGATTGACTATTTCCCCGTAGTTCAACTCCTTGGCTACGCGCCACGCTATGAGGTCTTTTGGTGAGCTTGGTAGAGTCATCAATTACACCCCCTGACAACAATATCCACGAAGATTCCAGGGGTCACGACGTGCTCAGGTTCAATCTCCCCGACGTCAACCAGATGCTCGACTTCTGCAATGACAAGGTCAGCCGCTGTAGCCATGATAGGGTTGAAGTTCCGAGCGGTTCTTCTGTATACAAGATTGCCTCCGGTATCTCCTTTGAACGCATACAGGAGGGCCATGTCTGCACGAAGCGGAAGTTCCAGTAGATACTTAGTGCCGTCCAGTTCCATGACAGTCTTACCGTCTTCAACGCTTGTCCCTACCCCTGTGGGTGTTAGAATTCCTCCGAGCCCGGCGCCGGCTGCTCTTATTCTCTCAACGAGAGTGCCCTGGGGAAGCAACTCCATTTCAATTTTCCCATCAGCCACTGCCTTAACTAACTCCGGGTTTGTCCCGGTGTGCGTAGATATCATTTTGCGCACCAGGCCACATCGAACAAGTTTCCCTATGCCTACTCCGGGAAATGCCCCGTCATTGTAGATAACTGTAAGGTTTCCTATTCTTCTCTCACAAATGGCATCAATGAGGGCCTTGGGAGTCCCAACACCGAGAAATCCAGGCAGCATCACAGTCATTCCATCTTCAATACGCTCCATTGCTTCCTGGACGGTCTTCACCTTGCTCAATCTACACACCTCCTCGGTGATTTATGGCATTCTATCTAGTGGCAAGTCTCAGAATACATGACAGTATACAGCAATAATCTGACAACTCCGGACGCAGTTGCCCCTTGATATTAGGGCTTACTGCGTCTTATCGGCAATTTGCATATTGTCGGCAGCTGTATTGCCGTATTACTGCTGTTTTCCTATGGGTAGCGGTTCTTATGAAGAGAGCTTTCCTAATGTGTCGCGCGTCGCGTCCCCTATGTGCTATGCTCTCTGGTATGCATCGATTTCCTGAATGTGCATGGCCTGTGTGTCGAGGGCTCAACTGATCATGTCTGTTGAGCTCACACCATTATGTATATGGCTTGTGTTTCCAGTGCTCACGTGGTTACGTCTTTCGGATTCACACCTTAGCCTTAGAAGGAGATCACACTTTTCTTATTCCCAGGATTTCTCTGGCCTCGTCGGGAGTCGCCACTTCCCTCCCCACTTCCCTCGCAATCCGTGCAATCCTAGCTACCAACTGCGCATTGCTTTCCGCCGGCACACCCCTGGAATAGTAAATGTTATCTTCGAAACCGACCCTTACATGTCCCCCGGACGCAATCGCGATTGTGCCGAGTTGAAGTTCATAGCGGCCGATCCCTGCCACTTGCCAGATGGCATCAGGAGGTATCTGGCGCGTCATGTGTATGAGATTATGGATTGACCCGGACATTCCTCCTGGGACCCCCATAACAAAGTCGAAATACAGTGGAGGCGATACCAGTCCCTTCTTCACCAGGCGCATTGCATTTGCCACATGCCCAAGATCGAATATTTCCAGCTCAGGCTTGGTACCCAGCTCCATCATTCTTGCTGCGAGTTTTTCTATGAGCGGCTGGGGGTTTAGAAAGACGTCGTCTCCGAAGTTTACTGTCCCACATGTGAGAGTCGCCATTTCAGGCTTCAGATCAAGAGGAAGCAGTCGCTCTTCAGGCGCTGTCCCTACTGCTCCTCCAGTGGAAATCTGCACTATTACATCGCTCATCTCACGGATTAAGTCACAAGTCTTTCGAAAGATGTCCATGTCCTGTGTGGGGTTTCCTTCTTTGTCTCTGACGTGAACATGAACTATCGATGCGCCTGCATTTCTTGCTTCAAGGGCTGCCTGAGCTATCTCCTCCGGAGTTATGGGAAGGTTGGGATTATGCTCTCTCGTGGTCTCTGCCCCGGTCAGCGCCGCAGTAATTATGAGTCTGTCCACGCTTATCCTCCTTTCTTATTAGCCTGCCTATCTTTGGGCACCACACAAGTGCCACTGGCTCTCAGTACAGGTTGAGGCTCAGTCAGCACTTCTGCGCCGGAAGAGCCAGGTGATATAGATGTTATCACCTTATGAACTGTGAATTCCATTTTCCTTGATGTAGTTCCCACTTTCGTGATTACTCCTTTGGCTTCCAGGAAATCACCGGAGTAAACCGGAGCCAGGAACTCCACGTTATCATATGCTCTGAATAGGCCTTCATCCCCGTCATGCCTTATGAGGAGTTCAGTAGCTACATCACCTAGAAGCTCAAGGACCTTCGCTCCGTCCACAATTCCTCCTCCGTAATGTGCGTCTTTCTCGCTCATTCTAACTCTTATCATGGATTCGTTCACGGATACACCCCCCTTGCTTGCTCTCCCGAATTCCTCATTGTTCGCGCCAAGGCTTGTGCAATGAAGGAGCCTACGTGAGAAGGCAGAGTGCCGGGACCGAATCCGGCATCATAGCCAAGCTCAATCGCCAGTTCATGAGATATTCTTGGACCGCCCATAATCAATAATACCTTGTCGCGAATACCTTCTGCCTCCACCAGCTCAGCCAGGTGAGTCAAATTATCTATATGGATGTTTCTCTGGGTTACTACTTGAGATACGAGAATCGCATCTGCATTGACTTGGATAGCCTTTGCCAAAAGGTCTTCATTAGGCACTTGGCTTCCCAGGTTATATGTAGTGAACCATGGATAACGCTCAAGACCATACTCACCCCGATATCCCTTCATGTTAATTATGGCGTCAATTCCGACTGTATGTGCATCCGTGCCGGTGCAAGCAGCGACCACCACGATTCTTCTGGCTATATGTTTTTCGATGAATCCGTTAATTTCCTGGTAGGACATGAAGTCTGCGTCAACTTTGGGGATCTCAATCGCTGTCATATCCACAGAATGGATGCATCGGCCGTATACCACAAAGAATGAGAAGATGTCAGCTATGTTGTGGGAGTATACTACCTTGACATCTTCCAGTCCCATCTTCTCTGCGAGGAGTTCAGCCGCTTTTCTTGCTTCAGCATTACACTGAACCGGAAGTGTAAATGAAAGTTGCATGTATCCGTCATCAAGCGTATCTCCGTATGGCCTGACTCTTGTCATGTTTACTTCCATTGCTCGGACCCCCTTCCCTGCCCCTTGACTGGATCACCCCAAAGCACAGGCGAGAAATCAAGAGACGTAAGTTCCTGCATGAACATTTCAGGGAATGGGTTATAGTATTTTTCGCTTTTCCTTATCACGCCGTCCAGTCCCCTGCCGCCTGTGCGCTCTCTCTTGACAGACGCGAACATCCCGTCTTCGATAGCTGACATCAGGCTGATCGCAGCTACTTGCTCCAGCATAGAAGTGGCTTTTGCCAACACTTCATTTGCCCTCTTCTCCATGATTCCGTCTTTCTTGTATGTGATTTCCTGTCTGAGGTGTCTTGCGTTGTTCATTATGTACTTGGCATTTTCGATTGCAAGGTACCTGTCTTGCAAATGCGGAGTGTGTACATGCTCAGTCAGGATCCCCAGGAGTTGGATGGTCTGGCCTGAGATGACTCCTGCAAGGTTAAACATTGCATCCATAAGGTGTCCCTTGAATATGTTACCTGTCATATGCTTAGTGGGAGGCATGTACTTAAGCGGTGCCTCCGGAAAAATGATCCTTGCCATTTCAGCTTGAGCAAGCTCATAGAGAAACCCATCGGTCATGTCAGGATCCATTTCATAAGCGTGGCCCAAGCCGATTTGCCAAGGAGTGAGTCCTGAGCGTAATGCCAAGGCCTCATTTATGAATTGAGAGGCCAGCACAGTATGGGCCTCCTGATATGCGTCAGAGGTAGTCAAGTAATTGTCTTCTCCCGTATTGATTACAACACCTGCATAAGCATTGATCATCCTGGAGAAATGCTGGTCGATGAAGGTTCTTTGCATGTTTATGTTTCGGAACAAGATGCCGTACATTGCATCGTTAAGCATCATGTCAAGGCGCTCCAGCGCGCCCATGGTTGCGATCTCAGGCATGCACAGTCCTGAGCAGTAGTTGACAAGGCGTATGTAGCGTCCGCATTCCCTGCCTACCGCATCCAAGGCCTCTCTCATTATTCTGAAGTTAGCCTGGGTCGCGTAGGTTCCGCCGAATCCTTCAGTTGTAGGGCCGTACGGCACATAATCCAGAAGGCTTTGACCTGTGCTGCGTATAACTGCAATTATATCAGCCCCGCATTTCGCTGCAGCTTTCGCTTGAATCACATCTTCGTATATGTTTCCGGTGGCCACAATTACGTAGAGGTAAGGAGGGGTGCTGGAATTGCTCCCTACGATCAAACGCTCTCGCTGGAGCCTGCGGCCTTTAATGTAAGAGCACACACGAGTTGCTTCATGTTCGATTACCCGTCTTACGGTATCATGGTCGGACCGGGGTATTCGGTCAAAACTAACCTCCTCACGGGCGAGGGCATTTGCAATCTCAGATAGCGACAAGCCTTGGTGAAGCATGGCTGAACCTATCCAGTAGGCTATACCGTCCTCCAGTAAGCCGGCAGCTTGAGCCTGATCAACAACAATGTTGGGCAATGGCACATCATTCTCATCTACGCCATTTAGGCCCAGTAACCTGAGGACGGTTCTCTCAATGGATGTAGTCGTATACGCATCTATTGTCGGCTGAATGCCATCGGCAATCCTTCCTGCAGCGGATCTGGCCCGATCCACAAGAGTCATGTCTATATCAAGTCTCATCATGCAACACCGCCCCCTTCTGTCTCGTCTCCTGTTGTTTCGTGATAACCGGGTAAATTACGAGTCTTACCGGCAACTACATCAACGACGGGAATATGCTTGATTGCCTTGGCTACTGCATCAAGCAGTGTTTCAGCATCAAACATCCTGCCGTCAGGTGCAACCGGGCAAGTCGTTATGGCTTGAAGATGTATCTTGTGGAACACTCGAATTCTTCCGCCTCTCGACTTAAAGAGAGAAAGATCTCGATGGGTGGCAAGAATCCGCGTAGCGTCGCCTACGACTACTGTGGAACCGCGTGCCTTCCTGTTGGCTGCCAAATCCCTCATAAGATTTCCCGGAAGAGCTCCGCCCAGAATAATTGTGCTGCCCGGTCCGGGCAATTGCCTGATGATTTCAGCTGCGGATACAAGCACGCTTTTGACTTTCAGTTCCTCAACATGGTTGCCCATGGCGCCTGATGAGATTATTACTACATCTTGGTTTGTTAAAGATTCCGGGTCGAATCTTTGTCTGTGCGGATCTGACCATTGGGGAGAGGTGAGTATCTCAACTACTTGAGCTGTTCTGGATACTACTCCCTCTAATGTCGGTGCGACAACTGCGCCTGTGGATAGAATAGTAGCGTCGGCCAGGGACGGAGCGGATGAGAATCTCCTCCCTGCAGCACCATCAATAACAATAAGCTCTGCTCCAAGGTGGCGCATGAGCTCTGTGACGCTCTTAACTACTGAGGCCTTGTTGCCGCTGGCAATTTCTATTGCGCCGGGAGAGTTGACTCTATAGATAATAAGCCTTCCCAAGACTGTTACATGTTTGGTCTTTATGAGAGGCTCCAAAGAAGCAGATGCGCTCATAGCGAGTTTTTCCGCTGTGGCGACAAGTGCCCCTCTTTGCACCTCAATTCTTGGCTTCGGAAGGCGCGTCACGGCATCCAGCTTCTCTCCGTCACGGCCGGAAGATGCGACTCCTATCCGCATTCCGACAGCTTGAGCCCGTTTGATTATGGCATTTAGCGCAACGGTTTTCCCTGAATTCTTCGCAAGGCCTACAACTGCAATGTTATTTCCCCCGGAGAAAACCACCATGTCTATGGGGTTCTTTGTGTCATCGCGGCTTGGTGTGGCCGCGATCTTTGCGCTGGAGACACTTTGGTTCAATGCTTACAGCCTCCCCACGGAGAAGAGATGCCACACCTATGGATGTCTTCTCTTTGCAATCGCATATTGAGCAATTGCTGCACCATTCACTCTTGTAGTCGCCAGGCTCAGTGTAGACACTGATCACGCCTTCATAATTCCTCAACGCGACTTTATTGTGGCTTTGAGAAATCAGATACGTGGGGCTGACCGGGATCTTTCCTCCCCCTCCCGGTGCATCCACTACAAAGGTAGGGACTGCCAGGCCTGAAGTGTGCCCTCGCAAATGCTCAATAATCTCTATTCCTTTTGACACCGGAGTTCTAAAAGACGCAAGCCCTACAGACAAGTCACACTGATAGATGTAATAAGGCCTTACTCTAATCTTCAGTAAGCCTTGGACAAGCTTTTTCATGATATGCGGGCAATCATTGATTCCTCTTAGCAATACTGACTGGTTCCCCAGGGGAATTCCTGCGTCTGCAAGGAGTCCACATGCATGCCTTGATTCATTCGTAATCTCGTCAGGGTGGTTGAAATGAGTGTTTATCCATAGAGGATGATACTTTTTCAACATAGAGCAGAGGTCAGGTGTTATCCTCTGAGGAAGCACCACCGGCGTCCTTGTCCCGATACGGATGATCTCCACATGTTCAATGGACCTAAGCGCGCTTAGGATGTATTCAAGGACATGGTCTTCAAGGATGAGGGGATCCCCGCCTGATACAAGCACATCTCTGACTGTCTTTGTTTGCCGGATATAATGGATTGCCCTGTCTATGTCATCTCGTGTTACAGGTTCGTCCTCATGCCCTGCCAGCCTTCTTCTGGTGCAGTGACGGCAGTACATGGAGCAGAAGTTGGTGACCAAAAAGAGAACTCGGTCTGGATATCTATGCGTGACGTACCGAACTGGCGAATCTTCATCTTCAGCCAGGGGATCCACCATATCGTAAGGGGTTGTTATCAGCTCCTTGGCTGTAGGGACTCCTTGTCTCCTGATTGGACATTTTGGATCATCGGGAGACATCAAGCTTAAGTAGTATGGCGTGATCGCCATACGAAATCGGGTAAGGCATTGTCCTATACCTTCTTCTTCATCAGCAGTCAGATGAAGAGCGTCTTTTAGGGTTCGGACATTTCTCACCCTGTTTTGCACTTGCCAGTGCCAATTATTCCATTGGCTGTCATCGACTTCTTTCCAGAGGGGGATCTCTCGGAAATGCCTCATGTCAATGCCATCTCCTTCTTGTAGTTACGACACTGCCCACCTCTCGAGGAACATCTTCATGAGTACAGGGCTTTCTCTAAGCACCGAGAGAGCGATTTCGGCATGGCCTTTGGTGTAACCATTGCCAATAATCATGTTCACGTCCTTCCCAATGCCTTCTGCGCCAAGGGCGGCAGATGTGAAGCTCGTAGCCATACTGAAGAAGTAGACAGTTCCCCCGTCCCTTGTAGTCATTATTGAAGCCATTTCAGTTCCGGGGATATTCACACAGTTAATGGTCACATCGGCCAAGCGTCCAGAAGTCAGCTCACTCACTTTGTCATAGACTTCAAGGGGCTTTGTGGCATCCAGGGAGAAGACATTATCTGCAAGACCTGATTGAGCTATGCGCTCATGACTTACCTGACTGTGCCCCATTCCCAGAACTCGGCCTGTGACTCCCGCTCTTTTCTTAGCCTCATAAAGGCACAGAAGCCCTGACTTCCCACCTGCCCCGATAATCAGCACAGTGTCACCGGGTTTTACAAGTCTTGCGGTTTGCGCAGGCGCTCCTGCTACATCAAGCACCGCAAGGGCAAGAGCAGGAGGCATGTCAGAGGGCAGCTTAGCATAAATTCCGCTTTCAAACAGGATCGCTTGCCCTTTGATGCTTACTTGATCTTGGTCCTGGCGGATCTCAAGGATTTCCTGAATTGCCAGGGGAGTGAGGGTGAGCGATACCAGGCTCGCTATTCTATCACCCGGTTTGATACTGATATCAGAAATATCAGGGCCGATTGCTTTGACTGTGCCTATGAACATCCCTCCGGAGCCTGTTACAGGGTTATGATGTTTACCTCGCGAATCTACAATGGCTTTCATGATTTTTGCGATTTCTCCGGTATCCCCGTTGGCTTGTTTCTTGATTTGGGTGAAACTTGCAGCATCAATATTCAGAGTGTCGACATCTACGAGGATTTCATTGTTATAAAGATTTGTCGTGTTATCAATACGCCATGCCGCCTGAGGTAACGCACCTTTTGGCTCCAGAACCCTATGAGTTCCGTACTTGCATCCTTTCATACTAAACCCTCCCACCCGTTAAGAGCCTTATTTATAATCTAATGCAAGTTCTATGCCATCACAGTATCAGTCTGTATCAAGCCAAGGCGGTGGCAACACCTACCCTCACGCTAGTGTAATGCGGTAATAGTGGAATTCAAGAGACACCGAGAGGCTGGGAAATGATGCCGAAAGTTGGGCGTGCGCTTAAGATCGGGCACCTTCTAGTTAGTTGGCGAGAAGTCCCATGAATAATGCTTGTCTTTGACTTCTCCGAGGTAAACAGGGGTTACTGCCTGGTAGATCTTACTTGTGCAGAATTCCGCGCGATTCAGTCCTGCTTGAATCTGTTCATTACAGGCTACGTATTTCCACACAAGACCTGTACGGTAGTTTTCTATCATGAGTAAGATGAGCCCTACCGAGATTCCATGATAGGTCTCGGACCACCACTTGCCGTCTGCTTTGAAGCCGGAAGTAAAGCCGTATTTCCCCCATATACGGTCACCGTGTTTCTTGAGTATCTCTCTTGCAGCTTGCATAGAAGCGAAAGGCGAAAACGGAATACACCCTATAGACGCATAGGGGGCAAATACTCCGTGGTAATAGTCGGCTGACGCCCCGTAGACTTGATATCCCTTAGGGCCTTCGCATGGGCCGAGTCCCCAAAGATCCCTGGTGTGGGTTTTTGATTCACAAGACCTGAGCATAGAGTAGATACGGTTATATCTTGCGGCCGACACCACGTTATTCCAGTAGTTAGCGTAATAATCTTCTCTTGCTTTCAGGTTTAACCATATATGGGGAAAGATGTAGGAAGTGAGGCTTTCGTGAGGCACGAATATGTAGTTTCCTCGCACAGGCCTTCGAATTCTATGCCATATTGATGCAGGGACTGGGTACGTAGGAGAGCCCATTGCAAGGATATACATTAGCAGGCTTTCATCGAAGGAGTCCCAACGTGCATCTTCGAAACCTGACTCAGGAGTCCAATTCCTGGCCAGTGTCTCACCGTGGTTCATCATCCATTGCCAATTCACAGCGGAGTAAAGCTCATACGCAAGATCTTGGACAGCGGTTTGTGAGAAGAATTCTCCTGCAAACAATGCGCCTGCTATCAGAATACATGTATCCATCGAAGATACCTTGCTCTTTTGGAATCTGATACCTTCATTCATATCAAGCAGCTGATAGAAGAATCCGTTCGTCCGCTGAATCCTGTCTGAACTGAGTGTGCTCAAAGTGGTAACGATTCTGCCATACCCCTCTTCCCTGCTTATCCATCCTCGCTCAATTCCTACAGGTATGGCAGACAGTCCTAGGCCTACCGCTGCTATACTGCACGGTGAATCTTCCGCGCAAGAGTACGGGATAAGGCCGTTATGCGGGTTTGCTTCGTGCCAGAAATAATCAAAGGCCTTCTTGGAGATTATGGAAAGTAGCTCTTCGTCATCCATGAGCAGAAGTCGAGACGCAAGGTGGTTTTCGCCGGGGGTGATGTGTTTAGGACCTGCCAAGACTGAAGCAGTAACGGAAGTTAGGCTAATGACTATAAAGGCAAGTATTACAGGCCTATGAAGAAGCCAAGAAGAATAGCGTACCCTTATCGGAAACATTTCCATACCCTCCTGCGCAGGCTGCCACACTATCCGCTGTTCTTCATCAATGGATAAGTCCGACCCGGCCCTCCGACAGAAAAAGCGGGGTAAATCAATGATTTGCTATGACCGGAGGTTCAAACAAGTCTCGCAAGGAGGCAGTCTCTGTCTCCTTGTAGAAAATCAATTAAAGGCAGCTCAGGCAGGGTGTATGCTCCCGGAGATTGCTTAAGGCCGGCTCGTATGGCGCCTACCATAATCTGCCCTGTAAGCGCAGGATTGTTTATGCTCATTTCAAACCTGAACCGCTGGTTCGAGGATACCCCTGAAACTCCCTTTCTTTCAATCATAACGCCGTGTCCAAGGTCTTTCAGGCTACCTACGCTGTCAGTACACGTAACCACAGTCTCGTCATTTGAGAAGTAAGGGTCGGTTATGATGGCTTCTCTCACTGAATCAAAATCAGCACCTTCGTCGAGCTCCACGTACACCATGCGTCTGTGCACTCCTTGGCCCTTGGGATAAGTCATAGATATCGCATCTTTTACCCCTGGAACAGCTCTTACTGCAGTTGTGTGCCCCATGCTCATCCCAGGCCCGAAGTTTGTGTAGGTGATTCCCGAAGGCGCCATGATCTCCAGCATTACGCGAATCAGCGAATCAGTTCCGGGATCCCATCCTGCGGAGATTACTGCAACGCTTCCTGCTTCTCGCGCTACACGGTCAAGAGTCTTCTTGACATGGATGAGTTCCCGATGAATATCATAACTATCCACTGTGTTAATGCCCAAACTGAGAATTTCCTCAGCGTACTTGGGAACTTGGCGGGTAGGAACTGCAAGGCATGCAACTTCCACCCGACCCAGGCTTTCGATGGACGCAACGACAGGAGTATTTGCGAACTCAGGAGGGACACGCAGACAGAGACTTTCAGGCCTTCTCACGATACCGGCAAGCTCCAGATCCCTAGATGCTAAGATAGCTTGAGCAGCAAATCTTCCGACATTTCCGCACCCTACTACCGCAACTCTGTGTTTTTTCTCATTTGACATATTCATTGCCTTCCTTCAAGAGAATAGAGGTTCAATCCCAATGAGGCCTACCGCTTCCAAGTGTGACACTTGTCCTGGTACCTTCGCCTTTCTCAGAATCTGCAGCAGTTCCTGGATGGACTCAAGAAGACATGTTCCGTATGTACGAATGTGGGCCGCGAGGAACCCCCCGTATTCACCAACTGTCTTTGCGAGTTCTCGAAGTTCTGCTGTATCCGCAAAAGAGCCCGGCGCATAAATAAGGCCGATGGACAAGCCAAAAGCGCCGCCTTCCATGGCTTCTCCAAGAAACCATTTCATCTTGGACATCCGCTCCCGGGAAGGGGGCCCCAGGTCATACCCCATGGCTGCTATCCGAATCGCCCCGTGGCCTACCAGACTTGCTACATTAGTAGTGAGTCCTTTGGCCTCCAGTAGAGTTGAGTAGTGGCTAATCGACGGTGCGACATCGCCTTCTGTGACATACTTGGACAAAGAGGCCAAGTATGCGGTAGAAAGAGACTTGGTTTCCGGAACTATGGGGTACATGGAAAATCCGCAATTGCCTACCACAACCGTGGTGACGCCTTGCGAGAGTTTGGCGAGATTATCAGGATTTTCAGGGAAGCTGAGGCCGTCATGGGAATGAATATCAATGAAACCCGGGCTTGCCACGCGTCCGTCGGCGTTAATAGTCAAATGGGCTGATTCATCCACGTGTCTGTCCATGGCAACTATGTATTCTCGGGATATTCCGATATCTCCTAGGAACCACGGATTTCCCGTCCCGTCAGCAATGCGTGCATTCTTGATCAACATGTCCAGCACTCTACCTAATGCCTCCGCTATCCAGTTTCATCAACACAGAACACATGTCCTCCGGCATCGGTGCCTCGATGTACATATGTTCACCGGTTGCCGGGTGGGAGAATGCCAGGGAGAAAGCATGTAGGGCTTGTCCTGTCATGCGGAAGGATTTTCCTCCGCGGGGTCCGTATACGTTATCACCGACAATTGGATGGCCAATATACTTCAAGTGAACCCGTATCTGGTGAGTCCTTCCGGTGATAGGTTGAACTCTGAGCAACGCGTATCCCCGGAACTCCCTTAGTGTCTCGTAATATGTTAGAGCAGCGCGGGCTTTTCCCTCTTTGAGCACAGCCATCTTCTTCCTGTGAATCGGGTGGCGCCCAACTGCTGCATCGATGTGCCCTTCCCTTTCATCGGGAACACCGACGACTATTGCAAGGTAGATTTTTTCAACCATACGCCGCCTAAGGTCTCTTGCAAGAGTCATATGCGCTACGTCAGTTTTGGCAACTAGAATCACGCCTGACGTGTTCTTATCAAGCCTGTGGACGATTCCCGGGCGTTCCTTTCCGCCGATAGTCGATAACCTGTCGGTATGGGCAAGAAGGGCATTGACCAGTGTCCCTGACCGGTTACCACAAGCAGGATGAACTACTTGGCCACGGGGTTTGTTCACTGCAATTATGTCATCATCTTCATAGAGAATGTCCAAAGGGATGTCTTCAGGTAATACCCGGTCTCCTTCAGGGGCGGGAACGGTGACAGTGAGAACATCGCCTTCCTTCACCTTCCTGCTGACTCGTGCATGCTCCCCGTTTATTAAGACAAGGTTACCTGTAATGAGCTTCTGCACACGTGACCTGGAAAGGGCAAGCTGCCATGAAAGATAAACATCAAGGCGCTTGCCCTCATCACATTGCCCAACTTGGATTACTCTAGTTTGTGGTGTGTCAACTCCCGGCGACTCCATACCGATTACCGCTGGCTTGCCGGGCTTTGTTCCTCAACTGCTTCAGAAGATAGAATGCGTATACAGGCAAACGCGCCAAATACAAGAAGTAAGCTTGCTAGCTGAGTTATGGAGAATGGACCGATAAGTCTCGGCACATCCCTGAAAATCTCTACGATAAACCTGCTTATAGAGTAGAGCCCTACGTAGAGAAACATGAGGTACCCCGGGAATTTCTTGTGATCCTTCTTGGCATACAAGATTATGAAGATCAAGAGACTCAAAAGGGCTGCGTAAATCTGAGTCGGATGTCTCAACGTAGCGTCACCTGCACGACATGCCAAAGCCCATGGGACATCAGCAGGCAATCCAGAGCAGCAACCATTCATTAGGCACCCGATTCTTACGATGGCATAGCCCAGCGCTATCAGAGGGGCGATAATATCAGCCATGATCCATCCGTTAAGCTTTGAACGGCGCGAAAACGCTATTCCCACAAGAAGCGCAGCGATAAATCCTCCATGGTAGGCGAGTCCGCCGTCGCGGAGATTGATAATCTGGATTGGGTTCTTGAAGTATGTCGGGATATCAAGCAGAACGAATAGCAGTCTCGCCCCGATTATCCCTGAGATGCACAAATAAAGGGCCAGATCAAGGACTTTATCAGGATCGATATCTCTTCGTCTTGCTTCTCGCATTCCCAATAGCGTGCATGCCATAAATGCTATAGCTAGAGAAAAGCCATATGAGAGGATAGGTACCCTCCCAAGTTGAAATAGAATAGGCCTCATTTACTATTCCTCCCCCCAGGGTTTCCTATGACCAAGCTGTAAATCAGGACAGCCGCCCCTACACAGACAGCTATGTCCGCCACATTAAATACAGGCCAGATACGTACGTCTATGAAGTCTATTACGTGGCCTAGCCGGATCCTGTCAATTAGGTTTCCTGCTGCTCCGCCCACCACCATCCCGACACCCAGCCGGAAGTTTTCACCAAGATGCTTATCGATGCCTTGTGCGACAACTATGATCCAAGCTATCAAGACCAGGCACGATACGATAATTGGGATCCTTGCCGTGGACAAGACGCCTAACGCAGAGCCTGGATTGTAGATTCTGGATATCTTAACCAGTCCTCCCAGGACAGAGATACCGGCGTCGGTTGGAACTGTCTTTTCCACCAGAAGTTTTGTGATCTGATCAAGGACGACAATGGCTGCAGGCAAGAAAAGTGACTGCACTATGACAGGATCTCTCCTCGCTAAGTCATCTGTTACCATGAGACAAGCCCCTAA
>DGZL01000029.1:0-6194 GCA_002398515.1 Firmicutes bacterium UBA4981
TGCCTATTCCGCCACTCCGGCACTGATGATTACGAAGGAGTATTTTGCTTATTCATTTTCCCAATACATTATAGCATCGTAATCTCTTAACAACAATCTGAATCTATCCACTCAGCAACTGATAGACCCATTTCCCCACAGGATTCTTGCCTCGTGCTAGATAGTCCGCATAATGAGCATGAAGACATTTTAAGCCTGCGCTGCCTTGAAGAATACCGCCTACCCCTGACTCACGGATCACGCCATACCAAGACGGCCGGTGAGTCTCAATCCACTTCAGTTGGTCTTCTGTCAGGAGTGTCTTTCGAAAATCGGCATACGACTTGGTAGCCTGTTCATATTCTCTCTCGGCATCAGAGTCCTCTGCCAGACGGGCCTCGAGCTTGGTTATCCATCCTTCAGCCTCTAGCCGGGACACTTCCTTAATAGCGCCGGGACACGTAAGCCAGAAAACCGTAGGAAAAGGCTCAAATGGCACATCAAACCCGGGTCTTGCAGGCACAACAGGGCTCGTGATTATGGTCTCCGGCATCCCTAGCGGGCACCGGGTCGCCACTTTCAGAAATCCCCTTGGCCTACGGCCCAATTGCACTTTGATAATATCTTCATCTCTCATGACTCACCATAGCCCATACGCGATACTTCCCTGACTAAGTCCCAGGCAATCTACTTGCTGAGAAATGTCACGTTGCTGAGCAGTGTCGCAAAACATCAGCACTAACCAAGGCTCAGCAACAGTCCACCTGAAAATCCAACCGAAGAGTCACCGTGGATTTCACGAATTACGCAGGCCTCTCAACTTGTAAGAAAAGCCGGTCGCAAAATGCGCCGGCCTTTTCTTTCTTCCGGAATCAAGATGCTTCTTGGCACAACATACAGAAACATCGTTATCGTTGCTGCAATCCGATAATTGTCAACAGCTGCCATATTCGACAGGCGCTTGATCCTGCAATCAAAGGGAACCGCCAAATCCCGCGGCAACTAGAACTCAGATCCCTATGCAGCCTAATTGATAAAGAGCCGATATCCGACAGGAATCAGGCTAGTCACGAGAATTCAGACTAAGATCATCCACCTATTCGAGAATATCGAGTACCACGACCGCCTCGTTTCGAATCCTGACTCTTCTTGAGGTCTGACAGCCGCTCATCGCTCTCTTTAAGAAACTTAGACAATTTGTCTTCGAATGACTGACGATTAGCGGACGGCGCCCGTCGGCTACGCATCGGTCGATAATTCGGGTTAGCCTGCTTGATTGACAGTCCAATCTTGCCACCCTCGACAGATAGAATCTTCACCCTTACAATATCATTTTCTTTCAAGTAATCCTTGACATCCTTTACGTAAGTGTCAGCAACTTCGGAAATGTGGACCAGCCCTGTCTGACCCCCGGCCAGTTCGACGAAGGCTCCGAAGTGGGTAATCCCAGTGACACGGCCTTCGACGATGCTGCCTACCTCAAGTGACGGCATAACCGGCAAATTCCTCCTCATTAGTTTATCTCGGGCGATACCTCACCCAATCCTTATTTCATTATACTTTGCTGGCATGTCCTCTGTCAACGAAGAATACCTAGTATTCGTCTATAGGATCCCTGCTAATACCTGAATCAATCACGGATCTTCGAAGGATCTGTTCCAGGCCTTTCTTCCACCCCGGCCGGCTTACTGGAAGATGCGGGATCAGTGACAATGAACTGAATCTCACCAGGCTTCACTAAGCCCAGTTTCTCTCTGGCCATCTTCTCAACATATTCATCGCTGGACAGATACTCTATTTGGTCGAGCAGCTCATTGCATCTCTCTTCCCATACTGCAATCTCTCGCTCAACCACGGATATCTGGTACTCCATTCGGACTAGTTCAAGATAACTCCTGAGATAGAGGAAAGCCACGACAAAGATGAAAAAGCCCACCAATATTTGGCGGACGCGTTTCCATGTCATCCAGCCGGTTGCTTCTTCAGTCTTCTCGGTCAGAATTATCTCTCCCGTAACCCAGAATACCGATAATCACTATACTTTCTTCTCCATCGCACCTAAGATTCCTTCCGCGAAAAACAGAGTTTCCTCTTGACATTTGCCCACACCGTTCCCAGGCAAGCGCAAGTCCTATGGAACCCTTTCCGCCATCTTGAGCTTGCCCTCCTCAATCCCAGTGTCCCCTCTCTGAAACCCAAGACTATCTTCCTTCTGGCATGCTGCGCATATTCATACGTAGACACAGCTCCGCCTACAACACGGCGGCTCATAACCGCCCTGTACACGCCAAAACCCACAGCGAACCCAACAAGCATGTAAAACCTTACCTCTCCCCACGAATAAGCAAGCAGAAACTTAAAAACCATTGTAGCAGCAAAAAGCCAGAATATGACGTCAGAGATGGCAGTAAACACTTTACCGGGACGCAGCGCCCACCTAGCCACGCGGTACAAGTCAAATAAAGCCCCCGTAATCACGCCTGCCAACACCGTGACAGCAAGCCCTACCAACTGTGATTGGACAGTCCCTGTCACTTGAACAGACGCTCCAAGAAACCCTTGGCCTTCTTCCCCATTTCCTCGGCATACTCAAGCCCCATAACATAGCCTTCTATTATCAGGTTTCCTTGATCTAGATTAAGTTGTTTGATATGAAAGTCCCTGCCGTGCAATATCAGCATCCCTGACGTGGTCTCCAAAATTACTTCCTGGTCGTCGAAACTCTCCACGTTGTTTACACCGTCAACAACTACCGCTTCACGCTCAGTAATAGTCAGCTTGTGTTGGAACGGTGTAGATACGCGCTTTCTATCATCTAACATACCCGATCCCTCCTCGGCCCTGCTCTCCATTGGGGGTCTTGTCTGTTAAATGATTATTACTATGTCTGCGAAAATAGACCTTAGCTAATTGGATACACTCTCAGGATGTGGGAAGCTGCAATACGGTTGCCTATAACTAGGTGAACGCGTCTTGCTCCCTGAGAATTCAGGAGGGGCAGCCGATGCTTGCGTGAGGGTACGCCTATCAACCCTCTCGTTCCTTGGATTCATCCCAAAGCATGTCCATCTCTTCGAGAGTCATATCTTCCAAATGTCGGTTACTCCGTTCCACCTCATTCTCAATGTACCGAAATCTCGCAATGAACTTATCCACTGCCTTTCCCAAGGCGATTTCTGGATCGACTTTCAAAAACCTCGCGACGTTAACAAGGGCAAAGAGAGTATCTCCGACTTCTTCCTCAACAGCGTCTACTTCTTTGGCCTTACGAGCCTCTTCCAGCTCGGAGAGTTCTTCACTGACCTTGGACAGCGCACCTTCTACATCAGGCCAGTCGAACCCTACCCTGGACGCCTTAGCCTGGACCTTGACAGCTCTCATCAAAGCAGGCATAGTGCCTGCCACGTTATGAAGGATTGAGACTTGTCCCTCTTCATCGCCGCCCTCAGCGTGCTCCTTCTGCTTGATTCTCTCCCAGTTACGAAGGACGGTTTCGCTGTCCTTTGCTTCAACATCACTGAATACATGAGGATGCCTTCTAATCATCTTCTTGACAATTCCTTCGATAACATCTGCAATATGGAACTTTCCTCGCTCATGAGCAATCTCGGAATGAAACACCACTTGCAGAAGGACATCGCCAAGCTCTTCACAAAGCTCATCATCATCCTCATCATCAATTGCCTGAATTACCTCATACGCTTCCTCAATCAGATAAGTCCTAAGCGACCTGTGCGTCTGTTTGCGATCCCAAGGGCACCCATTCTCCGCCCTAAGGGTGCGCATGATTTCAACCAAATGAGACAAGTCACGGCGTTCATCTGTTTCCACAACCATTACCTCCTCAGTAATCTCAGCCTCTCAAGGATCCCTGCAACCCTGTTGCCTCCCGGGAACACCTCAAGCTCATGGCGGCCGATGACTCCGGTCAGGAGAAGAGTTACGCCATAGATTGCCACTGCAACAACAATCCCCACGAGACACCCAACAGTATTGCTGGAAGTCGCCGCGTACACCCAGAAATACGCAGCTTTTGAGCAGATAACCATAAGCAGCACACCGAAAATCGGCTTAAGCACACTGTTGCGCACGTCCAGAGTAAATCCTAACATCCTAACAAGGGTCGAGACGTTCATGAGTCCTGCAACGGCAAATGCCGCCACAGTACCTAAAGCAGCACCTAGTATACCGAAGGCAGGCATCCCGGTAAGAGAGAAGCTAACGATAAGCTTTGCTACTGCGCCTTTTGCAAGATTCCTGACAGGGACTCCTACAGCCCCAAGCCCTTGAAGAATCCCGGAGCTGATTTGCTGGAGCGCAAGAAACACCGTTCCAAACGCCAGAGGACGCAAAGGAACTGCCACTTCCGCAGGCCATCTTAACATTAGCGAGAATTCCTCCGCGAAAATGAAAAGACCCACAGCTGCCGGAAGAGCAAAGAGGAACCCAAGCCTTATCGATTCCTGAGCCCGCATTGACAACGTGGCTCGATCTCCCTTTGCCCATGCCTCTGAAATAGCAGGCACGGAACTTGTGGCCACAGCTGCAGTAACAAGTGTGGGAAAATACATAAGCGGTTGCGCCATTCCCGTCAACCGTCCGAACAGCTTTGTAATCTCATCAGACGAAAACCCTGCATGACTAAGCCTCAAAGGAACAATACCGATGTCCAGAAACTGCATGAGAGGCATTATTGCAGCTGCCAGCACCACCGGAAATGAAAGCTCAAGTATCTTGCGCATGAGAGATGATCTGGACGCCATGTAGTTGTCCTTAGAATAGGATTTCGAATCAGCGCCGGATTGAAACGGTTCGCCTCCGCCTTTTATCGACCATTCCGTCCTCCAGGATCCTCGCTGATGCTCTTGCCTGAGATATGCGATGATTAAAACGACTAAGCCTGCAGCCCCTCCCAATACAGCCCCTAGATTCGCCCCTGCAGCCGCGTATTCCACCCCATGAGGCAGAAACGCCCATGCCAGTCCGATCATGGAAGCGACCCTGATTATTTGCTCTACCACCTGTGAAAGTGCGCTGGGCCCCATATTCTGCAACCCTTGAAAGAAACCTCGAAACGCTGAAGCCACTGAAAGAACGAGCACCGCAGGGGAGACTGCAACAATAGCCAAAGCAGCCCTACTGTCACGCGCAACGTATGTAGCGATGGGTTTAGCTCCAAGAGCCAGGCCCAAGGAAAACAAAGTCCCTGTAAGAATCAAGATAGCTGTGGCGACTTGCAGAATCTTGAGCGCGCCTGGCCTGTTCCTCTGCGCCACTTGCTCCGCAACGAGCTTGGATACTGCAACCGGGATTCCTGCAGTGGATATCACAAGGAACATCCCATACACAGGATATGCCATCTGGTACAGACCGACACCTGCATCCCCAATCAGGGTCGGCAGGGCGATCCTGGAGACAGCCCCCAAAAAACGGTTAATTAATCCTGCAGCTGCTAAGATGGCAGCTCCTCTTATCATGGACTTCTTTGTCATGAATTCACGCTCCCGGGTAAATCGAAACCGCCGGAAATTAAGGGTATCGTAAATTCCACCGGCATGAGATAATTCTACTACACCAACGCGGGAAAGCAAATAGCAGCAAGCCCTTTACGCCTGCTGCTATCCTCCGGCATATTCTACATGTGGCACGTCCTATTCACATGTATTATGTTCCATACCCGTCTTTTTGGATCTTGCCTTCTGCTACCTAGTTTCCATGTATTACGGTTCCATCTGTTTTGCCAAGAAGCCTGCGGCGGTCTCAACTAGCTTCGTTTCCAGGTCTGTCATTTTGACGTTTGGCTCCATTGACGAAAGAATAACGGCTCCGATGGGATCCCCTTCAGCAATGATAGGGGCTATCACTTGACTTGAAAACTTGCACTCTTTACTGTCTTCAATGACCGGACACGTAGCGCAGTATTCTTCATTACCCGGCTCATTGATTACGAGAGTCCTGCGAGTCTCCATAGCCGTTTCCACAGCAGGAGAAACCCGTCTTTCAAGAAACTGCTTCTTCGGCCCGCCAGCCACTGCAATAATCACGTCACGGTCAGCAATGCAGGAAATGTGGCTTGTCGCTTCATACAACGAATCCGCATATTCTTTAGCGAAATCACCCAACTCCCCAATGGGAGAGTATTTCTTCAATATGACCTCGCCTTCACGGTCAACGAATATCTCTAACGGGTCGCCTTCACGGATCCGTAATGTCCT
>DGZL01000029.1:6411-17362 GCA_002398515.1 Firmicutes bacterium UBA4981
CCTTCACGGATCCGTAATGTCCTTCTTATTTCCTTTGGGATAACAACCCTACCTAAATCGTCGATGCGCCTTACAATGCCTGTAGCCTTCAATCGTTATCCCTCCTCTCTGGCCAGACACTCGGGTCTTCGTCTTAATACTCTTAGCCTATTTCCCAAGTGGCATTTTTATTCAGTTTTTCCAAATAAATTCGATTCTCGCCAGCGCACTCGAGGACGGTCTTCTGACAAAACATATGATATCCAATTACACAGCAAACATGCAGAAACATCCATGGAATAGAAGTGATGCAGCCGGCGAGCAAATGTTAGGCAACCTTGCCTTACCGGCGTTGCATTGCAGTGTCGGCCCAGGATCGCTTGAATCGGTCAGCGGACGCCCAGCCCCCCGACACCGAAAGAGTGTTCTCAATAAGACTCAAGAGAGCCTCATCAGCCATGCCTGCACGCCTGATTCTCACAGAGGGACTCTTGCCGAAATTGGCGAGGATTCTCCCTCTGTTTGCCCTGACAACTTCCATTATCCGATCCTGGGACACCTGAGCAGAAGGGAGTAGCTTAATGACAACACTGTCACGTTCTGTGGTGATAGAGGCAACCTTCATATCCCGGGCCAAGGCCTTGATACGGGCTATACTCAAAAGATTCCTGGAAGGCTCAGGCAACTCCCCGAATCTGTCTTGAAACTCTTCTTCCAGGTCACCTAAATCCTCCAGAGTTGTTGCAGCGTTAATCTTTCGATATAGATCAATTTTCTGCCTGGGATCAGATATATAGTCGTCACCGATAAAGGCGCTTACCGGAAGGTCTATGAACGGATCTTGCTTTTCTTCCTCTTTCGCTGTCCCCTTCAGTTCTCGTACCGCCTCTTCCACAAGTCTTGAGTAAAGCTCGAAGCCTACTGCAGCAATATGGCCATGTTGCTCCGGCCCTAGGAGATTGCCTGCCCCACGAATCTCCAGATCTCGCATAGCTATTTTGAAGCCTGAACCGAAATCCGTAAACTCGCGTATCGCAGCAAGCCTCTTCTCCGCTACCTCAGTGAGAGTGGAGTCCTTGCGATACAGAAAATAGGCATACGCCACGCGATTACTCCGTCCGACCCTTCCACGAAGCTGATATAGTTGGGATAGCCCCAGATAATCCGAGTCAGTGACTATGAGAGTATTGACATTCGGTATGTCAAGCCCGCTTTCAATAATAGTCGTAGACACCAAGACATCAAACTCGCAATCTAAGAATCTGAGCATGCTTTCTTCCAGCCGGTCTTCAGCCATCTGGCCATGGGCTACGGCAATCCTGGCGTCCGGGACTGACCTGGCAAGAGCAGCAGCCATTCCGTCTATAGTCTGAACCCGATTGTGTACAAAGTAGACCTGTCCTCCTCTGGCAAGCTCCCTCTGAATCGCCTCTCCAATCACAGCGTCATTATGCTCCATGACGTATGTCCGCACCGGATACCTGTCCTCAGGCGGAGTCTCAATAGCGCTCATATCACGCACACCCACAAGTGCCATGTGTAGGGTTCTGGGGATAGGGGTCGCTGTCAGAGTCATGGCATCTACTGTCTTTTTCATCTCTTTCAACGTTTCTTTGTGTGCTACGCCAAACCTCTGTTCCTCGTCAATTATGAGCAACCCCAAATCGCGGAACTTTACGTCAGGCTGAAGAAGCCTGTGTGTTCCGATGACGATGTCAACCATCCCGTCTCTTAGGCGTTTCAAGATACTTCTCTGCTGGGATGCAGATTGAAACCTGGAAAGAGCAGCGATATTCACCGGATACCCTGAAAACCTCTCCTTGAAAGTAGCAAAATGCTGTTGAGTCAGGATAGTCGTAGGCACTAATACCGCGACTTGTTTTGAATCCATTACAGCCTTAAAAGCAGCTCGAATCGCTACTTCTGTCTTGCCGTACCCGACATCCCCACAGATGAGCCTGTCCATAGGCCTTGACCGTTCCATATCAGCCTTCACTTCTTCAATGACTTTTATCTGGTCAGGGGTCTCCTCATAGGGAAATGCCTCCTCAAACTCCCTCTGCCACGGGGTGTCAGGACTGAAAGGATGCCCTTGCATTGACTCACGGGCTGCATAGAGCTGTAGCAAACCCAAAGCCATGTCTTGCACCGACTCTCTGACCTTGGCCTTCACCTTGTTCCACTCAGCGCCCCCAAGCTTATACAGCCTCGGCGGTGAATCTTCAGGGCCTACATACTTCTGCAGGAGGTCTATCTGTTCAGTGGGGACATATAACTTGTCTTCGCCTGCATACCGGACCATGAGATAATCCCTTCGAGTCCCTGCAGCTTCCAGCGTAGTAACGCCCAAGTACTTTCCGATGCCGTGCGTAATATGCACCACATAGTCGCCGGGCTTGAGGTCTGTGAACATAGAAAGTCTGGCTTTGCCGGTCGTGACAGGCGCAAGCCTTCTCCTCCGCTTCTCCGCGCCGTACAGTTCGAAGTCGGTAAGGGTTACCAGGCGCAGTGACGGAAATTCAAACCCGGATTCAAGACTGCCGACAGTGACTATGACATTACCGGGCTTCACTTGGTCAGTGACAGCAGGCACATACACAGCTTCGATACTGTGTTCAGCCATTACCTCGACAAATCTTGCGGCCCTATCCTCTATGGAAACATGCACAACCACACAGTAGCCCTTAGTTCTCCAAGTCTTGATATCTCGGATCAGTAACTCCAGCCTGCCATGGTATGAGCTTGCTGAACTCACAGCAAAACTCCTCACGTGACCTGACTCACGCAAATCCATGCCCCTTGCCAGCAACACAAGTTCCAGCCTTTGCTCCTTGTCTATCCTGGCAAATATCTCCTGGACAGAACTGAATATCCCGGCCTCATCCGGAAGGACCACTCCGTTCTCAATAAATGATGTGTAAGCTTCATGAACTTCCGCTTCAGACGCTGAGAGAGACTCTCTTATACGCGAAGGTTCATCCACTATAACCAAAGGCATAGCTGCATAGTCCAGGATAGTCTCACACCTTGGGTAAAAAACCGGGGCAAACTGTTCTTCCGCGTCAAACAACAGGCCTTCATTGAGCCGTTCCAAACCCCTGGATATCCGTTCTTCGAGAAAGACCGCTCTGTCCTCCAGATCAAGATTGCGTAATCTCCGAGTTTGGAGCGCTAAGCGGCTTTCGATTGCTGCAATTCCCACATCCCTGACCTCATCGTCAATGAAGAATTCCTTGGCAGGGGGTATGACAACCCTCCCCAGCTCCGCTAATGAGCGTTGTGTCTCGAGGTCGAATTGTCTTATCGAGTCTACCTCGTTATCAAAGAGTTCTATTCTAAGAGGCGTAGATTGATCCAGGGGGAAAACATCAATGATGTCCCCTCTTATGGCATACTGCGCATGGGACTCCACCGTATCCACGCGTTCGTATCCTGTAGCGCTTAGTCTCTTGGCAAATCCGTCTGTTTCAAGCTCATCTCCGACTACCAGTTGGAGCATAGCCCGAGAAAACACCTGCAAAGGCATGAGTTTACGTGCAATGGCCTTTGCAGGCACAATAAAGATTTTCCGTGTCCTTCGGGCAAGAGCCGACATAACCGCCATGCGCTGCGAAAGCACGTCCACACTCTCCCTGGCGTCTTCGTGTGGCCAAATCTCCGGATGCGGGAAAACCATAACCTCGTCCGGGGACAAGAAGGTCGCAAGGTCCTGCTCGAGTTTTTCCGCTTGCTGGGGATTGTAGGTTATCAGTATGAACGGCCGCGTGGTAGTGCTACGAAATAACGCTGCAATCAAGTACGATTTCATGGTCCCTGAAAGCCCCAGGATTACCTCTCGCGCCTTGTCTCTTTCTATTCCACTTAAGATATTGGTGAACTCCTGGGATTTACAGATCGTTGATAAATAACTGTTCAAACCTTACGCCCCCGATGTACGATATAAGCCATTTATCCTATATGCAATGAAGAAATTGAATGCGCACAGCGCAAAGCCGCACAAGGCCACGGGAAGCCATATCAACCCGCGCATAGACACGCCAAGCAACCTAAGGCCAAGCGAAGCAGCGCAAGGCTACGTTAAGCCATGCAAGACCACGCAAGGCCATGCAAACCACGGGAAGCCGCACAGCGCCTCGTATAGATACACAAAGCCGAAAAGGGCTTCAGCCCGAAGCCTGCCGTCTAAAGCCCAATTCATTATATTCTCAGCTCGAAAAGTGAGTCAAGTTGAATATGGAATGGACTTCAATGGACTTCTACGGATTCTACATACTCTGATTTCACCGGCAACTCCATGGTCAACGGCAACTCTGGTATTTTCAACTTGAAAAACCACAACCGGCGATGTAAACTCCACCTTCAGTGTGCTCCCAGGGATCACTGCCATAGCCAGGAGTCTCTGAAGAACGCTCCTATCAGCTCTTTGCATGTCCACTACTTCCCCTGCTTCACCCGGCTTCAACTGACATAGAGAAACAACTTCTCTGTCCTTATTATACCTGTCACTTGCTGTCTCATACCTTATTCGCGACATCCTCATTCCCGTCTCAGACACTACTGCATCAACCCCAACCACGTCAAAGATACATTCAGGACTGCCCCTGTGACAAATGCAATTACCATTGTCCCGGCTGCTATCACCACTGCTGCAAGCCCCCCTCGCTCCTTCCACATTACAGCAAACTGGGCGACACAGGGAACAAACAGGGTAAGGACGACACACGCCACTACAAGCTGAGCCCCGTTTAGTCTGCCTAATCGAAACAAATCGTATAAGCCGGCTGCTCCATAATCTCTACGCAAGAAACCGAATAGAAAAGCGAAAGCAGTCTCTTCGGGAAGTCCAAGGATAAGAACGGGAATCCGTAAGTAACTTATTAACACATTAAGGATCCCTGTAATTCTTCCCACCCATATGAGAAAACTAGTCCCTATGAATATCGGAATAATCTCCGCAAAATACCACTTCATGCGAACCATGGTCTTGGTAAGGACGTTGGACAGTACCGGCATCCTAAGCGGAGGGACCTCCATTACAAAGACCGCTTCTTCTCCGGGAATGAGCTTCTTGGCAGCAAACCCTGACAGTATGAAGACAGCTAAGATAGACACAACCCAGATGACTAGTGCAAGAGGCCTTTGAGAAAGCATGCCCACAATCACGCCGAGTTGCCCGGAGCAGGGCACAGCCAGGGCCAGAAGAAACGTGGTAATTACCCTTTCGCGATGGGATTCCAGTGTCCTCGTAACCAGTGTGGCCATGGTGTCACACCCCAGCCCCAAGGTGAGCGGGATTACGGCACGCCCGGTCAAGCCTACGATTTTGAGCGCCCTGTCAGCCATCAGCGACAGCCTGGGCAGATAACCTGTGTCCTCAAGCACGGAGAACACGATGAAAAAAGTGCCTACAATAGGCAGGACCATTGCTACCGCATAGCGCAATCCTAAAGTGATTATCCCGTACTCGCCCACAATTAACTCTCTTAGGCTTGCACTGCCGATGTACTCATCCACAAAGGATGTAGCCAAAGGGTTTATAAAATCCCGGAACACCTTAAGTTCCAGGAAGTGCACGGCTGTGCCGGCGCCAAAGCCTCCCACGAATTTGTATAGACCATAGTACAGGACAAGCAAGAGAATAGGAATACCTGTAACCGGCCATATGGTTGTGTAGTCCAAAATCCTGGAAAAAGGGCTTTGCTCCCTCGGAGACAAGCGAGTCGTGCGGTCTGCTATCATATAGGCCCGGCTCTGTCTCTTCAATCCGATAACGTATGACAGTGGAAGTTCGTAACACTTCTCGACTGCGTCGATAATACGACAAATGTTCATATAGTCCCTACGGTTCTCATGCTTCTTCACAAGCGCATGAGTGTCACTGTCCCCTGACAATAGAAGAAGGGCTATTGCCCTACGAGAAAGCCGATAGTCTCCTTTGAGTTGAAGGGCTATCTCATGCACCGCAACCTCTAACCTGTCTTTGCCTGCTTTTTGCCTTTGGGATACGAAGATCCGAGACATAGTGAGCCACCCTGCCCTTTAGCTCGCTTAAGCCCCGGCCCTTGGCAAGAGCTGTCCCCACCACAGGGATCCCAAGGACTCTTTCAAGGCCGAGGATGTCTATACTCATCCCTATGCGGGCGGCTTCGTCCAGTATGTTCACATCAAGCATTAAAGGAAGGCCTGCTTCAAGCAACTGCAGAGTGAATGCCAGCATTCTTCTGAGGCAACGCGCGTCAACCACATGAAGCACTATGTCAAAATCCTCATTGAGAAGGAGTAAGAGGGTTACTCGCTCATCCTCGGTGAGAGGCAACAGTGAATACGCGCCCGGTGTGTCCACTATGTCAAACTTGATCCCACAGATGTTCCCATGGCCCCACATGACTTCCACAGTTGTCCCCGGATAGTTGGACACTGTGGCATATGTCCCTGTCAGAGCGTTGAACAGAACGCTTTTCCCGACGTTAGGCATTCCGACGACGGCCAATCTCTTTCGATTCATGAGGAGTTGTCCCTTCTACGTTACGTCGGTCACAGAGTTGACTGCCACGCTTACGATAAGCGCTGCATGACGAGTTGTGCCTCCTGCGCTGCGCGTCCGTCACCGGATTGACAGCCGTGTTGACAGTAAGCGCTGCACGAGCACTACACGGAGAGTTGTCCCTCCTGCATTGCACGTCCGTTACCGGGTTGACGGCCGAACTGATGGCAAGTGCTGCATAGGAAGTTGTCCCCTCTGCGTTGCCTGTTCACTATGGAGCTGACCACTGCACTGACAATAAGCACTGCATTAGAAGAGAGCACTCAACGCGCCTACAACTCACAGTAGTATATTCGGCAGAAGCCTTATCCGCCCCTACTCCTTATGCGAGCTCACTCTGTATCCGACTTAGCCGGGTCGCCGGGGTGATCGCTTGAATCCCCCTGTTCTTGTTTCTCCAGACATGTCCTGCAATAGCCATAAATGGCCAGAGAATGATCAACAATGGAGAAACCTGTGCTACGTACGACAGCGGCTTCAATATCTTCAAGTAAGTCCTCATTGAACTCTAGGATCCTGCCGCATCCTAAACAGATGATGTGATGATGATAGTGCTTGTGGTAACCAGGGTTGAATTCATAGAGGGCTCTATCCTCGCTAAGTTGGAGCCTATTGATAATACCTAGAGTCTCAAAAATCTCGAGGGTACGGTACACGGTGGCAATACCGATTTCAGGATATGCTTCTTTTGTCTTACGATATATCTCGTCAGCGGTCAAATGGGTATCCTGACATTGCATAATAACGTGGAGTATTGCCTCACGCTGGGGCGTAAGACGATAATCCTTCTCCGCAAGAAGCTCCTTGATATGTGAAAGTTTCTCGGACACCCGCCATACCCCCTTCCGCTCGCTCTTAGGACTCAACGCCTATGATGCTAAGCGTCTGTCATGGGTAACGTCTACACTGGGAAGTGCCTACCACACGAGAAATCCATAATGCTGAGCGTCTACCATGGGCAACGCCCGTAGCGCAAGGCCGCTACATTGGAGAGCGCCTACAAGTAGTCTATGAAGCACCTACAACGCTAAGCCATTACAATGGGTAGCGCCCACATTGTTAGCCATCTGCATTAGGAACCGCCCAGAATGCGAACCATATGTCATGAGAATTAGGCGCCCACTATATCCTTGACCATCTGTGGTAACGCAAACGAAGCCGTATGGAGCTCCGGTGTGTAGAACTTGGTCTCCAAATCCAACCTGCGCACGCACTCAACAGGATCATATCTCTTTGACGCCAAAGTAAAAGTCCAAAGCGCTCCGGGATATGTAGGCATGACCGTAACATATGTCTTAACTATCGGAAATATCCCTTTCAAGGTCTTGGACACCCTGGCCAGTAAGTCTCCATAGTAGAATGGCGACTCTGTCTGAGCCACAAATATCCCGTCGTCTTTCAAGGAACTATATACTCCCTGGTAGAACTCTTCGCTGAACAATACGATTCCCGGCCCGACAGGGTCTGTAGAATCGCATAAGATGACGTCGTATTCCCCGGGATGAGTGTTAACATGCCGAAAGCCGTCACCTATCATTACGCGACACCTGGGATCATCCAGACTGCATGAGGTGTTTGGCAGATACTTCTTGGCAGCCTCAACGACTCTCTCGTCAATCTCAGCAAGAACCGCTTCCCTAACTGAATCATGCTTGAGAATCTCCCGGATGCTGCCTCCATCGCCTCCACCGACTACCAGCACTTTCTCAGGTGATGGATGGGTGCACAGCGGAACATGAGCTATCATCTCGTGGTAAATGAACTCGTCCATATCCGAGGTCATAATACAATCATCCAGTACCAGAGCCCTACCTGCATCAACGGTCTCAATCACAGTCAGATTCTGATATTCAGTCTTCTCTCGATAAATCGTGCCCGTGGCTTTTAGGGCAAGTGCCATTCCCGGAGCTTGCTCTTCAATAAACCAAAGGTGCAATTCCATTCCCCCTGCGATTGTCATATTCCCCGTTCGCGCTGTTATTATAGTCTCAGGCTTCCAAAACTGTCAACAATGCCCCAAATCCGCCTCTACAGTCTCAAGCAGAACTATGAAAAACCATTCGCGCAGAATTATCTACACTCCTGAAGCTTTTCTACGTAAGCGTCAAATAGACCCCACTTTCAGTAGGTGGGGCTGCGTGTGATCGAAAATCGAACACTGACACCGCAATTTCCGGGAAAACCTCAGAAGGTGGTCGAAAGTCGACCACCGTTACTGAGAATATGCGCTTTTTCCGTTTGCTGTCAAGAACTAGGTGGCAGTGGTTCTGCTATCTCAGGAAGGCCAACAAAAAAATGTGTCGTAGATACAGTCGACATAGTAGATACAGTCGACATAATCGCCGTAGTCAACATACCATCCGCGCCAACAGGGAACAATCAGCGATCGCGTCCCGTCGGCCTGGGCCTGAAAGTCCTGCACATAGTGTGTTCAGAAGTCCATGCCACGCTTTCCTTTCTTGTGCGGGCGCCGAGGTCTCCTATACGGCCGGTTTCCATATCTCTCCTGCTCAAGCCAGCCCCGGCAGTTCCACCCTCGTGGATCCTAATATTTCTGTTGACTTCAATAGCATCAGCATCACAAACATCCCCGGTACCCCAGTAGACACACTCATCTACTGAGCATTTCACATTCGAAACCTTACCCACCTTATCACCTCCTATTAAGAGAGTGCCACTAAGGCAGGATTTTATGCTCCAAACAGCCTAACACTGGAGACATGAAGCGAAGATGTAGTGAGCTGGGATGTAGCTTGCATACAGCCTAGACATAGCCTGGATACATTGACCCGGGATCCAGTGAGCCGGAATGCATGTCAGCCTCGTCGTATCTCCCTAAGCATCTCCTCCCGGGATCTGTCCTGGGTGATTGGCTTCACAAGCTGACTTCTCTCCTTTTCAGCCATGCGTCTTTCAAACTCCTTGCCTTCGCGAGAGTCAGCTCGGATAACTCCTATGCTCCTTCCGACAAGCCCCCGAATAAACGGAATAGTGCGGAGATCACCGCCGGATCCCATTAGGAGAGCTACTGAAAAAGCGGAACGGGCGTAATCCATTTTGCTGTCTAGGACAAAAAGATATGCGGTCTCTTCCAACCTTCTCCGATACGCATTTCTTATCTCACTGGAGAATTCAGCAGCAATATAATCATCCACAATCTTCTGAAGGCGCTCTTCACGGACAATGTCGGATGTAACAATGACACTACTTAATACCTCGACCACCCGCTCAGCATACTCCCCAACCTTCTCTCCGCCCAGACGCCACGTGCACTCCACAAGATCCAGCAGGCTCTCTGACATTAATACGACTGTTGAATCCGACTTCTCTCTCGCCTCTTCCAAAAACTCATATATGATTGGTCGTTCGGGCGGATCCGGCATGTTCTTTACTGCTTCAAGGTAGATTCCGATTCCGTCCGGAAGAGACGCGCCGGATTGGGACGTCTTTTCATAAGCCTCATTCGCAAGATATCTGCAATGTGCCGGATCGATTTGGGATATACCTTCTTTCTCCAGCCTAAACTCATCAATCCATTCCTCAAACCCACGTTTGTTCAATCGTGTGACATAGGAGTCATGTATGCCTTTTTCTTGGGATATGGCCCAAATCACCCTGAACAGAGGCCTGCCCGGAGGTCTAATGCCCATAATCAAAAGGCGCATTCCGAGAGGGTCATAATAGGAGGCATAGGCGTTCTCCATTTTCCCGGTACGAGCAAGCCCCGGCATCTCACCTGCAGGCTCCGACCTCTCCCCGGGTTCAATCCCGACAGATCTCAGCTTGTGCAAAGCATGGCCTGCCTCTTTCCGGACATTCTTGTCTTTCGTGGACTCTCTAATCCTAAGCAGGGCATTAGTAGCAGATACATCATGTGTCGCACCTAAAGCGCAGCATGCAGCAGTTGCCACGCGAGAATCGCTGCTAATTGCAAGCTTCTCCAAGTCCGGCACTGCCTCACATCCATAGGTAGCGATTACATTGTCTAGCACTTCGCCAAGCCGGTTATCAGACAAGCCTGATAGATCCTCGTTTAGGATATTGCTTTGTGAATCCGCTCTGTCTTCGAGGCGCTCTGTCACTTCATAAGTCCTCCCTACTGATAGCTTTATCTCCTAAACAATATTCTTTCCTAGGATCTGAATTCCTCCACCGACAAGTAGGACATCCATAGGATATCGAGCTAACCTATTGTCCACTGCTGCCCTAAGCTATCCTGTGGAACTTCGCGAGGCATCTTAGGAGATCCCGCGAAATTCGTGAGATTCCATTCCCCAGGTTACCCAGCAAATCTCGTTAGGCATCCTAAGCTACCTCCCACAACCTCATAAGGAATGCTAAGCTATCTCCCGGAATCTCTTAAGACATAATGAGCTACCCCGCGAAATTTCGTGTAGGAATTCCGCTCATTGCATAGAATTAACATGG
>DGZL01000029.1:17545-33428 GCA_002398515.1 Firmicutes bacterium UBA4981
TGGACAGGAGGGATTAAGCTGAAGCGGTTCATACCTTTAGGTGTTGTAATACTCTTTGTTATCCTTGCAGCTATACATAGTCTACGAGCGCCCTCTAGAAGCGATGAAATCCACGCCCCGACCTCTATAACCCTGGCGGGATCCACTTCTGTCCAGCCATTCGCAGAGCTACTGGCAGATGAGTATATGAATGAAGTCGGAAACATCAGTATCAATGTCCAAGGAGGCGGATCCAGCGCAGGCGCCAGGGCAGCTCTTTCAGGCGTGGCTGAAGTAGGCATGTTATCCCGTGACCTCCACGGGGATGAAAAAACTCTAATTCCCACAATTATCGCTTATGATGCAATAGCGCTTATTGTCCACCCTTCAAATCCCTGTGACAACCTTGACATCGTCGAGATTAAGTCCATATTTGCCGAAGAGATTACCAGCTGGTCCGAAGTAGGAGGCAAGGCTCGCAAGATTCATGTAGTCGCTCGCGAAGAGGGATCCGGAACCCGTAGCGCATTTGACGAGATAATCATGGGAATCACTGAAGTCACTCCCGGCGCCATAGTCCAGGATTCTAACGGCGCAGTCAGGGAAATCGTCGCAGGCGATCCTTCCGCCATAGGATACCTGTCCCTCGGCCTTGTGGACAAGCGTGTGAAAGCCATTGCCGTCCAAAGCGTGCTGCCAAGCATCGACACAGTGGCAAATAACACATACAAGCTGGTAAGGCCTATGATACTTGCCACCCGCGAAGGCCCGGGGAGAGAAGTCATGGATTTCATCAGCTTCTGCCTTGGTGAATGGGCCCAGGCAATACTGGCACGAGAAGGTTTGGTGCCGGTTACATCGGTTGCGCCGGGAGGGCCGCCCGAGCCGGGGCACCGCGATCCTGAGCCTGCGCACGGCAATCCCGGGCTGGAACACGGTAGTCTTAAGCCGGGACACGACGGCCTTGAGCCGGGGCCCGACAATTAGGATCACATACGATATGATACAGGTTCATCGCATTGCATTACACTGTATTGCTCAGCTAAGGAGGATATTAACGGTCATGCGTCGTGGCGAAACACTGGTCCAATGGTCTCTGGCTATAGTTGCGCTTTCTGCAATAGCAGTCCTCGCCCTTATCATCATATTCATCTTCAAAGAAGGGTCGCCCATCATAGCCAGACTAGGCATGGTTCAATTCATCACGGGAACCAAATGGTCGCCTACAAGGGGCATGTTTGGTATACTTCCGATGATAGTTGGTTCAGTCTGGGTAACGTTAGGCGCTCTCTTAATAGGAGTTCCAATAGGTCTCGCCACAGCTATTTTCCTCGCTGAGATGGCGCCGTCCGGAACAAGTCAGATCCTGAAATCCGCCATACAGCTTCTGGCGGGAATCCCGTCTGTTGTGTTTGGATTCATCGGTCTTGTCATTCTTGTCCCCCTTATCAGGCAGTGGCTGGGCGGACCCGGATTTTCGGTCCTCGCAGCCGGCATTGTCCTGGGGATCATGATACTACCCACAATAGTCAGTGTATGCTATGACGTGCTAAAAGCTGTCCCTCAGGCATACAGAGAAGGCATGCTGGCCTTAGGGGCTACAAGATGGCAAACTATCAAGATGGTGGTTCTCCCTGCTGCAAGGCCTGGAATCATAGCAGCGGTTATCCTTGGTATGGGACGAGCCGTAGGAGAGACTATGGCAGTGATAATGGTGGCAGGCAACGCCACAAGAATCCCGGTCTCTCCTTTGGAGCCGGTAAGAACTCTTACAAGCAACATCGCCCTGGAAATGGGCTATGCCGTAGGCGAACACAGAGAAGCGCTTTTCGCCACCGGCATTGTGCTCTTTATCATCATAGCGCTTCTAAATACCCTGGCACGCTTAGTCGCCCGAGTTGAAAAGGTGTAAAGATGACTGACAGACGAGTTACCCTTCTTTTTGCAAGCATAACAGGTTTAACTGTAATAATCTTGGTAGTCATCATAGGTTATGTCATGGTAAATGGGTTGCCCGGACTGACCTTGCCGTTTCTTCTTGAGTCACCACGGGAGATGGGAAGGACAGGCGGGGTCTTCCCTGCAATTGTCGGGACTGTGCTCCTTACTGGAATAGCGCTGATTATCGCAGCTCCGGTTGGGATATTGACTGCTGTGTATCTTACTGAGTACACTCGCGATACATGGTTACCTAAGATAGTTCGATTCGGTACAGAAAGCTTAGCAGGGATCCCCTCTATCATTTTCGGCCTTTTTGGCTTTCTGTTCTTCGTAATATATCTGGATCTGGGCTGGTCTGTCCTATCCGGCGCCCTGACTCTTTCTGCAATGATACTGCCGACAATCGTAAGGACATCTGAAGAAGCTATCAGGGCAGTGCCGGACGCTTATCGCGAGGTAAGCCTCGCATTGGGCTCAACCAGATGGCAAACGGTGACAAGCGTGGTTCTGCCATCAGCAAAACCGGGGATTATGACCGGAGTAATGCTGGCCATAGGGAGGGCAATCGGCGAAACCGCTGCTGTCATCTTTACTGCCGGATCATCACTTAGACTGCCTAGGACCCTCTTGGACTCCACAAGAACCCTCCCTGTCCACTTCTACATCCTTGCCAGGGAAGGCATATCATTAGAGAATGCGTACAGCACAGCCGCAGTGTTGATCCTCCTGATATTGGCGATCAATATAGCAGCGTACACCATAATGGATCGACTCGCTAAGAAAGAGAGTTAGCGCCCACGAACGGGATAATCGAGGTGATACCGGAGTCTATGGCTGAAATCGAAGCACTTAGAGGTAGGTGTACAAGAGAAGACAACAATAGGTGCATTCCTGAGAACGGGAGCGCCGTGAAAATCCATGCCCGCAATTTCAGCTTTTTCTACGGCGAACACTGCGCGCTAAGAAACGTCAGCCTTGAGATCAAGCCCAAGCAGCTCTTCACAATTATGGGTCCTTCAGGGAGCGGTAAGACCACGTTCCTTCGTGCCCTGAACAGGCTGGGCGATCTAATCCCAAACACCCGGCACGAAGGATCCCTCAAAATCGATGGGACTGACGTGTATGACTCAAGAATCGACATACCGGAGTTGCGCAGAAACGTAGGCATGGTTTTCGCCCTGCCTGTCGCGCTTCCGATGAGCATATTCAGCAATGTCGCACACGGGCCGCAAATGCAGGGGGTACGACATCAAAAGGAGCTTGAGGAGATCGTAGAGAAAGCCCTACGTGACGCCATTCTCTGGGACGAAGTAAAGAACAGACTTAATGACTACGCATCGCGCCTCTCCGGCGGGCAGTTGCAAAGGCTCTCCATCGCACGCGTGCTGGCCTTAGAGCCGGACATTATCCTTCTCGATGAGCCCACATCGGGACTGGATCCCATCTCCACGTTAAGAATTGAAGAGCTCCTCTGGGAATTGGTTGAGCGTTACACAATCATCCTAGTGACACACAACCCCCTCCAGGCCGCGCGTATTGACAGCAAAACAGCTTTTTTCTTAATGGGAGAACTCATAGAAACCGGATCTGCCTATGATATTTTTACCAGGCCGAAGGACAAGAGGACTGAGGATTACGTTTCAGGCAAGTTCGGGTGATATGAGTGTTACAGGAGAATCAGGCATGAAGATTGTAGATGGCATGTGAGGCTTATGGAACAGAAAAACGATTACAAGATAAGAATTGATAACCTGAACCTGCATTTTACCGCTAACCATGTGCTAAGAGGCATTAACCTTAATATCCGAAAGAACCTGATTACCGCTTTGATTGGGCCTTCAGGATGCGGAAAATCGACACTGCTAAAGTGCCTGAACCGGATGAATGACATTCTTCCCGGCGTGCGGATTGAAGGACAGGTTCTCCTGGGGGATCAAGATATCTATGCGGACACTGTAGATGTTGCACGCCTCCGCAAGAGAGTAGGCATGGTATTTCAACGGCCTGTAGCCTTCCCGATCTCCATATACGAGAATGTGGCTTCACCACCCAGAGTCCATGGAGTCTCGCATAGGGGAACCCTTGACAGTATAGTTAAGTCAAGCCTGGTAAGAGTAGGCCTCTGGGATGAAGTAGCTGACAAGTTACACAAATCTGCGCTTAGCCTGTCCCTCGGACAGCAGCAGCAGCTATGTATTGCCAGGGTCATAGCAAGCGAACCCGAGGTAATTCTCTTAGATGAACCGTGTTCCGCGTTGGATCCCATGTCTACAATGAAAATCGAGGAACTCATGAGGCAACTGGCGAAACACTATACTGTAGTGATAGTCACTCACAGTATGCAGCAGGCTGCCAGAGCATCTGATTACACTGTATTCATGCTCTCAGGGGAAATCATAGAGTCAGGCCCTACCGGCGAAATATTCACCTCGCCGAGAGACAGCCGGACCGAGAACTACATAACAGGGAGATTTCGTTAATCAGAAATTCAAATTCAGCCGGACATGCAGTTGCAAATATGGAAAGGAGGGATTAGAGGTGGTGAAGCCGAGAAGGAGATTCGAACAAGAGTTAGCAGAACTTGAGGCGCTGATCCTCCGTATGGGCGCCATTTCTGAGGATATGCTGAGCAGGATGATACAAGCGCTAAGAGAGAGGAATGTGGAACTTGCGGAAGATACAGTACGTATGGATGACCAAGTGGATGCGCTTAACCTCGAAATCGAAACTAAATGCATAAGACTCATTGCGACCCAGCAGCCTCAAGCCCGCGATCTTCGGAGGATAATAGCTGCTCTTAAGATTTCCGGAGATGTGGAAAGAGTCGCAGACTACGCAGTGGATATCTGCTTAGTAGTAAAGGAGCTTGCTGATAAGCCCCTGTTCAAACCCCTTGAAGATATCCCGAGAATGCAGGAGGTAGTCAAGAAAATGCTCCATGAGACCTTGGATGCTTTTGTCACAAGGGATTTGGAGCTTGTCTACAAGATGATTGCTGATGATGAAGAAGTCGATACCCTCTATGAACACCTGTACGTGGAGTTGAAGGACTTCATGAAACAAGACCCTTCCTTGGTGGACCAGGCAGTACCGTTAATCCTGATTACACGTTATTTGGAACGCATAGCGGATCACGTCACCAACATAGGAGAGCGCGTATTCTATGTAGAAACCGGTGAGCTTAAGGAGTTACATGTGTAGTAGCGTAGTACCAAGGCAGACTGACTGCAAAGGAGCTTCCCTGTCCTTCTTTGCTGTGTACAGTCAGAGTGCCACTATGACTTTGGATGATTCCATGGCTTACAGCGAGCCCTAACCCGATCCCGCTGCTTCGAGTAGTAAAGAAAGGCGTAAACACCTTCTTCAGGTCTTCTTCGGCAATTCCACATCCTGTGTCAGTAAAGCAAATCTTAACATTCTCATGTGTTCCATTTTGGGGTTCAGGGACAATATCGACTCTGAGTAGGCCTCCATCAGCCATTGACTGTATTGCGTTGAGGGCAAGGTTTAAGAACACCTGTCTAATCTGAGCTTCATCCGCAAGGACCAAAAGCCCGCTCTCCTCGCCTCGCATATCATCGAACTTAATTGTTACCCCTGATTGCTTAGCCTGAGGCCGCACTAATTCCAAGACCCCTTGAATCACATAGCCTACATCAATCGCTTTCAGATTAAACTCCTGACGACGGGCAAATACCGTCAGATTCTTTATTATCGAAGAGCATCTAGTCGCCTCTTCCTCGATAACTTTTAGAGATTTCAGGTAATCGTCGGGCACTTCTTTTTCCCTTTCAAGCTTTCTCGCAAGATGCTCAGCGCAAGCTGATATGATGCCGATAGGGTTGTTGATTTCGTGGGCGATGCCGGCTGAGAATTCCCCTACGACTCTCATTCTCTCCGCCCAACGCAACTGCTCTTCCAGGGTTACAGTGGCTGTAACGTCTTGCACAATAATCACTGCGCCTAAAGGTTGCCTCAAACCGGAGGCGAAAGAGAAGCTCTCTTCACACCTACTTGCTTCACCCAATGACATCAAAGGACAAGCTCTGCAAGAGACTATACGCTCACGTCCGTCAGGAGTAACATATCTGAGATTGTTGAGTTCGCAAGTTACGCCTTCCTCCAACGTCTCTCTGAGCAAGTCACGAAAACCTGCGTCTTCATGGAAAGCCGGCACTTGAAAGCAGCTCCGTCCGACTGCGTCCGGTCGCCTGATCCCGGTGATATCCTCCATGCCGGGATTCCAAGTATTAATCGTTAGGTCTCTGTTAACTACAGCTAAACCAAGGGTAA
This sequence comes from Firmicutes bacterium UBA4981, assembly GCA_002398515.1. Taxonomy (GTDB): domain Bacteria; phylum Bacillota; class SHA-98; order UBA4971; family UBA4971; genus UBA4971. Next base: position 23,759 of record DGZL01000029.1, read on the forward strand.
TACTTTCGAGGATGCTCTCGTTGTAATCCTTCAAGCTGGACAACTCATGATAAGCCAGGCCCAGCTCCTCATAGAGCTTGGCGCTTTCCAAAGCAGAGGAAGCGAAGGCTGCCAGAATAGTAAGCAGCTGGATATCATCAGAGGTCCTATCATAAAGGTTAGGAGTATATACGCTAAGGACACCTGCAGCCTTACCATGGACTACAATAGGGACAGACAGATGAAACGTCACCCCTTCAGCTCCGGTAGCCTCCGAGCAAAAGGCATCTGCTCCATAGTCGCCTACACCTGCCAAAGGCTTATTCTCCTTTATGACCTTAGCAAACGGGCTGGAATCCAGGGGGATGGATTTCCCTCTTTCTACATATTCCTCGGGGAGCCCGACATATGATTCAATGTTAAGGTATGACTCATCCTTGCTGAGAATTCTAATGACCACGCCTTCAGACGGGATCAGGCGATTTACAGTAACCGAAATACGCTCCAATATCCCCTTAGGGCTGCGAGTGACCATCAATTCCTTGGCAATTTCAAGTAAGGTGGCAAGCTGGAGCATGCGGCGGTTGAGCTCTGTGTTACTTGCGACAAGCTCTTCTTGAAGAAAAACATCGTTTTGGGTAAGCTCGCTCAAGAAATTCTGCGTTGAGATAAGTTGTTTCTTAACTTCTGAAAGCTCTTTCTTGGTATTCTTGTCAACTACATAAGCATTAATGAGCGCTCCTGCAGTAACGGCAATAAGCGCCCATCCTTTGACTGTAAATATCACCTTAACACCCCACAGCGGACTCACAGTAAGCTGCCATCAGTCTGCGATTCCGTACTCCTTAATCTTGTTTTGCAGAGTCCTTCTGCTGATCTTCAAGATTTCAGCAGCTTGTGTACGGTTTCTGTTAGTCGCCCCGAGAACTCTGATGATATGGGCTTTTTCCACTTCCTTAATTGATCTTGGTTTATCGGAAGCAGCTCCGTCCGGATTATTCTGATCTGACAGAGGCGCATTTATTGCAGGCAGACCTATGAAGAGATTATCCCCTTCGATAACAGGTCCCTTCGCGAAAATCACTGCACGCTCAATGCAGTTCTCCAACTCCCTGACATTCCCCGGCCAATCATATGCCATCAATTTCTCCATTGCTTCCTCTGAAATTGATTCTACCTTCTTACCCAGCGCATCAGAGTAGTATCGCAAGAATTTTTCAGCAAGTAAGCTGATATCTGTTTTCCTCTCGCGAAGCGGTGGAATATAAATCGGCACCACACTGAGGCGATAGTAGAGATCCTCCCTGAAGTCACCTGTTGCCACCAGTTCAATGAGGTTCTTGTTAGTCGCTGAGATAATACGCGCATCAACTGACCGAGTCTCAGAACTCCCTACTCTCTCGAACTCTTTCTCTTGTGTAACTCTTAACAGTTTCGCCTGCATAGCAGGGCTCATTTCCGCAATTTCATCTAGGAATATGGTTCCGGAATCAGCCATTTCAAAGCGGCCGAGCCTGGTTGCTACCGCAGAAGTAAAAGCTCCGCGTTCATGGCCGAAAAGCTCAGATTCCAGCAGCCCTTCGGGAATAGCAGCGCAGTTGACCTTCATAAAAGGTCTCGTCTCCCTGTGACTGCAGTCATGAATTGCTTTCGCCAGGAGTTCCTTACCTGTGCCCGTCTCGCCGTATATCAGAACACTGGCGTTAGTAGGCGCCACATAGTCAATCATATCGAAAATCTCTTGCATCTCATCGGTAGATCCAATCATCTCAAAATTCCGTTGTCTTCCGTCTCTGGTGCGGGGTGTACGGAAAAAGGACGCTCCCAACTCGAGCGCGCTTGCTACTGTAGTCTTGAGTTGCTCAATCTTGAATGGTTTTGTGATGTAATCGTAGGCGCCGATCTTCATGGCCTGGATAGCGGTATCAACCGACGAATAAGCAGTAATCATGATAGTCGCAGTCTGGGGTACTTGGCGCTTGATTTCACGCAAGATATCGAGCCCGCTCATATCAGGAAGTCTGAGATCGAGAATAGCTACATGAAAATCACCGGAGGATGCCTTTGAAAGCGCATCTCGACCATTTCCGGCAACATCTACATCATAACCTTCTTCTGATAGGATATTTGATAGAACATCCAGCATGTTAGGCTCATCATCTACTATAAGCACTCTGCGTTCCACGTTCGACATCCCTTTATCGCTATGGTAATAATAAGCAAAAACCTCTTTTGCATGACAAGAACATCCACATTACCCATTGTTTCGACACTTGGATAGTATTTCCTTCTTGTCTTACCTTTCTCGATCCAGGAACATCGAAGAGGAACTCGAAGCGCTGACTTCACCATAAGCGCGGGTTGCAATCTTGCTGTGCTCCAGAGCCGCAATCTCCTCTTCAAGGATGACTTTATGCTCTACGAGAATGGAGCGAAGTCGGTTATTGGCAAGTATAGCTTTCCCGTGCGAGATCAAAGCTTGTTCTCTGGCCTCTTCTACATCTTCAGGAATCCGGCCGGAAAACTCTTTCTCTAGGTTTCGTCTTTCTGCTTCCAGTTGAGCTATGGCTTCTATACGTTCTCCACGCCCCAGCAAGCAATCGCATAATGCGGAGAAATCTCCTCCGGTCGCGAGCTCCTCGCCACGCTCTGTGTACTGTATGACTTCCTTGAAGAGTCTCGCTTCAGTTTCGTAGCTTTCAACCAAATCGCGGACAATCCCCAGAGCCGGATTTTCCTTCACTTGTCTCGTTCACCCTCCCGTCTCGATTAATATTACAAGGCCGGTGACGACCTTGTCAAAACACTCCCCTAATACATCAAAGACATATAGGAAGACTGGGACATGAAGCTGTTTATCATGGCGCTTTGAGCACTGACAAGAGTAAGCGCATTAAGTAGTGACGAAAATTGAGTTCTCAAGGCTTTCTCTCTCATTTCTAGCCGTCCTTCCAGGCTTTTCACCCGCGAATCAATGGTAGTGATCTGGTTGCTTATGGCTTTTCGCTGTCTGTCAATGATACCTGCAGAGCTTACAAAAGGATCCATAAGGTTCCTGACCCTTCGAGCGACGCCGTCTTCAGATGCAAGCAAGTCAAGGACGCTGTCAGGGTTTTCCGCAAGAGCCTTGTCAAGCTTTGACTCACTGGCGATACTTAGCTGCCCGCTTCTGTCACGGGCAATACCGAGATCAAAGAGCCTTACAATCGTCGGGGATTCGGTTCCTTCTACCTTCGTTTGAACAGCTCTGGCCATTCTTATCTTAAGGTCAAGGTAGACAGCTTCACCTGCAAGATCCCCTCGTATCCCGCCATGGGCATCAACCATGGTCTTATTCTGCAGGAATTTCATTGTCGAGTTATAGCTTGTGACAAATGCTTTGAGCCTTGCCTTTATCCCGTTAGTATCAGGCTTGATTTCTAAGCCCACCGCCTGAGCTCCTGACTCCTGAGCTTTCTTGAACGTCAGGGTGATACCTGGTATAGCGTCGCTGACTACACTAGATGACCTTAAAAAGTCAAGACCGTTCAAGTTAAACTTGGCATCCAACGAGTCCCTGGCAACAAGATAACCACCTGTTTCCCCTGATGACTGACTTTCCGAGGATGTTCCGGATAATGCCAGGATATTATGAGATCCACCTGACTCACTGAGGACTATGGCATTAGCGCTGCCTGAGGATTTTGATTCAATGACAAGGCGCGCTGTGCCTGCCTCCTCACAAACAACAGTAGCGCTGACACAAGAACCTGCTTCAGAACGGTTGATTGCAGTAGCCATATTTGTCAAGACAGTGGAATTATCATCACCTTCAGAAATAGAGATCAGGACTTCGTATGAGGTATCTCCCACCGTGACGGTGAAGGTCTTGTCTCCGGAACCCGCATTGTCTGAGATCTCAGTCGCGGACGATGTAAATCGCCCTGAAATCACCACATCATTACGTGCAAGTCTTTCTACGAATATACTATATGATGCTTCTTGCGCCTCAGGCCCGGCTTGTGCAGTAAACACATTTGCGTCACCGGACACTGCTGTCTTAGCGTCATAAAGAGATTCGGTATCCGTAGGAACAAGCGCATCTGATACGTTCCTTAAGGAGAGCAGTGAAGAGTTAAGATCTTGGAACATAGCTGACCTGGTGGAAAGAGTCTCCTTAGTCTTCTTTAAGGTGTCCATAGGTTTTGATTCTATCGCCATATACTGCTTGATGAGCTCTTCGATTTGAGACGATTGTCCTCCGATAGAAGACAGTCCGATACCCACAGCCTGCACACCTCACTTTTCACCGCATCTCATCTATTACAAGGCCTCCCACGATATCCTGAAACTCCGATAGCCAGGACATTACTGACACGAGATCTTCCGGTGGAACATGCCGGATGATCTCGTTAGTCAAGTTATCTATAACCTTTATAGTAATACGTCCTGATTTGTCATCAATACTGAAGGCTATCCGGATATCGCTTACAGGCTGTATATAGCTTTCAGTATCCTGGTTCCCTCCAGCTTGAGCCTCATTCCGATGAGTTGATCCCCCTGGTTTACCTGTACGCATATGCCGGCGTTCAGTGCTATCTTCGACGTTTTTCGAATTGACTCCGGAAAATCGGTCACAAGCTCCGTCGCAGAACCTTGCGCACATGTCCACGCTCTTTAGGTTCACTGCTGCCAGTGTGTATTCCAAAGAGAATCACCCCGCTACCTGAGGCGTACCGGATTTCTTCCGCAACGTCTCTCCCCATATTTCGCGGAGAGGACGTATCACGGAAGTCGCCCCGTCAAAATCGTCTTCACGTACTTTATCCATAGCGTACCGGTAAAGCCTGAAAAGCCCTACTGCTATCTCCCCTTGAGAGAAATCAAGTGCATCGATAAGCTCAGCCAACCCCCGTGAGGCCTTAGTCTTGTCTTTCAGATTACACGCGGCTATCACACAGTCATATACCATTAGGACTAATCTCTCCGGACTCTCAGTCATGACCTGCTGAGTGCGGTAGGCATCTACTGCGCTGATCCCTCGATAAGCCGCTCCTGCCTGCAACATATCAACTGCAACATCCATCTGCCATAACCACCGCCTTTACCAGCCTCATGTTCAGAAGGGGAGGGAGAGCCCCTTCTCCCTCCCGTCCAACTCAATACGTCTTTACGTCTGTTTCGAGCGTAGTCTTATCTGAACAGGGCCAATATCGCTTGTGGCGCTACGTTCGCCTGGGCAAGCATCGCTGTGGCTGTCTGCTGCAAGATCTGAAGCTTCGTCGCCTCCAACTGCTCTGCTGCCATGTCAGCGTTCATGATACGGCTGTAGGCTGCTTCTGTGTTGATCTTGGCAACGACTAAGGTCTCTTCCTTGAAGGTCAGCCTGGATACAGACGCGCCGATTTTGGCGATGCTGTCGCTTACTGCTGCAATAGCGTCATCGATCTTTTTCATGTATGCAGTTGCGCCTTCGTTCGAGGAAACAACAGCGCCAGGTGTGTAGTCAATGGTAATTGCTTCTGCCGTGCTTCCAGGTGTTTCGCCAAGTGTTATCTTGAAGCCACACCCAAAGTCAACTTCGTTACCCCAGGCAGCGTTCGCATCAGCCTCCGTCTCCGCAGTCCCACCAATTGTCTTTGTGATAGGAGTAAACCCAGTCGGCCCGGTAAGCTGGCCAGTCAACGTATCCCAAGTATCCGTACCGTCTCCCTGTTCCCACGTGACACTAATGCTGTACTGCCCTGCCTCCGCCTTAGTTCCAGTCACCTCAGCAAGTTCTACTCCTGTAACCACGCTATCAAGCGCACTGCCTTCAGCGAGCCCGATAGACAGCAAGGTCACACCGAGGTCTTTCGCATTATGCGGCTTAGAGAGCTCAATGGGTGTAACCCCTTCAGACAGGTACCCTGTCTGGAACTTGAGACTGGTGGTGCCATCGATCAGAGGTGTGCCGTTCCATTCAGTCTCCTCAACAATCTTATCGATTTCGGTCAGGAGTTCGTCGATTTGCTTTCTTATAGCTTCGCGCTCAGCCACGCCCAGGGCATCGTTAGCAGCCTGCTCCGATTTGTCCCTTATCACAAGAAGTATGTCGTTTATCTTGGTAAGGCCGGCCTCAGCCACAGAAAGCAAGTTCTTGGCATCACCGATGTTGTCCAAAGCGACCCCCAGGCCTCGGCTCTTCGCGTTGAACTTAGTGGCAATCGTGAGCCCTGCAGGGTCATCAGCAGCCTCATTGATCCTTTTACCGGTAGCGAGACGTAACTGGTGGATTCCTAGCTTTGTGTTGACACTGTTGAGGGCATTAAGTGAGTTCAAACCGGCAATGTTCGATGCAATACGCGTAATATCCGCCTGTGCCATTCTCTATTACCTCCTTGTAGTTTTCCTGCTTACAGCAGTATGAGGATCCTTCCTCAGACTGTGCTTGCTATTTGCGGGGCACAGCCTACCCGCATGTAGCTAGAGCGCTTCACCTTACTTGTGCAGCCTTGCCGCTTAACCTACCAGGATCAGAATCACCTCCTCATTTATCAGTTAATGGACATGTTTATCCTTTCACATAAACATATCGGCAAATTTCAAAGGAAGTTTAGGCAAGTATGCACTGACACCAGAGGAGTGATAGTCAATGTAGCTTAATGAGATATTCATTCACCTGGAGAAGATATGGAGTTGCCCGGCGGACTCTCTTTCTCTTTGAGCCAGGCCTCAGAAAGAGCGTTGAGATCCTCGGCTGTGGCACCGGACGCTGCCAGGTTTTCTCGCCTTATCTCTTCATAGATTTCCTCACGGAATATCTTGTACTTTGCAGGCGCAGTTATTCCAAGGGTCACGTAAGGCCTGCCGGATCTTGTGCTTACAGAAATGACTGTCACTTTGATATCATCATCTATGACAATACTCTCACCGCTGCGCCGAGTTAGAACCAGCACCTACTACCCCAGCCTTTCTACTACGGACCTGCTCCGGGAAAAGATAAGCCTTAAGAGGGTAGTCACTCTCTCTCAGTAGCACTTGCCTCATCCGGCCTGACTCTTCGTTTACAACTATCGGTGCAAAGCAATTTCCCGTCGCCCATAAGGGATCATGAGTTACGGTAACAATTACATACACTTTCGCATCTGATATGGAATCTACCCCAATAGTTTCTAACTCATTATTAGGTACTTCCGGCAGATAGTCCTCCCAAAACAGCCCGGGTTCTACCACGATGAAACTGAGGTCGCAGTCACAGTCTACAGCCTTGAGCCACACAAACGGGCCTGGTTCTTCTGCCTGAACCAGCTCGTAATCGTGTATATCTTCAAACCCCAATAATCCTTCACTACAGACGAGTCTCATACTATTCCGCTCCTTGCGTCGGTTTACGCCAAGAGTTTTGAGTAATGCCCACGATAAGCCTGTCCAAAATCACACCGCCGGCTCCTATCTCAAGTAATCAAGAAGCGAGGTTTTCATTATGTCAGAAGTGGAGTAGAGAATCGCCATGTATACAGTCTTTTGTAGCTCCAGCTCCACTACAGCCTTGGCGATATCCGCATCCTCAGTCTTAGACAACAGCGACTCTATTTCAACCTCATTCTGGTCCAGCTTGGCAGATGTTCGCTGTAGGTTCCTGACTTTCGCGCCGACACTGGTTACGTGATTCAAAATATGATCCTCTACAACTGCTATAGCATCTATGTCTTGTGCGATATCATCATGGAATGTCGGGGATGAATAAGACTCTGCCACGTGTTCCCTGACATCGATTAGCGTTTTGAGCACGCTGCGATTTCCTGCTTCCTCAAGATCCGTCATGAAAGCCAGCTTACCGTTGACGTTGATTTGCATTGTCATACCAGGTTCTATCTCAATCTCTTTTCGACCGTCAGCATCATTAGCTCCATAGTACACGATTTCTCCGTTTTCCAGGGAAAACGGTTTTGTGGTGGTAGCAAGGCCTGCAAAAATGTATCTGTCATCATGCCTGGTATTAAGAACTGCCACAGCTTCTTCAATAATCCTGTCAAGTTCCTGGACAAAGGCTTCTTTATCCTTATCGGAACGGGTTTGGTTCGCTGCGTCCAAGACAAGAACATTAGCCTGCTCAAAAAGGTCATTGAGGTTCATCAACGCCGTTTCAGTGGTCATCAGCCAGTCGCGGCCGTCCGCAACATTACTCTTGTGCTGCCGGAGACCGGATCTCAACGCACGAAGGGCAAGTCCTCGCGAGGCTGCTACAGGGTCATCAGAAGGTTTTGTTACACGTTTGCCGGTAGCAATGTCCTGAGATAAATCATTCAAGCGAGAAAGCTGGTTGCCTACGCCTTTCATCATATTGTTCAAAAGGTGATTAGTACTTACACGCAAATCTTTCACCCTCCTTTCCCAGTAGGTCTCTTCAGACTTTTCGCCAATCCTTCTCTACAATCCAGCCGGACCCCGGTGTGAATGAGGTTCCCGGTCGGTGCTTGCAGTGACGGGGCGTTGAGAATTTGGCAAGCATATGGATCAGCCAAATTCGAACGAGGCGCGCCGCAAGCGCGCCGTCCCCGGAACGCAACACCGACCGGAAACCTGACCTCGCCCTACTTCTCTGTCTTACCTGCCGACAATGCCGGTTCGATTAATAATCGTATCTAGCATTTCGTCTACAACAGTAAAAAACCTGGACGCAGCCTGATAAGCTTTTTGATAACGAGTAAGGTTAATTAACTCTTCATCAAGGGATACCCCTGAAACACTATCTTTGTTGTTTATGCATTGTCTGTACGTAGCGTCATGAACCTCCACCATGTGAGCGGAGTTTCGAGTAGCCACTCCAATCCTGGCGATGAGATTCTGATAAAACCCGGGGATGCTCTCTCGGCCGCCTTCCATAACAAGCTCATCCTTTAGACGGGAGATAGCAGATGCAACAGAACCGTCACCTGCATGCCAAGTAGAAGCTGCTGCAATTCGTGACAGATTCCCGCCGGCCTCAGGGTCAAGTTCGGGATTGATTCTTAAGATACGCTTTTCATAATCATATATATAGAAATCCATTCCCGTTGAGAGAGACTCATCAATCCCATAGCCTGACATATGCAGCTTGTTTATCTCATCACAAAGTGTGACAATAAACGTCTCGACATAATTGTAGTATTCCGGCACCCGTTCGTTTCTTCCCTCAAGTCTCGCAGCAAGATCCCCACCCTGAATATCCACAAGCGACAAGTCATCTTTCCACAGGATTTTGGAAGTCTCGATATCTGCGGGATCTAGAGGTTCCCCGGGTAAAGAGCCTGACTCATAAGTCAATTCATACGCGAAGTCTTTGCGGACCAGGTCTCGAGAGCCAATCTGAATTGCCACCGCTCCGTCCTCAGTCTCAAAAGCGGTCATGTTCACTAGTTTAGAAAGAGAGGCTATGGCCGCATCCCTCTTGTCTCTTAGATCCCCGGGGTCATTGCCGACTGCGATAACCCTCACGATCTCATGGTTTTGAGTTGCAATTTCCTGGATAAGAGAGTTTATCTCATTGACTTTCGCAGATAGCTCCACATCAATGTCGGAAGACAAGCCCCTGAGGTTTCTCGTAATGCGGTTTATGTGCGAAGCCAACGTCTTTGACTCTTCTACAAGAGCAGCACGAAGCGGAGTCCCTTCAGGCCGGTTCGAGAGGTTGTCCCACGCCAGAAAGAACCTGGTCAAGTCTTCTCCCAATCCCACATCAGACGGTTCT
>DGZL01000034.1:0-3382 GCA_002398515.1 Firmicutes bacterium UBA4981
ATGAATGCGCCTGGGTCTCCTTCGTCTCCGTTACATATCACGTATTTCTTCAAGGATTTCGCGGCCTGGGCAAACCCCCACTTACGGCCGGTTGGGAAGCCTGCACCGCCGCGCCCCCTGAGTCCGGACGCATTAATGAGCTGAATGACTTGATCCGGTGTCATCTCATCCAATACCTTCGCGATGGCATGATAGCCACCCATTGCAATGGCTTCTCTGATGTCCTCCGGGTTAATCCTGCCGCAATTGGCCAGGACCACACGATGCTGACGCTTGTAGAAAGGGATTGAATCCTCGGTCTTCACCGCAGTTCCTGAAGATGAATCTTGGTAGAGAAGGCGCGTCACAGCCTTGCCCTCTATTAAAGTCTCTTCTACGATTTCTTCTACATCCTCCGGCTTCACGGAAACATAGAGAATACCCTGAGGCTCAATGCGGACAAGGGGACCCATCTGGCAGAAACCGTGGCATCCACTCTTTGCGATACCAATGCCATTGCCATCTGCCGTAAAGGATTCTGCGCCGTCGAAAGAGCCGGTTTCGCAAGAGGCATCACTGCCACAGTCGGTATGCGTGCTGGAATGAGCCTCGCCGCATGCGTCTCCTGTCATGTCTAAATCGACTAATAAGCCTTTCTCTGAAACAAGCTCCCTAAGCTTCTCGTATACTTTGAGTGATCCGTTGGCTAAGCACCCTGTCCCTGCGCAGACCATTGCCCGCACCTTCTGTCGATTTAGGCCCTTCTCGGCCTGTTCTCTAACTCTCTCTACGTCCTCGCGAGACTTTAGCATCCTTGACACCCCATTCCGTCGTCCGACTCGTGCGCCTGTCCGTTTCTCGCCGGGCACTCGTCACTGTTTTCGGCTTTTTCTGTAGACCCCTCCGAACGTTCCTTAGATATCAGTTGATCCAGAATAATGGTAAGGGCCTCAGGAGTCATTTGGCCGTAGACATCATCGTCGTTTACTGTAACAACAGGCGCAAGTCCGCACGCGCCAATGCATGATACCGTTTCTAAAGTGAATCCTAAGTCGTCCGTGGTGTCCTTTGAATCGTCAAGCCCTAGCTTTTCACGGACTAAGTAACGCAGTTTTTCGGAGTGTCTAACGTGGCAGGCTGTCCCATCACACACCTTGATAATGTATTTTCCCTTTGGTTTCATTGAGAATTGGGTATAGAACGTAGCCACTCCGTAGACAGTCGCGGGCGGGATACCCAACGCAGTGGCCACATATGTCAATACTTCTTCAGGAAGGTAACGGTACTCCGTCTGAATTTCCTGGAGTATAGCTATGAGGTTAGAAACCTTCCGCTCATGCTTGTCCACTATACTGTTAACCCTGTCAAATTTCCGCTGAAACATCTGCTCCATCTCTTTTCCCATACGAGCTACCCCCAAGTCATCCTCAAGTCATCTCCCCTTGGAGTCAAGATACGTAATCAAAAGAGGCCTGTATGATTGACTACGCCCCCGAGGGTGATACCATCCACAAAAGCTGAGCCGGAGTCTCTCCCGGGTTTCGAATTCCCTCCATGTCATGAAGAGAGAAGTACGCTGCATCCCCCTGCTCCAGGTGATACCTTTTCCGTCCGCTCTCTATGTCCAATACTCCTCCTAGGACATAGACGAAATCATCTCTGTCGTGGCTAAACAGAAACTCCTCCTTGGAATAGTCGCATCCGGGCTGAAGAGTGACTACGCAGCCTTGCATACGCTTATTCCGCGAGCCGAGAAAGGCAAGAAGCTGCACTTCCACTCCGAGAGTCTCGTGCCCTGTCACCAGACATCTGCGTCCTGCCTTGCGTGCTACAACCCATTCATCGGGGAACTCATCATCTGTAAGTACCGAAACCGCAGTTCCTAGGACGCTTGCGATCCGCTTCAGAGTCGAGTATGAAGGAGCTGCCTCACCTCTTTCTAACTGGTAGATGAAACTTGCAGAAACACCCACCTTATCTGCGAGATCTCTCGCGCTCATCCCTGAATTAGTGCGGATCTTCTTCAGTCTTACACCGAAATCCATGAACCGATCCCTCCCCTGGTTTGATGTGAACCCATTTACCCTGAGCGATGGGGCTACCTGATATGGACTCATCGTTCGCCATATGATCCTCTGTGAACCCTGAACTTTCGCAAACCCCTGAACCTTCGTATGTCTTTAAACCTTTGTGATCTCCGGGAGATTCGCGAGCCCCAACAGCACACGTGTGCTTTGACGATATATTCGTAAACCGCTGACGCACTAATGTATGGTCGTGCAATACAAGTATACATCATTACTTCACACTTGTAAAGTGCTGGTTCGCATCGAGAAAGCTGCTTCAAAGTCAATGAAGGATCGAGTCAAGGTGGGAGGCACATGGAAGGTGTAGCTCAGCAGTAAACAAAGGGTTCGGCATACTAACTTCGGTTTACGCGGAGACTATGCCTTGGTGCATAATACAGAACATAGGAAAGAGCGGTGATTCTAATGGCAGGTTTTAAGCTTCTTACAAGTCCGATCAAGATCGCAAATATGGAGCTTCGCAACCGTATGATCATGCCACCGATGGTAACAAACTTTGCGTATGAAGACGGCTCTGTAACTGACACATTTCGAGCCTATCACGAGGCAAGGGCAAAGGGTGGCGTAGGGCTCATCATCGTAGAAGCCTCTAACGTTCACCCCCTTGGCAAAGGCTTCCCGAATGAAGTGGCTATCTTTTCCGATAGATTCATTCCCGGCTTGAGAAGCCTGATTGATGCAGTCCACGCCCACGGGGCAAAAATCGCAATACAGCTTTTCCATGCAGGCAGACAGACTACGTCTCGAGTAACAGGCCATCCCCCGCTTGCGCCGTCACCCATTACTGACCCGGTAACCGGGGAATTGCCGAGAGAGCTGACGAAAGAGGAGATTGCAGGACTTGTTAAGGACTTTGGCAAAGCCGCAACGCGTGCAAAGGCTGCAGGGTTCGACGCAGTCGAAATACACTGTGCACATGGATACCTCCTGTGCGAGTTTCTGTCCCCGCACACAAATAGGAGGACAGACGAGTATGGAGGGACACTTGATAACAGGATGCGATTCCCGCTCGAAACACTTCGGGCGGTAAGACAGGCTGTAGGGCCTGACTATCCTGTTTTGGCCAGAATAAGTGCAGATGAAAAGATGCCCGGGGGAATTACTTTAGAAGAAGGCAAGACCATGGCCAAAAGATTCGAGCAGGAAGGCATCGATGCAATACATGTATCCGCCGGCCTCTACGAAACAGCAAGCTGGGTAATTCAACCGCTTTCAAGGCCCAGAGGATGTCTTGTTGACCTTGCTGAAGAGGTAAAACGAGTTGTGAGCATCCCTGTGATTGCTGTAGGAAGAATCAACGATCCTGAACTGGCAGA
>DGZL01000034.1:3737-6258 GCA_002398515.1 Firmicutes bacterium UBA4981
ATAGGTTGCACAGTCAACGCCCGCGCAGGGTATGAACGTCAGTTTCCTATGACGAAAGCCCCAACCTCACGCAAAGTGCTGGTAGTCGGAGGAGGGCCTGCCGGAATGGAAGCTGCACGGGTATCTGCGATGAGGGGACATAAAGTAACCCTTTGGGAAAAGACAGCCGACCTTGGAGGCCAACTCCCTCTTGCTGCCGCATCCCCTCAAAAGGACGAAATCGGCACGTTCAATGATTTCCTGGCGAGAGAAATGCAGAGACTCGGTATCCGGGTTCACCTCAACAAGGAAGCGACAGTTGAGGCGATCCGCACTGAGAAACCTGATATCGTCGTGGTCGCCACAGGCGCGCGTCCTGCCGCAGTCGAAGTCCCCGGAGCAGATCGCAAGAATGTGGTGAAGTCATGGGATGTGCTTAGCGGCAATGCCAAGGTGGGCAAGAAAGTCGCAGTGATCGGCGGTGGGCTGGTAGGATGTGAGGTTGCTGAGTTCTTAGCCGAAAAAGGCCACGAAGCCACTATCGTAGAAATGCTGCCCCGGATAGGAACAGACATCGGCCCGCTTGTAGGACCTCTTCTTTTCGATCGGCTGGAGAAACATAACGTGAAAATCATCACCGGGGCAAAGCTAACCGGTATCGGTGAGCGTAATATCAGTTATGAAAAAGACGGAAAGACAGAAACTCTTGACGATTTTGATTCTGTGGTAATAGCAGTAGGTTCCACGCCGGAGGATTCCTTAGCGAATCAACTGGAAGGTTCAGGGATAGACCACTACGTTATCGGAGACGCGTCGAGGCCACGCCGCATAACGCACGCAGTCTATGAGGCAATGAGGGTGGCGCATGAGATCTAGAGCTGCCATAAAGGCAAATCATGGAGCAAACAAGGAGCAGGCTGAGAAATTAGCCAAGAAACACATTAGGACAAAACCGAAGAGCAGACTAAGCAAAGATCAAGACAGGGGGCCTCTGGCGCTTTCGCAGGACCTTCAAGACCGCGAGGGAGAAGCGAAAAGTCAGCCTGATTGCACGTTTCCTTTCCACTCAACCCCGGGGATGGCAGAAAGTTGTGCGATAACGGCAGCGCAGTCTGCCTCAGGGACTAGAAGTTCATGTGAGACGTTGTCTTTGTAGTCTGTCTTCTTAATCACTGCGTCATGTTGGCTCAGCAAGTAGTTGACCTGATCTAACTCTGAGTATTCGCAAGTTATGACCAGAGGGACACGGGGGATGATTTCAACTCTACCGGCTTGCTCCAAAGCGCCTGCGGCTGTGCTGTGATAAGCGTCAATAAGACCTCTCACCCCTAGTTTTCGGCCGCCATAGTACCTCGTCACCACGACAACGGTGTTAGTGACATCCGCTTTCAAGATCGCGCTGAGAATCGGGCGGCCGGCAGTGCCTGACGGTTCTCCGTGATCATTGTAGTAAGTCAAAGGGTTTTCGGAAAGCCCGACCCGGTAAGCATAACAGTTATGAGTGGCTTGAGCATGCTCTTCTCTGATCTCAGCGATGAACTGCCTTGCTTCCTCCTCGTCCTGAGCGGACGAAGCATGGCCTATGAAGACAGACCGTTGGATTTTTTGTTCATATTGGCTTTCTGTGGCAACAGAAAAAAAGGATGTCATTCAGCAAACCCCTTGCGACTGTTGTTCAGGCCTCACAACGAGGCCCTTTGCAGAGTCTCACGCCTAAGTTAAACGCCTCTTCCATAGCTTCTTTGTTATGGGCAACCTCGCCCTTACGACCCGCAGTGACTCCAAGAGTCCCCACGATGTCAATTCCAAGGTGATCAAAGGCTTGTCTAAACATTCCTATGAGGTGTTCAGGCGTGTCCGGATCCGTATCACCATATGGAGTTACGATTCCAGCTTTCTTCCCCCTGAGTCTTTTCCATCCCCCCTGCTGAACCAGGGCAAACATTCGATCCATGAACGTTTTTATCTGCGCGGACGGGCCCCACCAGTATACAGGACTACCTATGACTAAGACGTCACTGTCCAAGATCTTTAGGTACATGTCCAGCATGTCATCCTTCTGAACACAAGTTCCGGTGCGCCTGCAACTCTCGCATCCTCGACAGGGCGCAATGGCAAGATCGCATACATTTATGACCTGGCAGGACGCGCCTACACTCCCAGCGCCTCGGACGACTTCGTTAATTAGTACTTGAGTATTGCCTTCTTTTCTCGGGCTGCCCACAACAGCCAAAACTTTCATGTGTCACGTGCCTCCTGTCTCAGACCCTCTTCTACAATACTACCGTAAGGCGGCACTGGAATCAATTGGTCGCCCCTCAACCCCAGGAATTCCGCAAACGTTGTTTTCCCTGGATATGCGTCCTAACTAGCACTCTGGTTATAGCCGTCAGATTAGATGAGAGCCTTGCCCATCGTTGTTTCTTAGCGCTGCTTCTCTTAACAGACGTATGGCTGCGGTAAGCTCTCCTTCACCGGGCTTGATCCTTTCCATGCCAAGTAGCAGGTGAGGTTCGTCATCGACATCAGATGAAGCTATTGC
>DGZL01000025.1:0-5384 GCA_002398515.1 Firmicutes bacterium UBA4981
CGACCACCTCCAGGGGAGTGGGGGTAGGAAAGCTTCCACTTGACCGAGACGGGGTGGTCGAATTCCTGCCACTCCAGAGCTTTCCTCTGAAACTGTGGTCGAGAATTTGCCTCTCAACCTAAGAATGTAAAAATGAAATCGACCACCCTACTGCCTGACGTTGGACATAATCAGCACCCAACCTGGCTAGTGGGGAGAGTGTGCAGGCGAGCGCACATGATTCTGTGACATCGAGTTTGTGACGCTCTTAAGAGCACTGCAGTTAGCGATTGGCCACTGTCTGGTAGCCAATTCAGCTACCTACCTGGCAACTTACATCGCTCACAACTTATCTAGCAGCTAACCTGGCAATTTATCCGGCAACTTATCTCGTGACTTGTCTAGCAGCTAATCCAGGGACATGTCCCGCAACTCATCCCGCAATTTGTCCCGCAACTTATCGGGTACCTAATCCAGCACCATATCCGAAAATCTATCTCGCGACTTATCCGGCGACTAACCTGACACTGATCGGGCAACTTAGCCGGCAACTACTCGCTCTTGTCCTGCATCAGCAAGGCAAGGATAGCTTTCTGCACATGGAGACGGTTTTCTGCTTCATCAAATACAACGGAATGAGTACCATCCATGACTCCGTCGGTAATTTCATCGCCTCTGTGGGCAGGCAGGCAATGCATGACCATGACGTCCTTATTCTCTGCAGCTTTTACAAGGTCTTCGTTAAGCTGGTAAGGCTTAAGAATACGGGTTTTCCTTTCTGTTTCAGCTTCTTGGCCCATGCTGGCCCATACGTCCGTGTAGATGACGTCAGCGCCCCTGACTGCTGCGTACGGGTCATGAGTGACCTCAATTTGGACTCCTTCGGCTTTGCCGTCTTCCCGTGCAGCCTCTACTATCTCCGGAAGGGGCTGCAACTCCGGGGGACACGCTATCGTTACGTGCATGCCGACCTTCGCCCCGCCATACATGAGACTGTGCGCCATGTTGTTTCCATCGCCGACATAGACCATCTTCAGGCCTTTGGTCTTTCCGCGTTTCTCATAGACTGTGAAGTAGTCTGCTAGGACTTGGCAAGGATGCAGAAGGTCCGTAAGGCCGTTTATCACCGGAATTGCTCCGTAGTTCGCCAAATCTTCTACATCTTGCTGGTCGAATGTGCGGATCATTATCCCATGGACATACCTGGACAAGACTTGAGCTGTATCGGAAGTGGTCTCACCCCTCTTAAGCTGGAGTTCTTGAGAACTCAAGAACAAAGGATATCCGCCTAACTGCCACATACCTACCTCAAAGGAAACCCTCGTCCGCGTCGAAGGTTTCATGAAAATCATAGCCAGCGTCTTTCCACAAAGCAGATGATGGGTGATGCCTGTTTTCGTCTCTTCCTTCAGCTTGGAACTGACCTCAAAGATTTTCCATACTTCCTCACGGCTAAGGTCGTGAATGGAAAGCAGACTCTTCCCACGCATTCCTAGAGCGACATTGTCCAAGAGATAACTCCTCCGGTCAAACATATTCGATACCGCCCTTCTTTGGTAGTGGATTTTCCGACGCCCGCCATTTCCGGATATGTCCTAGATCCGGCGTGCCTTTTTCTAATTCGGAAAGTGCTACCCGAACTCCTTCAACAAAAACAGTATATCTGTATCTACAACCCGAAGCTAAAAAATATCCTTCATGACCTGTTCGATGATATCCACTGCCTCCCGGATTTCTCCCTCCCCAATGATAAGGGGAGGAAGCAGGCGCACTGTCGTGTCTGTAACAGCGTTCACCAAGAGTCCCTTGTCCGCACACCTCGAACAGATAAATTTTGCAGGGGTTTCCACACAGGTTTCTGACGGGCCTTGGACCTCAATCCCCACCATCAGTCCTCGTCCCCGTATTTCAGTTACCTGAGGATATTCTTTCCTAAGTGTTTCCAGCCTGTTGAAGAGGATTCGGCTTACATTTACTACATGCTCGAGGATACCTTCTTCACGCATAGTCTCCAGAACAGCCAATGACGCAGCGCATGCCAATGGATTACCTCCGAAGGTGGCAGCGTGAGTCCCAGGCGTAAACACTTCTGCAACATCATCTTTAGCAAGAAGGGCGCCGATGGGGAACCCACCTCCTAAGGATTTCGCCAGAGTTATGGCATCAGGCACGATGCCGAAATGCTCAAAAGCGAACATTTTACCGGTACGTCCCATGCCTGTTTGGACCTCGTCCATGATGAGAATGGCCCCGACTCTGTCGCAAAGCTCCCTGACTCGGCCAAGATACTTTCCGTCCGCTACATGAATCCCTCCTTCACCTTGAATCGGTTCCAAGAGGACGGCAGCAGTCTCCGTTGTCACAGCTTGCTCCATAGCAGCGACGTCATTGAACGGCACATATTTGAATCCGGAAAGAAGCGGTCCGAAGTCCTTGTGGTACTTGGTCTGTCCTGTAGCAGTAAGAGAACCTAGGGTTCTCCCATGGAAGGACTTCAGGGCTGTCACTATTTCGTATCTCTCAACCCCGTGTTTTACCCTGGCATATTTTCTGGCCAGCTTAATTGCAGCTTCATTAGCCTCAGTGCCGCTGTTGCAAAAGAACGCCTTATCAAATGGCAATCCCTCCAACAACATCCGGGCGAGGAGGGCCTGGTTTTCAATGTGGTAGAGGTTAGAGCAATGCATCAATTTGCCTGCCTGTTCCCTTATGGCAGCTACAACCCTGGGATGGCAGTGACCTAATCCACATACAGCAATCCCGCTTACAAAATCCAGATACTCCCGACCTTCAGCATCCCATACTCTGGCCCCGGATCCTCGAGTCAGGGAAATCCCGGCGCGGCCGTATGTATTCATAAGGTAATTCTTTGTCAAGTCCTCAACTTCCTCAGTCTTCAAATGTTCCATAATCCCGGCACAAGAATCTGCCCCTGGCAGACAGACTCTTGCCTTCCTCCCTTCCATTCTCCCGTAGAATCCTTAGGTAGTGCTTTTTCTCCGGTTTACTCAAAAGCGTTCTCTCACATCTTAACTGCTTCTCATGGACGCTTTTGTTCTTTGTTCTCTCGCCTTTGCCTGCCACATCGTCCCAGTCAAGCGCCTCATTCCTTCTCTGCATCCCACGACCGCGCTCCTGTCCGTGGCGGAGAGCAGGTCACAGCTACTTGAGAATCATTGTCCCGATTCCCTTATCAGTGAACATCTCCAGGAGAAGAGCGTGAGGACGACGGCCGTCTATGATGTGTGTCCTTTCGACTCCTCCCTGCAAAGCAGTGACACAAGCCTCGACTTTCGGAATCATGCCTGTCACAATCTGTCTGTCTTCCGTCATCTCTTTTACCTCATCGATTGTAAGCTCTTCTATGAGGGATGACGCATCCTTAGGATCACTCATGATCCCTTCAACGTCTGTCAGCATAATTAACTTATCCGCCTTAAGGGCGCAGGCAAGACTGCCTGCCAGATGATCAGCGTTTATGTTCAGGGTGATGCCGTTTTCATCTGCAGCCACAGGCGATACTACAGGAATGAACCCAGCCTCGGCTATTACATCTATGACCCCTGGGTCTATTTTCGTAACAGTTCCTACGTAACCCAGATCCACTGCCTGACACTTCTCACCTGATGAGCAACATTTTTCCGGCTCCACCTTGGCAGCTGTAATTAAGCATGCATCTTTCCCTGAAAGTCCTATAGCCTTCCCACCGCTTTGGTTTATCAGTGACACGATTTCTTTGTTGATCTTCCCTGTAAGCACCATTTCGGCTATCTCGGCAGTCTCAGCGTCTGTCACCCGAAGCCCGTTGACAAACACAGGTTCTTTCCCCAGGCGCATCATGAGGTCAGTAATCTCTTTGCCCCCACCGTGGACAATAACAGGATTCATGCCTACATATCTAAGAAGGGTGAGATCCGTAGCCACCATCTTCCTCAACAAGGAATCTGTCATGGCAGACCCGCCATACTTTATTACAACGGTTTTCCCAAAAAATGATCTTATGTATGGTAAAGCCTCTACCAATATGCTTGCTCTTTCACCTGCGAGATCCATGCAAACCCCTCCTCAAGATGTATAACTCGCATTTATCTTTACATAGTCGTAAGTCAAGTCGCATGTCCAGGCAGATGCAGTTCTATTCCCGATATTAAGATCAATTATGATTTCTATGTCTTTCTTAACTAACGCATTCTTGGCACCGGCTTCGTCAAAATCATTCGCCTGCCCGGAACACGCCACAAGGACATCCCCGATATACACGTCTGTCAAATCCGGACGAAAATCTACTCCGGCCCTTCCTGCAGCAGCCAGAACCCGACCCCAATTGGGGTCCGCTCCGAAAATCGCAGTCTTAACCAGATTCGAAGAAGCAACTGTCTTGGCGATACATCTGGCGTTCTCTACAGTATCCGCACCTACGACTCTGACCTCAACGAACTTCGTGGCGCCTTCCCCATCCTTTACAATCATTTTGGCGAGGGAAGCCGTGACCTCACGGAGCCCCTGGCAAAACTCATGAAAATCC
Source organism: Firmicutes bacterium UBA4981 (assembly GCA_002398515.1). Classification (GTDB taxonomy): domain Bacteria; phylum Bacillota; class SHA-98; order UBA4971; family UBA4971; genus UBA4971. The sequence goes on from DGZL01000025.1 coordinate 4,505, forward strand.
GGGCCTTCTTCGTCTATTACCGTATTGTCGGCAAGTCCGTTAGCCATTGCTATTACCATGTCATTGGTACTTGTATCTCCATCCACTGTAATCATGTTAAAGGACTCGTCCACAGACCAAGCCAGGGCTTTCCTTAGCATGCCGGGTGTAATTGCCACATCAGTAGTGATGAACCCAAGCATAGTGGCCATGTTAGGATGAATCATCCCTGACCCTTTGCAGATTCCGCCAATTGACACATTTCGGTCCGAGATGCGCCCTGTCAGAGCAATTTCCTTGGTAGTTCGGTCAGTAGTGAGAATAGCTTTGGCAGCATCAACTGAACCCTTAGGACTTAGCCTGGACGCTGCGACGCGGATCCCTTCACTCACGGCGTCTATTGGCAAGGCCTTCCCTATCACTCCTGTGGAAGCCACTAAGACCTCTTGTGGACTAATACCAAGGACACCGGCGGCTTCGGCAGCCATAATCCGGGCATTCCTGAGCCCTGCTTCACCTGTGCAAGCGTTGGCGTTTCCGCTGTTCGCCACTATTGCCCCGGCAAACCCGGACTTCAGGTGCTCCATAGTCACAAGGACAGGCGCGGCCTTAACTAAGTTAGACGTGAAGACACCTGCAGCCGCAGCCTGCTTCTCTGATACGATCAATGCAAGGTCAGGACGGGACTTCTTTATTCCACAATGCACCCCTGATGCCTGAAAACCCCGGGACCGTGTACCCCCGCCTGCCGCTGACTGCCAACTTCCTTGTGTCTCGTATTTCAATTCCTGCATTCTGTGTATCGCCTCTTTTCCTCATCCTCTGCTCCGCTTCTCTCCCCGAGCCTATGCCCTGCTTCTCCTGCTCGTTTCTGCTTCGCTTCTCTTCTTCCGCCTCTGCT
>DGZL01000025.1:5597-5889 GCA_002398515.1 Firmicutes bacterium UBA4981
CGCCTCTGCTCCTCCGTTTCTTGTCCTCCGCTCTCCTCGGCTTCTCTTACTCCGGCTCAGCTCCGCCCTTCCTCATCCGCCCCTGCCTCGCCTCTGTTCATCTATCTTCACCTGTCCCCCTGACGATATGTCTCTGTCCGTTGATGCCTCACGGCCAGAATGGAGCTAAGTTAAGCCCTTTGTCCTCAGGCTCCCCGAACATCAGGTTCATGTTTTGGACAGCTTGGCCGGCAGCGCCTTTCACAAGATTATCTATTGCGGACATAACTAATACTCTTCCTGTCCTTCCGTC
>DGZL01000025.1:6109-6277 GCA_002398515.1 Firmicutes bacterium UBA4981
GATCCTGCCACTGCCTTAGTCTGGGGGATCTGATCCGGAGGCAGAATTCGGATGAACTTCTTCCCATGATAGAAACTTTCATAAACTTCTGTAAGACCCGAAGCGTCCAAGTTGACACCTGGATCGCGGTTAATACAGAGATCGCGGTTAATGCCTGGGTCCCGGTTA
>DGZL01000025.1:6491-7753 GCA_002398515.1 Firmicutes bacterium UBA4981
GTCCCGGTTAGCGCTTGAGAGAACCGAATCTCCTGCTGAGTCGCATCTGAAATCAGCATAGCCTGTCATCAGGATGCCGCGACTCAACGGGACTAGGTGAGGCGTGAAGTTCAGACTCACTGCCTCATCGTGTCCTCCGACCCTGGCAATTGCGGTAAGTTCCTGTTCAATCTCAGGGACATGCCTGTGCCGAAGAAGCCCGTACGCCCTCATGTTTTCGTTGCACTCGGGGAAATGATAGCCCTGTCCCAGGGTTCTTCCTGCTCCGGATACGCCGGAGAGGGCATTCACAATAATACTGTTTGTGCTGACCAGCCCGAAGTGGACAAGAGGGGCGAATGCCAAGATGGTCGCAGTAGGGTAGCATCCTGGGTTCGCCACCAGTCGGGCGTCGCTTATCTCCTTTGCATACAATTCGGTCAAACCGTACACCGACTCAGACAGCAATTCAGGAGCGCCATGTGTATACCCGTACCATTCTCGGTAAAGCAAAGGGTCTTTCAATCGCAAGTCTGAACCTATATCGATTATCCTTATTTCCGGGTTCATGTAAATAAGATCTGCTATCAAAGGCCAAGCAGCTCCGGAAGGAGAAGCCAAGAAGACCACATCGCACCCGTCGGCCAGTTCGTCTACAGACACCTCTTGGAAATGAGGCAAGTCATAGCCATAGTAACCGGGGTACACTTGTGAGACGGGTTTGCCCGCATGACTTCGTGAGACAAGATTAGTGAGCAAGACCCCTTCATGGCCCACAAGGAGTCTCATGAGCTCTCCTCCTGCATACCCTGCTGCGCCAACTATTCCAACACGAATCACAACTACATCCCACCTTACTGTTACTGTAAAATTATGAAGTTGCCCATCGCCTTGCTGACGGGGAGGCATGGGCCCAGGTAAAACCTGAGAACGACAGGATTGGCTGTCCTACACCGGCGCCCGCGGCACATATGGCATCATTATACACTGGGAACGCATATTTATGCAATACCCTGGCCCAAATTCTTTTGCAGGTCTTTGATAGGGCCTCTCTACAGAGGATTGTCGTCAGCCGGCGATATGGCAGTGTTTATTTCACGTGCCTCACAGGTGGTTGATTCTCGATCACGTTCTTGGAAATCGTGTACCATTTTCGACCACTGGGCGCAAAAAACTCTACGTCTTGGGGGATTTCTGACGGTGGCTGGCTGAAATGCGACCGCATTTTCAAGAAACGTGCTCTATTTTCGACCACGTTTTCAAAATATGTGGTCGAAAACCTT
>DGZL01000149.1:0-7668 GCA_002398515.1 Firmicutes bacterium UBA4981
AATACCGACGCTCGCTCCTGCCTATAACAGGGGCCGGACGTCATGATCCCATCCTCCTTGCAGTGTATAATAACCCTGCTTTTGCTAGATATCAATTCCGGCACTTATCCGGCGCTAGGTCTTTTGGCCATACTATTCGGCCAAAAACCCTAAACTCCTTCTTTGGAGCCGGAATTGGAATCCTATACCAGATGTTCTCTACTATACATCATTATCGGCATGTAGTCACCTAATTTATTCAAAGCTGGATAAAGGTGTTACAGTTGACGTATCCTAATTCGTGTCTAACTTGGCAGGATAGGTACTAACATATCTTGCCTGATGTGTCAACCTCTGGTGCATCAAGAAACGGAGCAAAACTGAATCAGCGCTGAACTTCTGCTAATTAGGCAGGAAACTCCAACTGAGTGCCGAAATGAGGTCCTATGGTCTTTCGAAATACTAGTAAAAGGCGGTGCAAGAATAAGGATGAAAGTAGGACTAAGAAATTCAGTTCGTGTACTACTAATGTGCTGTGTCGTCTTCTGCGTAGCCCTGGGCTCGGTGGCAGGCAGTGAAAATGCCCTGCTTCAGCCGGCCAGAGGTGAAGGCAAGGCTATATTTTATGCGAACATCACCGGAGTGGAACCAATTATGCAGGCGTTTCATACGGAGTATGGTGTGCAGGCAGAGTACACTCGGGTCTCCACAGCCGTGTATGTCCCCACAGTACAGACTGAGTTCCAAGCAGGGAGACTGCAGGCAGACGTACTCCAGGGGCCCCTGCCTATACTTCAAATCTTGAAAGAAGCCGGCGTTTTGGGTAAGTACGTATCACCTATGACTGAGAATTACCCCGAGTGGTCAAGGGATCCCGACGGCATAATTCAGCAGTTCGGAATCGAATACGTGACTATCATCTACAATACCGAGCTGGTGAAGGCCAAGGACGTACCCACGTCGTATAAGGATCTCGCGGATCCCAAGTGGCGGGACAAGATTGTGATGCCTGACCCGACGACGCACGCGACGACCATCACGTGGCTCGTAGGCCTCAAGGAGCATGTGTTCGCCACTGAGGCTGAATGGATGGAGTTTCTACGGGGTCTCGCCCAGAATAGGCCTATGTTTGTAGCGTCCTTCGGACCCACTCCGGGCCCCATCGAGACAGGTGAGAAACTCATCGGAATCTCCATGCCCAAGTACATCGTAACCAAAGCCCCTGCTCCTCTTGGCTGGGCCCAACTGGACGGGGAGCCTATCATGGGGTCAGCACGGGGAATCGCGATTGCCAAAAACGCGCCAAGGCCAAACGCTGCCAAGCTTTTCATCGACTTCTGGCTCTCCGAGACCTCCATGCGCATCCTTGCTGACGAAGTGGGCGAATGGGTGCTCTACGAGGACGTCTATCCACCCATTCCTGATATTAAGAAGGCAAACGTGATACCTCTCAGAGAGCTCTCTGATACCGAGATTCAAAAGTGGGCAGAGGTATTCAAGAACATCTTCTAAGCAAGAGTAAATACGCACAGGCTGCCTCCCTGAACCCAGGGAGCGCAGCCTGTCTTTGTTTCCTCACCCATATTATCTATTATCACAAGATCTCCAACCCACCGGTTGACCCTGCGTCCGGTCGGCTTGTTTCGGGATTAATCCACGTGAGCCACAGGAATACGCAGTAACGTCGCAACGAGCACAAGCGCAGAGGAGACGCCTATCATGATGATACCCAAGGCGGCCACCTGGCCCCAAAGGCCGTCGTTGGCAAGCTTCATAATCTGGACTGTAAGCACCTCGGTGCCGGGACGTGACAGAACCACGGAAACACTGAGCTCACGGATGAACATACAAGCCATGAGGATCCAGGCAGACACCACACCCGGAGCAATGAGAGGCACTACAATATCCTTCAGCGCCCTCAGGAAGCTGGCGCCGAATACTCGCGCTGACTCTTCCAGCTCGTAGTCTATCTGCATGAACGCGCTTCGGAGGGGACGGACGCCGTAAGGTATGTAGGTGGCAATATACGCAATGAGCAGACCCCAAATAGTGGCGTAAAGAGGAGTCTGGACAAGGAACCACATGAACCCTACGCCAATGATCATGCCTGGGAAAGAGAACGACAGAAACGTCAAGGCCTCCAGGATTGCACTCCCTTTGCTCTTCACCTTAACAATAATGTAGGCAACAAACACAGACAATAGGATGCCTAAGGTAGCCCCGGCAAGGGCAAGAAAAACCGAGTTTCCCAATGCCCGCAATACGACGGGAGTCTCGAGGACAGTGCGCCAGTTGCGCAGGCTCATCAGGCTGACGGCACGCGCGCTCGGTATCATGGAATAGGGCAGGAACGACATGTAGATGAGAGTAATCAAGGGTATCGCTACCAGAAAGCAAAACAGGAGGCTACAGAAAGCGAATAGCGAATACCTGGCACGGCCGAGCTCTACCACTGTAGGGCGGTACCCCTTGCCTGTAACAGTCACATACTGAGAGCTTTCTGAGACGAGGCGCCTATACACGTAAATAAGGGCAATAGAGACTCCTAATACAATCAGACCGATGGCTGCAGCTTTGCCATAGTCAGGCGCCCAACCTATCGAGATGATTCGATACACGTAGGTGGTCAGGACATGAATGCGCCCAGGCATCCCTACCATGGACGGGACCGCGAACGCAGCCAGGGACCGAATAATGGCCAGTGTGAAGGTGGCTAAAAAGGCGGGTTTCAATATCGGCAGGGTAATCCGGCGTAGTGTCAGGAGGTTTGATGCACCGCAAACCCGGGAAGCCTCCTCCAAGGTCGTGTCAAAGGAATACATGGCAGGTGAAATCACAAGGTACGTGACGGGTAAGTCCAGCATCCCCTCAAGGAAGATCATCCCCCCTAACGAGTAGATATTGAACGGCCCGCTCAAGAACCCAAACAGGTTCCGCAAAAACAGATTCAGCATGCCATTGGTGGGGTTTAGCAGAACTATCCACGCAGCTGCGAACAAGACGTGAGGTATCATCATCGGCACCACGGGAAGGACACGGAACAGACCTTTGAACGGAATGTCCGTCCTGACGCTCAGGTAAGCGATAAGCCCGCCCAGGACTGTCGAGAAGGATGCACACCCTAATGTAAAGATAACTGTGTTTACAAGCACCTGAGGAAGCATAGGGTCGCTGTAGGCAGTAACGTACTTTTCCGTTGTAAATTTCCCAAGCGCCCCGATTCCTTGGGAGAAGCTACCGATTATCAACATTACTACAGGGCCGACCGTCAAGGCGCCCACGATGAGAATAAGTGCGCTCACCATGGGAGAGTGAAAAAGGCGTTTGCGTCTTTGCAATGCTATGCCTCCTTCCTTGGGTCGAGGGCGCGGCACCACTCGCGGTCGATGCACAGCCGCACCTTGTCACCCTTCTCAAGCGCGATGTGGAATCTGAGCTTGGCAAGTATGACAGCCCCGCCCACAGAAACCTCAGCCTCATACGCCTCCCCTGCAAAGAGAAGCGACTTGATGGTGCCCTCGAACTCGTTCTCACGTGTAAGTGAGGAGGGTGGCACTACCTCGAATGACTCCGGACGGGTGTACATGGTCACCTTTGTGCCGGGAGCCAAATCGGGGGGTGCGATACATATGATGTTGCCCAAGGCGCACGATACTATGGCATGGCCGTCGTCGCGATAACCGGTAATCGTCGCCTCCAGAAAATTGGCCCTACCGATAAAATCCACCACGAACGGGTTGTCAGAACGAAGGTATATGTCGTACGGCGTGCCTCGTTCAATGATTACGCCCCCGCGCATCACCGCCGTCTCATCTGAAATCGTCAGGGCTTCCACTTGATCATGGGTCACATATATAGCGGAGATCGCGAGTTCCGTAAGGAAGTCTCTGAGTTCTTGACGGGTGCTCTCGCGGAGCTTCGCATCGAGGTTGCTAAGGGGTTCGTCAAAGAGGATGACTTTGGGCTCTGCTACAAGAGCCCGGGCCAAGGCTACGCGCTGCTGCTGGCCTCCGCTTAGCTTAGTAGCTAATCGATCCTGGAAACCGCCCAGCTGCACCAGGTCGAGAACCTTCCTGACCCGCTCCTCAATCTCTTGTTTCGGTGTTCTTCTAATCTGGAGTGGGTATGCCACGTTACCGAACACTGTCATATGAGGCCAAATTGCGTAGGACTGGAATACCATCCCGATACCCCGGCGTTCGGGGGGAAGGGATATACCCTTAGCCTTAGACCATACTACCTCGTCGCCAATTGAAATCTCTCCCGCGTCCGGAGACTCGAGTCCTGCGATACACCGGAGAAGAGTCGTCTTCCCGCATCCGGAAGGACCCAGAAGAGTCAAGATTCTGTTGGACGGGGTAGTCAAAGTCACATCATCGAGAGCCTTCACCGTCTCTTTCTTGGATATGAACGTCTTGCTTAGATTCTTGACTGTCACCATTCCCTGCATGTTGGCTGCCCTCCCGATCTATCTTGGGTTAGATACAACATTCGACACATCGGGCCGGTTGCCTTCATGATTTGTCGCAAACAGGCCTGCATCACGAAAGATATTGATACCTACCTTCCCCGCGACGTGCATTCTTATTGGTTTTTGGTTGCGTGTGAAGCTGATTCAAAAAGGCGTCGCTCAAACTCATCAGGGTTCAAAGTCCCTCTCCAAAACAGATTCATCATGGGACTGATTTCTTGTTCTCTCAGAATCCTTTCTTTTTCCTTCATCTCAGAAGATAGGTTGCGGTACATCCGGCCCGATGCTGCAGCTCCCAGAAGAAAACGTCGGCTGGCGCCGTCAGGCACAGTAACCGGCTCAAACCCATGCTGGCGGTCTTCAGTTCTGGCAGGCACTACAGGCAACTCGCCTGCAAGCCATAAGGCCTCTTTTCGGGCTAAGGCTTCCGCAAGTCTGACAGCCAGATATGCAGTATCTGCCCCGCCTTTGCCGGGGCATGTAAATATAGCGGCTGCATGCACAGTAATACATCGAGAGCCCATGCCTCCTGTAGGATGAGGCACAGGTAGCAATACCGGCTCTACCGTTTCTTTCCCGGAGAACACACCACTTCCGGTTATTCTATCCTGCCTTTCACGGACATGCCTCAGAAAACCAGGGCCTACCGGCCCTATCACAGCGGCCCTACCCGTCCAGAAAAGCTCAAGCATTCTCTCAGTCATCATGTGGACCGGCTCGGGAAAGCCTTTGATTGCCTTGACATCCTCAAGAAAAGACAGGCTGGATTTTATGGCCTCTCCTTGCCACATAAGGTCGCCGTCCTCTGATAGTACAAGCCCTCTTCCGGTCGCCTCCATTAGTGTATCAAGGACATGAGTAGCTGTTGTGTCCAGGACAAGCCCATATGTCATGTATTGCTCCGGCACTCCGGCTTCCCGCGCCCTTAGTGTCGCTACCATTGTCAGGATATCTTCATACGACCATCCGTAAAGCATGACTCGCTCAACATCAATGCCCGCCTCTCGAAGGATCGCTGCATTTCCCGCCCAAGCTTTCACTGCTATCCATGAAGGCCATGCCCATAGGCGGTTGTCCGCAGATACAGCCTGTAAAGAAGAGAGTTCGAAGTCTGTGGCCGGGGTAGCCTTTATATCCACTCTTGGTTCGTCACATATGAACATGTTGATAGGCACGACTAGTCCACTCTCAACAAGGGATGGATCGAACAGGGCTATGCATATGTTAGGAGGGGTTGAGTTTTCAACCGCCTCAGCCATTGCCTTTCCGACTTCATCTAGCGGTAAGAGCACATATTCAACATCTACATTTGGATAACCGGCCTGAAATTCGTCAATTACTTCTTCGACAAGATCGTCATATCCGTAGCCGTCCCGAAACATCGGCCAGCGAGTGCCCCATATCCTCAACGTATATTGCTTAGTCGGATCGATCTTCACCCAAGGGTGGACACTGTACCCCTGCCACTCTGACACCAATGCTCGAGGGTGATAAGGGCCGGGGGGCATGAGTTCCGGCCGATTGAATACCACAGTAGCGTATATGATAATACCTAACAGCGAGATTATGAGGACTACCAAAGCAACTTTGAGCGCCTTTCCAAACACGCGAATCCCTCCTGTGTATCATGAGAGGCCTTCAAATCAGCGCGCATGTTATGCGCCTCGTTGAATACCACGGTGCAGCCTTGCCAAACCCTTTATGTCTCTTAGGCAAGCGTCAGCCAGGAACCTGTCCCGGCACAGCCGGAAAGATTGCGCGGTTTTCGAAATCGCGCTTATCGCAGCCCCAGAACGTAGAGCTCGTTTACACCAACTCGGCCTGTAGGCGAGAGGCCATAGAGCTTCTGCATCTCTCTGACTGCAGCCTCAACACGAGCACCGAACCTTCCGTCTAAGGGGCCGGCGTCAAAGGCTCCTCGTCGAAGGTAGAGTTGAAGCACTTGGACATCGTGACCCATATCTCCAATCTTGAGAGCGCGTGTAATATCTCCCCCGGGCTCTTCTCCGATTATTTCAACTTGAGTCTTGACTGTAACGAGTTCGAAAAGCTCTTCTACGTCTTCATTAAACATCCTGATACACCCTGCGCTGGCTGCGCTACCGATTGACCACGGCTTGTTTGTGCCGTGAATCCCGTACCCTCCCCAAGGGACATTAAGCCCCATCCACCTGGTGCCGAACGCCCCACCGGGCGCATAATCTTTGCTAATAATGACAAATTCCCCTATAGGCGTCGGGGTACGCCACTTCCCAATCGCTATCGGGTACTTCTTGATAACTTCATCCTCTACATAAAGGGTTAACACAAGCCTGTTAACGTCAACAGTAATTCTTCGCTCACCGGGTGGAAGTTCAGCAATTGCAGGCAGAGTACGTGACGGGCCTGTAGCCATACGAAGCCATATTGAATCCGTGACAAGGCCGGTGGGTTCCATGCTGACAGCCTTCTGGAATTCTCGCACGGCGGTATCAGTTGAAACGCCGAATACGCCGTCAACCTTCCCCCGGAAGAAGCCTAAGGAAAGAAGACGCTCTTGAAGCTCAGCTACATCGTACCCACGTAAATGGGGATGAGTAAGGTACAGGCTTCGGTAAGCTGAGCTGCATTCACACTTTGGAACGGTGATTTGGTAATTACCGGGATTTGCCTCCACTGACCCTGGAAACGTGACTGTAGAAACAACAAGGGGCAGATTGAGAGCGGTTACGACTAATATTGTCAAGAAGACAATAGCGCTCCATAGGATGCGCGAACACATAGCGTTCACCCCCACACTACAGATAATTTATGAGGGTGAACGCTCTTAAATGAACAGTTGTCGTCTGTTCGAAGCAGCATCTTGATACCGCTTCGAACAGACGACAACTAGTGACACAATAACCGGTTCAGTTACCGGGCCAATAAAAAGTCACGTTGTTCGTTTTCACTTTAGGCTTCGTAAGAATCTCTCCGAATACTTGGTATTCTCCTGGGGCTACCTGCGCACCCCCAAGATCGCTGCCGTCCCAGACAACTGAGTATACAGCAAGCTCATCTGAGGCAATATCGCGCTCTGTCAACATCATGGTAGCTACCTTGTCATGGGACCAACGCCATATCTCAGTATCCCCTGACACCACCACGAAATCGAATTGCATCCCACTGGAGAATTGGAGCTTGACACTTTCCTCTCCTGTGTTTAGAGCTGCTACGGTAAACACTTGGAAATTCCGCCC
>DGZL01000149.1:7963-23078 GCA_002398515.1 Firmicutes bacterium UBA4981
ACAGAACACCCGGCAACGAGGACACAGGCGACAAATACCAATATCATACATAGAATGACCTTGCTCCCAGTAAGCAACCGTGTCCAAAACATCATAATCACCTTCCTTTGTCCGGAAGTCTAATAACCCTCATTGAGCTTCAATGTCCCTGTTATTCCGGATCCGACGTTAGGACTCACACGAAGTTCGATCCCTGTCAGAACTCCGCCGCTCGAGGTCACCTTACTTGATGTGCGTCCGAAGTAGTCTCCTTCGTCTACGACTCCGCTGCTGTTTATGTCTATCCATCCATATATGTACCATGAACCCTCTTCAACATTCGTTATCTCAAAGAAACCACCTGCTGCGGGACTTCCCATCTCGCTGCGGGGGGTTACGCTTGTCCCGTCATCGTCTCCGGCAAAGACTTTCATGTTAGTAATCAGAGCGCCGTTTACTGCTGCATGAGCATTGACGAGACCCCAGCCGTAAACCTCATCGTGCCCCGGCGTTCCCAGATCCATGGCAGTGTCATGAAGGATGCGCCTTACGTTCTCAGGACCTCTCACTCCTTGGGCAATCAGGAGGGCTGCAACACCTGCGACTTGAGGCGCTGCCATAGATGTACCTGAAGCAGACGCAAAAGTATTCATTGGCCACGTGCTGACAATACTGTCGCCGGGAGCAGCCACATCAATGTTATTTCCGTAGTTACTCCAGCTTGCACGGTTAAGGTCAGGGCCGATAGCACTGACTGCAATGACCTTCGAGTGTCTGGCAGGATATGCCAGCCACTGCTGCCCTTCATTTCCTGCAGCTGCTATCATCGTCACGCCCTTATTATACGCGTATTCAATTGCCTCTTCCATGAAGAAGTCTTCACCGCTTGAGGCGCCTCCGATTTGGAAGCTCATGTTGACCACGTCAGCCCCATTATCCGCTGCATAACGCAGAGCTTCAATGATCTCCGAAAGACTGAGGTACCCTGCTCCTGAATCGTCAGCAGCCTTAAGAGGCATTATTGATACATGCCAATTTATCCCGGAAATGCCTAGGCCGTTGTTTGTAACAGCCCCGATTATCCCTGCAATATGTGTCCCATGTCCGTTGTGATCAGTCACTTGAGATGTATCATTATAGAAGTCATAGCCTGAACTTATGTTTCCGGCAAGATCCGGGTGGTTCACCTGAACGCCGGTGTCAATAACTGCCACTGTTACACTGGAGCTACCCGTCGTTTTGTCCCACGCATATGGAAGGCCCATAGCTTCAATTGCCCATTGCCTGGAAAGATTCGGGTCGTTAGGAATCCGCGATACGCCTACATCACTTACCTCGGTGACTCGCCCGACCCAATTAGGCTGAGCATGTCTCACCAAGGGATTGCTTCGGAAGTCTTCTGCTGCGCGAACAGGGTCCTGGTCTCCGGAAATCCCGATAACGTAAATGCCGGTCCCTTCTATGACCCGCTTGATATGATATCCTTGGCTTCCCACTAGTCTGTCGATTTCTTCTCGAGATGTGTTCTCCTGAAAACTTGCAAGAATATCCGAATCGCGATATTCCGGACCGCCTGCGGCGGCAAGCGGTTTGGTTGAGGTCGTTCCTTGCACTACCACGCCGGGCCCGTCTGACATTGATAGATCTGATACTCTATAGGAAGTCTCCATCACCACATGCCCGAGCACCTTTCCGTAAGTAGGCACCTCAGTCGGTGGATCCGGCGTTACAGGCGGTTGATAAGGCTCACCGAAACTGCCCGACGAGCAACCGGTCAGCAGTATGTTTAAGGTTATGAGAAGAACTAATGCCGGCAATGCTGATATAGTATGTTTTATGCTTCTAATCCCAATTCTCTCCCTTCCATGACTATGCTGGATTAATAGACATAAGCTTCAAGATTTATCTCATCGATTTCGCGTACTACAATGGAATTCCTGCATAGGAAACATGAGCTCTACCAGGTAATTCAGGGTATTATTGGCTTATGAAACCATTATGGGAGAAACCTACCAAAGTGAAATAGTCATTGATCTAAGCTGTCAAGGCAGGTAACATAAGTACTGGTGTGCCTGATATCCCACTGGGATCCATTGAGTCGCAGGGCTTTGTGATAACCGCTGAATTCTCAGATTATTACTGAATTCCCTGCCCCGAGAAGCCGGGCAGGAGTTCCGGGAGCAAGAATATGCAGCATGGAGCCGCTGATTTCACGGAAGGCAGTATACCCAGCCACCTTATAAGATTCTCCGTGCCTATGCTCCTCGGCAATTTTCTTCAAGCTATGTACAGCACAGTTGATAGTTTCTGGGTGGGTAGGTACCTGGGCCCTCAGGCTCTCGCTGCAGTATCAGCCAGCGGGCCGGTGATTCATGCTTTGATAGCCTTGGTCTTAGGCCTTACTGTAGCGATAACCACCATAGTGGCACAGCACTGGGGCGCAAAACAGGAAGATCAGGTTCGCCATATAGTGACGAATTCCATCATCCTTTTGACCATTATCGGAATCGTTATGTCCGCTGTAGGAGTTTTCATAAGAAGACCATTGCTTAGGTTAATCAATGTGCCTCCTGATGTATTTGAAGGGGCATCCACATACCTGGGGATATATCTCTCGGGCCTTGTTGTAATGTTCCTTTATAACGCAGCCGGTTCCATATTAAGAGGGCTTGGCGACTCCAGAACTCCGCTGCGCTTCTTAGCATACGCGACTTTTGCCAATATAATCCTGGATCCGATCTTCATATTCGGAGCAGGTCCTATCCCCAGGATGGAAATTGCAGGTGTTGCTCTTGCTACGGTTCTTTCTCAAGGGCTCTCAGCCGTCCTTGCTCTGGTATATCTCCAAAAAGTATCGGGATTGCTCACCCTCCGGAGAGGCGCATGGCGGATAGATTTTTCTGTGTTTTCACTGATAGCGAAGATCGGGATCCCTGCAAGTGTTCAGCAGACAGCGGTTTCCCTCAGTGCTCTGACAGTCAACTCAATAGTAAACAAGTTTGGAAGCACGGTGATGGCAGGATACGGCGCAGGTCTCAGACTGGATCAATTTGCGTTCATGCCGGCAATGAGCGGAGGCCTTGCAGTTACGTCTCTGGTAGGTCAGAACCTCGGAGCGAATCGTGAAGACAGGGTCAAAGACTCCGTCCGCTGGAGCCTCATCCTTACAGTGGGTATTACCGCTACCCTGTCCTTGATAGTCTTAGCGTTTTCCGGCAGGCTTATCTCTGTATTCACTAAGGATACCCGTGTCATTACAGTCGGCACAGATTACTTGAGATTTGCAGCGCTGTCCTATGTCCCATATGCTTGTATGTTTGCTCTGTCAGGAGTATTACGTGGGGCAGGAGACACAGTCTCCGCCATGCTTATTACCTTGACTTCTCTATGGGTGATAAGAGTCCCACTTGCTGCAACCTTGTCTCGATTACCCGGATTCGGCATAAAAGGCGTATGGATAGCTATTGTTGCAGGTCCGGTCACAGGGTCGATACTGAATTACGCCTACTACAGAACAGGGCGCTGGAAGCGCCGTGTGATCGTGCAGCGCGCTGCAGATGTTACTCCTCGTCAAGATGAGCTTTCAGATCCTCCCAGTTGATACCTGCTGACCCTAACACCTCAGACTCCAGAGCCTTCGTGGGTTCGTATGCAGCATCCAAAAGGTGTGTTATATCCAGGCGTCTTTCCCGGAGATCATTGAAACGTTCCTCTAATGATACAAGCTTATGGGTTACAATTTTATCAGCATAGAATACAATCTTCTCTTCCCACGTAAGCGGCGAATGGTTTTCGCTGATGATTGCATCCAAAATGTGCCGCGACACTATAGGCGCCAATTCCTCAAGGCCTTCTCGAGTCACAATTTCCGCTGACGCTTCCGCATGATTTATCGCACTCTGTCGCTGATGAACCTTGGATTTTCCTATGTCGTGAAGTAGGGCTCCGGCCACCACGTTGCCAAGGTCGACAGGATAACCTGAGGCCTTTAGCTTATCTGCGATAAACTCGGCTACACGGGCCACTCTCCGAGAATGGTCTATGATACCTTCAGGAAGGTCATAACGCCTCAGGATTTCTATACAGCAAGTCCTTAGTTCTTCATTCCCCGACTCCCCAATTTCACCCTTGCCACGTCCGTATAGATTGCCCACTAAGTTCAGCCCCCATAGATGTGAAACCATCTGTTATCACAACTTGACATAGTGCCTACGCAACCCAAAAAGCGACAATACGCACCGTAAGACGCTGCCCCACGACTCCTTGACAGATCCAAACGCTGCTTAGGCAGGTGCCGTATGCTCATAACAATTATTATATCATAGCTTCCATAGGCACCCGGTGGAAGGGCGGAGTTTCACGATACCGTCACAGGGGATGTGATGTCTCTTTGCATCTGATTGCAGACATCATGTTCAACAGATACCAGCTCTCCAGCCTCTCGGCCTCGCAGAAGATCCTTGACATCAGGGCTGTGTATGTGCTAGGATTGCTAGTGTCAAGCAAGCCAATAATAAACTAACTTTGCGCTCCCATCGTCTAGTGGCCTAGGACACCGCCCTTTCAAGGCGGCGGCGCGGATTCGAATTCCGCTGGGAGCGCCATGTTTTTGTTTTTGATTTCCCCGCACTTGCCTTTTGAGGCTTGAAATACTATAATGAGTATGCATTATGTGAAGTTCGGTAAGGTTATGATGGTCGCTTAGCTCAGCCGGTTAGAGCGCTACGCTCACATCGTAGAGGTCGCTGGTTCGAGTCCAGCAGCGACCACCAGTTTGCACATGAATACCTTGACGAGCGGATGTGGCTCAGTGGTAGAGCATCGGCTTCCCAAGCCGAGGAGCGCGGGTTCGAATCCCGTCATCCGCTCCATTTTTGTGTACACACAATCCGGATGTACACAGTCTGGATCTACCCACAATCCGTCACCTGAAGGTGCCTTCCATGTTTTACTAAGATTTTCCTCCCAAAGGCCTCAAGACCCCGGCAGTTGCGGTTCACCTGGCAACATTTGTATCCAATAGAGGGCTCAGCTCGAGGATTCTATCAGGTTGTGCATCCTCTCTGCAGCAAACCTCACAACGGGACAACACTTCTCGTCACGGAGATGCTCCTTATGCTTTTTGCGGCCCTCTGCGCTGTTAAGATCGACACCAATAATATCCCTACAGGAAACACTGGAAAACTCATTGAGAAAATCGTGGACAAACCTTTCGGCTACCTTATTACAAGGGCCTTTGTCTTCTTTAGAAGTCACGCGACCCTTGCTGAGTCCCAGAGCAATCATGGCACCGCTGACTGCGCCACACAGATACCCTTTACCGGCTACGCCGCCGCCAAACGGAGTTGCTGTCTTAACAGCGGTGCGTCCCTCCAGCCCCAGTGCCTCACAAAGCGCTTTGGCAACTGACTCAGCACAGTTAAACCCTTCCTCAAAATAGGTCACCGCGTCCTTACCTATGTCGCGACGTGTATCTTCCATCACATGTCACCCCCGATTGAAAGTATATGCCAAAGGACTGCAAAATCCTGCCCGGCAAAAGACACTGTCTCTGCCTGAACACATAAAGCGTATAGACGCCTTTAGCTTTGAGGCTTTGTCCCTCTCCTACTACGTAAGAATGCTCACAAATAAAGAGATGGTATACTAGACTTGATAAGAGAAGCCGAGTCTTACCTTATCGTACTTTCTTAGCAAGTAGGTATTCCTCATGAAACATGTAGGTTCGTACAGGTCTCTTTGGAAAACAGGTGTACTCAGAAAGAGGCAAACGGCTGCATGGGCGAGACTTAGCGTCTGCGATCTATGTGGACATATATGTGCCACAAATACTCACAGCTCTAATAGCCGCATGCGAAAGGGGATTGCGAATCCCTTTGGTATACAACTGCGGGGGGTACGAGTCACTGGCGACACTTGAAATCCTCGACGGAATAGTAGACATATACATGCCTGATGTCAAGTATGCCCACGCTGAATCCGCGCTTCGCTTTTCGCGGGCAAAAGACTATCCCTCTGTGGTGAAGTCAGCGCTTAAAGAGATGCATAGACAGGTTGGAGACCTTATGATTGATGAAAACGGGATAGCCCGACGAGGCCTTCTCGTTCGCCACTTGGTGCTGCCTGAGGGACTCGCCGGGACTTCCGAAATCATGGAGTTTATCGCAGAGGAGATTTCCCGGGATACTTACATCAATATCATGGACCAATACCGGCCTCAGTACCGCGCCGGAGAACATCCTCCTCTGAATCGGCGTATTACCTCTCGTGAACACAGGCAAGCTGTGAGAATAGCAACAAACGCAGGGCTGCATCGGTTTGCCCGTTGATTTATTTCCATAGGCCCTGCCATCTTCCCCGCCTATGAAATGAGGGAAGACGTTAGGACGGCTTCTGATACCGCTCCAGATTCTCAAATCGAGTGAATTCTTTACGCCACATCAACTCAACTGAACCGGTAGGGCCGTTACGCTGCTTGGCCACAATTATCTCAGCCACATTCTTCTTCTGGGTATTTTGGTTATAGTAATCTTCACGATAAATGAAAGCCACGACATCAGCTGCAGTCTCAATCTCTCCGCTTTCCTTTAGATGACTAAGAAGCGGTCTACGCTCTGAAGCGGTCTCAACAGCCCTGCTAAGCTGTGCCAGAGCTACAACTGGTACCCGCAGTTCCCTGGCGAGGGCTTTGAGTGACCTTGTGATTTCAGCGATTTCTTGCTGCCTGTTCTCACTT
Source organism: Firmicutes bacterium UBA4981 (assembly GCA_002398515.1). Taxonomy (GTDB): domain Bacteria; phylum Bacillota; class SHA-98; order UBA4971; family UBA4971; genus UBA4971. The sequence continues at coordinate 14,679 of DGZL01000149.1, forward strand.
CGTGCTCTGCCCTGAACAAGTTGTAGATAATCGATTACTATGAGGCCAAGGCCACTTTCTGATTTCAACCTGCGGGATCTTGCCCTAATATCCAACGCTGTAAGTGTGGGGCTGTCGTCTATGTAAAGCGGGGCTTCACTGAGCCTACCCAACCCGTAAGAGAGTCGTTGCCAGTCTTCGTCTGCCAGTTGACCCCTTCGTAGCCTCTGGCCGTCCACTCTTGCTTCAGCAGAAAGAAGGCGCATTGCCAGCTGCTCTCTGGACATTTCAAGGCTGAAGATTATTACGGGCAAATTCTCATTCAACGACACGTGTGATGCCATATTAAGCGCAAGGCTGGTCTTGCCCATAGACGGTCTTGCTGCGATTATAATAAGATCTGATGGTTGAAGGCCGGTTAGCATTACATCTAGGTCCTTGAACCCTGTAGGAACTCCGGTTCCCCTTCCCTTGGTCTCATAGAGGCTCTCAATGCGTTCGAAGGTGTCCATGAGGACTACTTTGATATCTGCCACGCCGTCAGTGCTTCTTTGCTGCGAGAGAGAGAATATCAACTGCTCCGATTGATCCAAAGCCAAGTCCACGTCTTCAGCGCCTTCATACCCCAAGGCGGCAATGCTTGTCCCGACTTTGACCAGGGCTCTGTATATAGCCTTTTCCTTCACTATCCCAGCGTAATACTGGATGTTCGCCGCAGTAGGAACAATACTCGCCAATGACGCTATGTATGGAATACCCCCTACGAGATCAAGCGCGTCGCGTCGGCGCAATTGCTCTGTAACAGTGACTAGGTCAATAGGCTCTCCTTTTTCGTACATAAAGACAATGGTATCAAAAATAATCCTGTGGGTATCCTTGTAAAAGTCCCCAGGCGAAAGGATATCTAGGGCTTTTGTAATAGCGTCACTGTCAAGGAGCATTGAGCCGAGTGTTGCTTGCTCCGCTTCTGTATTTTGCGGCGGCACCCGGCTGAGGTCAAATGCTGCCTCCATATCCTTCACCCCTTTTCTAATTAGATCTTTGGTTACGGTGAGGCTGATTCCAGAGCTTCGTTTCTATTGAATATACACTCTGAAGGCATAATGAGGCATGTCATGCTGTTTTTCCCAACAAGTATTATTCCCTGAATGCTTGCTTGGAAATCCTGGAATCATCGCATTCGCGGATGGATACATGTATCTCTAGCCTGCGGAAACAGAAAAAGATCCTTCGTCTTCAAACACATGTGGGAAAAGCTCTTCAATATGTTCAACAGTGGCCACCTGAATTCCTCTGAGATCCGGAGGACTGTCCATGGCATTCTCACGAGGTATTATTACTGTCTTAACGCCGGCCTGCCTGGCGCCGTATATCTTCTCCATAATTCCACCGACGCTTTTTACCTTCCCCTGTATGGAGATTTCGCCGGTAACCGCAATATTCTGTTTGATAGGCCTTGAGGTAACCGCACTTAGGATTGCAATCGCCACAGCGCTGCCTGCCGAAGGACCATCTATGAGCCCGCCGCCAATGACGTTTACGTGGACGTCATAGTCGGTCAGGTCTTTACCTGTAATCTTGCGCAATACTGAGGCAGCATTGAAAACCGAGTCCTTTGCCATGCTACCTGCTGTATCATTAAACCTAATCCTGCCTTTACCAGGCTCCCTGGCAGGGAATGCGATCGCCTCTATCTCAATGACACTTCCTACGAAGTCACTTACTCCGAGCCCTAGAATTCTCCCTACTTCTGCGCGGTCTTCAGCTTTGACAAGCACTTGCGGGGACATTCGCGCTGAACGAACAACTTCCAGGACATGATCTTTCGTCACCTTAGGCCTTTTTGTCTTTCCTCCGGCCTGATAGAGAGCAAGCCCGATGGCATCAGCGAGGATCGCCACTGCTTTCCTTCCTTCAATTGTGTAGTCACTGATAATCTCAGGCACGTTTGAATCGAGGCGTACCTTCATCCTTTCAGATGCTTCTTTGACAATTTGCGCAATATGCCCGCAGGTCAATGGCTCAAAATAGACTTCGGCCATGCGGGATCTCAATGCTGGGTTTATCACCGACGGATCTTTTGTGGTCGCGGCAATCAGGATAAAATCTGCAGGTGCACCTGTTTCAAACAGCTTCTTTATATACTTCGGCACATGCGGATCCATGGGATCATAGTATGAGGAATCAAAGTGCACACGCTTGTCTTCCAGCACTTTCAGTAGCTTGCTCAGGAGGATAGGATCCATCTCTCCTATTTCATCAATGAAAAGGACTCCCCCGTGGGCTTCTGTGACAAGGCCCAACTTAGGCTCGGGTATGCCGCTTTCGGCCAGATCCCTCTTAGCCCCCTGGTATATTGGATCATGTACAGAGCCTAGAAGGGGATTGGTTACCTCTCTGGGATCCCATCTTAATGTAGTCCCGTCAACCTCTACGAATTTCGCTGACTTCTCAAAAGGCGTAAACTTGAGCTTGCGCGCTTCTTCCAGGACGAGCCTGGCGACAGTGGTCTTTCCGACACCTGGAGGACCATACAGTATTACATGCTGAGGGAAAGGCGAAGCCAGCTTCGAAAGAAGGGACCGGATGGCACGATCCTGCCCGATAACCTCTGACAACCCTTTGGGACGCAGCAACTCAAGGGCGGATTTAGACAGCTTCCTTCGCTCCAGTTTCTCCAGCTCTGCGTATTTCTTCAATGTGTGAGCGTTATCAGCTACCCCGTCTTCCTTTATCATCTGCATCTTTACTTCTCGAACATACTCTTCGTGCTTCTTCTGCATCCTTTCAACTACTCGCCGCTCCAGCCTGTCTTCCACCTCTCGCCTGGCCAGGATCTCAGCGACTTCGTTCTCGATTTCCCCAATGACGATCGTAATGTCCTTGCCTTCCGGTAGTTCATCAAGGGTCGGATCTTCGAAAACGATACGTTGAAGCGCAATGACCTTATCCTCGAGGCTCTGAGATTTCAGAAGTCCTAATGCCTCCAACTTGCCTGCCTTAAGGACTAACTTATCAGCACCGTATATGTGGGCCAGAACCTCGAGTAAAGCCGATAGCTGGCGTTCCAGCTTGTCTGAGCCATCAGGGCTACGAAGACCTATATCCGGATAGCCTGATAAGTCTCCGTCAGCTTCATATGTCTTTGAGAGTTCCCCAACATTACTTCCCATTACTACAGATCTCCTTCTGGTTGTGACTCCACTTCTACCGATATTCTAGTAGAGACCTCCGAGTGAAGCTTTACAGGAACAGTATACGAACCAACTGCCTTAATGGGCTCTACCAGTTCAATTCGTCTTTTATCTATAACAATCCCTAATGCTCTCTCTACAGCGTCAGCAACATCCTTAGCAGTCACCGACCCGAACAATTTGCCGCCTTCACCTGCTTTGCAGCGGATGGTAATTCCTGAATGCTCCAACTGCTTAGCCATCTTTTCGGCCGCAGCAAGCTCTTTCTGAGCTTTCGATTCCATGGTCTCCTTCTTGGCCTTCAGAATGCGCAGGTTCGCCTTGGTTGCCGGCAAGGCAAGGCCTTTGGGTATAAGGTAGTTTCGCGCGTATCCATCTGCTACCTTAACTACCTCTCCTTCGTTACCAAGTCCTTTGACATCCTTTATGAGAATGACTTCCATACCCCCACCCCTTACTCTATGAAGACAGTTTACGAAAATCCAACCACGCGTCAAGTACTCCGGCCCATGACAATATTTGGAGAAGAGTCGGATTTAGGACAATAAAGATCATAATCAGCCATTTTGCAATAGGAAGCAATTTATACTTATCAAAAAAATACCAGGCGACGGCTACGCCTTGAACCAAGAAAATCATGCCGAATACTGAGATTACGTTGGTTCCAATATTAGAAACTAGAGGAACAGCGGCAACCTGTCCAATAGATGCCAGAATAAGGCCGGCGACATAACCCCACCCATAATGCCAAGATAATCTCCATTTTGAAAAAGGTTTAAGTTCTACCATTTTATAGCCAAGCTTGCCCAGGATAAGCCTGGCCACTAAGTAATTGAAACCTGCGACTGTCACTACTACCATTAACAGCGAGGCAGGGAGAACAATTTTTGCAGCCTCCGTAATCTGTGACAGGTAAGTCTCCATTCTGGATATTTCTGATTCGGCAATGCCTATGCGTCGATAAAACTCGATAGCGGAATCCATACTCTTTTGCATCAGTTCCCATGTTTCTTCAATACCGAAACCGCCGATGAGCAAGTTGACTCCGACGGTAAAAATCATGGAAACAGCCACTGCTACGGCAGTGATCGCCAAGGTCTTTACAGGTGAAAATTGACTGCGAATACACTGAGCAAGGGCAATTCCAATAATCCCTACTTTTGTAAAGACCAAGAGTCCCTGAAACGGCCCTACAAACATGCTGGTAGCCGCAATTGTAACAACAGTTGCCCAGACCCCGGCACGCAGCCCCCTTCTTACTACAAGAATCACAATGGGAAGAGGATAAACAAGGGCAAATACAGGTATATAAGCATCAAGAACGCAAAATAGTGTGGATATGGCAACCAAAAGAGCGCTTTCCACAAGTATTCTGGTGTTATCAGAACGAGTCATTTATCTCAAGTCTTCCTCCCGGTTAGATACCTCTTAAGCAAGGAAAAATCGCCGTACCATGCTTCAATCTCATGACCCTGCTCAAGATTTGCTTTGACTTTCTCACCGATTTTCTCGTCAAGGGCGCCATAGGGAAGGCCCAGCCGCTTACCTAGAAGATAACATCCTACCACGATGTTAGCAAGGGAATCCGCGATGAGCTCGTCACTATTCTTGAGCATACCTTTGAAAAGCGAAGATATGCCCGCGATAAGTTCGGTCTTCAACCACTCAATTGTCTTGATATTACGGGCAATATCAACCCTAGATACTACTTCCTTGTCCGTGCTTCCGACACTCCCGTGGAAAGCCATATAGTTCCCTGCCCCCTCCCTAAGCGGAGCTTTCATGGTCACGTCAGTTCATAACTCACTTATTCTCCGATTCTTTTGGGTTCTCCTTCACAGTCCATTGAAACAATTGATGCCTCTATTGGCATTACAGGGTTTATTACTGAAAAGGGGCCACCTGTCCGGTAGCCCCCAGAAAATACTACTGCTCTAAGTATGGTCAATTAGGCTATTCAGCAGTGAACGGAAGCAGGGCAACTGTACGCGCTCTCTTGATCGCAAGAGTGACCTGTCTTTGGTGTCTCGCACAATTGCCGGATATCCGCCGTGGAACAATCTTGCCTCGCTCTGTTATATAGCGCCTAAGCCTAGCCACATCCTTGTAATCCACGCCTTCGATTTTATCTACACAGAATCCACATACGCGTTTTCTGCTTCTGCGGCCTCTTTCTCTTCTCACAGTCTTTCCTCCTAAAGATTTGCTACGAGAAGTGACAAACGTGAATCGGTGCCTTAGAATGGCACATCGTCCGGGAAGCCACTGTCATCCCCTACAGGTTGCTGACCTGTGTCTTCACTTCCTTCACCTGTGTCTCTCGCCCGATCGAGGAATTCGACTCGATCAGCAATTACTTCAGCTTTACGTCTCCTCTGACCCTCGGCAGTCTCATAAGATCTAATTTGGAGTCTACCGTCAACGCCGACAAGCCTACCCTTGGAAAGATAGTTCGCGCAGTTTTCTGCTTGGTTTCGCCATACCACAATGTCGATGAAATCAGCTTCTCTCTGACCTTGCTGATTCAAGAAAGGACGGTTTACTGCAATAGCGAAAGTGGCAACAGCAATACCTGTCTGGGTATAGCGGAGTTCAGGTTCCTGCGCAAGCCTCCCTACGAGCACAATTCTGTTCACGTCATAGCACCACCTATTCTCGTGCTCTTACCTAAGACTCGGTTTCTAGTCTTTCTTGATCAAAAGATATCGTATCACTTCGTCCGTAATCTTGAAAACTCGCTCAAGCTCTCGTGCGATATCGGCTTCAGCGGAGAATTCCATGATTACGTACACGCCTTCTCCATAACCTTGAATCTCATAAGCAAGGCGGCGCTTTCCCCACTTATTGACACCTGCAACAGTGCCGCCTCCGTCAGTTATGAGCCCCTGGAACCTTGTCGTGACTGCCTCTACAGCCTCTTCCTCCAGGTCAGGTCTTAGGATAAACATAGTCTCGTAATCCCGCATCTTGGACACCTCCCTCCGGACTTATGGCCCCACATCCTGTGTGGAGCAGGGATCTTATACACCTATATTATACACCTGTATTCCTAATGTACAGCGTCCCTATTATAGCATCAGCATACCGAGATGACAATTACACAAAAGAACTACAAGTATTGCCCGAAAGTATTGTGTGAAAACCATTGTGCGAAATCATTATGTGAGAGTACTGCAAAAGGCATTACTTCAAAAATCATACGGATAGAACAGGAGAGCAACTCAGCCATATAGATGGTTTTCAAGGATGATACGCAACCATCACTTCCTTGAAGGCTCACTAAAGCGAAATAGGATTACATCTCCGTCCTTAACTAGGTAGTCTCGTCCTTCTTGTCTCACCAATCCCTTGTCCCGCGCTCCCGCCAATGAACCTATCCTCATAAGACTCTCATAATCAATGACTTCTGCCTTAATGAAGCCTTGCTCCATATCGGAATGGATGACACCTGCAGCTTGCGGCGCAGCTGTCTCTTGTTTCACAGTCCATGCCCTTGTTTCGTCTCCCTTCGTTGTATAGAAGGTTACCAGATCAAGGGCTTTATATGACGCGAGAATGATTCTATCAAGAGCTGACGACTGAATTCCCAGTTCCTCGAGAAACTCAGCAGCGTCTTTAGAATCCAGCTCCGCAAGCTCTGACTCAAGCTTAGCCGAAATGGCAGTCACAGGAACATTGTATCCTCTCGATAGAGCCCATTCCGCCATTGCTATTACGTGTTCTGAGTCTCCCTCCAAGTCCCTTTCTCCTATATTTGCCACATAGACAACAGGCTTCATTGTCAGAAGAAAAAGGTCTCTCACAGCCAGCCTGTCTTCATCTGAGGTAAAAACCTCTCTTCCGGGCTTACCTTGCAGAAGACCGTCTCTAAGGCTCTCCAGTAGTAAAGCCTCTTCCTTGTACCGTACATTACCGCCTTTTTGCATCCTTATAGTCTTCTCAAGTCTTTTCTCTACAGTCTCCAAGTCAGCCAAAACTAATTCGAGTTCGATTACCTCCATATCGCTGATTGGATCGAAAGACCCGCTGACATGAGATACGTCCGGATCAGGAAAACAGCGTACAACGTGAGCAATGGCATCGACCTCGCGTATGTGTCCTAAGAAACGGTTGCCGAGACCTTCTCCTCTGCTGGCGCCTTTGACGAGACCTGCGATATCCACAAACTCCATTGTTGTCGGCGTGAGTTTCTTTGGCTTTGTAAGTTCCCCGAGATGCTGAAGCCTCTTGTCGGGTACGGCAACAACCCCCACATTAGGTTCAATTGTTGTAAACGGATAGTTGGCTACCTCGGCGCCGGCCCGAGTAAGCGCATTGAATAAAGTAGACTTACCTGCATTGGGCAGCCCCACAATACCTACTCGGACCACTATTCTTCACCTCCGGAGCGAGATACTACTTGTTTTACACTCTTCTCAAACTTTGACCTGCTTATCAGCAAAACTCTCCCACATCCAAGGCACTTGATGCGAAAATCCGCCCCTACCCTCATGACTTCCCACTCTGTCGACCCGCAAGGGTGTGCTTTTCGTAACCGCACAATGTCGCCTAGGTAGAATTTCAATTACTGCTCCTCCTGCGCTCCGAAAGTATCGTATTCCTTCAGGGTGTGTTCTTCCCTGCTCACTAGAACTTGCATGTGTCTATAGGGAATTACTATCCCTTCCCGATCAAAGACATCCTTTACGCGCTTCTTTAGAGTCCTCTCTACGTTCCATTGCTGCATTGGCTTGGCCCTGGCAAGTATGCGAAGCTCTACTCCTGAGTCACCTAACTCATTTACGCCAAGCACTGTTGGACCTTCTACAATATCAGGAATTTCCCTCTTCGCGTTTTCGAAATCTTGGTTTAGGACCCGAATCACATGATCAATATCAGCCCCATAGCCGACAATTACGCCAAACAATACTCTCATTGAAGATCCCATATGGTTCACGATTTTCTCCACTTGTCCGTTGGGAATAATATGTAACTCGCCACCAAAACCCCTTACCCGTGTGACCCTGAGGCCAAGACTTTCAACGATTCCCGATACGTCACCGATACTTACATAATCGCCTACGGCAAAGTGGTCTTCGAACAAGATAAAAAATCCGTTTATGATATCTCGAACCAGATTCTGAGCGCCAAACCCAATTGCTAAGCCTGCCAGTCCGGCACCTGCAAGTAAGCCGGTGGTATCAATGCCAATCTGCCGAAGGACAGCTATTATCGCAAAGGCGTAGAC
>DGZL01000149.1:23344-30571 GCA_002398515.1 Firmicutes bacterium UBA4981
TCAAACAACTGAGAATGCTCGGGCCTGCGTTTTACGATGATTCCATCAATAGCAGAATTCGCAGCTTTGGTAACAAAATAGGCTATTAGCAGCGTCAAAGCTATACGTATCAGTACTCCGCTGACGCTCACGAGTAGAGAAAACGCGTTACCAATAGCGCCTTCACTGGCTTCCTGTACGTCCATTATGGATGCAATAATATCCTCCAAGACTGATAACCTCCTAACTCAATCTACCAATCGGCTTTTCCTTCCGATAGTCTGTATACGATTTCCGTTTATGTCTTGGTGGCAGTAGAACTGTTAAGGCTGTCCTCACACGCATTGCGCAGCATTTCCATGGCGGAGATAATTGCAGGCTTTACTACCCCTAATTATATTCTAATGGTTCCGGGAGCAAATGCAATTGGTTCCCGAGAAGCTATTCTTGGAATGCAAAGATTCCAGGACATCTTCATAGGATAAGAGTCGCTTATAGACGGGAAAAAATGAATACGCCGGATGAGGGGCGAATGCGTGGGATGAAAAGCGAATTCCCCGTCCAGACGGGCGGGGAGTCCAAACTGTGGTTATTGAAATCAGCTACAGATCGGATAAACGCCTCTATCGCAAAGTGGTGGGAATGAACATGTCAATGAGCCCAATGATAAACGCAGCGATCAAGGCTCCCAAAAGCGTAACTCTCAGCGTTGGCACGATAAACTGTGTAACGTAGATAACAGCAGCCGACACCAGAAATCCCACAATCCCCCTGCCGAATGGAGAGACATTTCTCCCGATTGCAGCTTCAATCAGGTAACCAATGCCTGCTATGACCAAGGCTGCTAACAGAGCATTCCAGAAGCTGAGCGTACTGAAACCCGGCACGATAAGCCCAATGAACATAAGCACCAAAGCTGACACAACAAACCTTACTATATGGCGAAGCCAGTCACCCACCTGCTTTCACCCCCTGCAGTCAGAATTCGCTGGATACTAAATATAGAATAACCAGATATTGACGCAATATGCACTATGCTGAAGTTGCAGGGATGAGACTATTGTCAGCAGCCGATTGGGAGCTGCCGCATTGCAGATGAGAATTATCGGCATACAACAGTCCAAGGAAGGAAACGAAGTCTTCGGATGAGGATATCACTGCCCCGCCAGTATAAGGATAATGTCCATTACATTTGTGCCTGTAGGTCCCGTCACAACAAGATCCCCTATTGCTTGGAAGAAGTGATAGGAGTCGTTATTGCTGAGATAGTCTCTTGCAGACAAACCCAGTTCCCTTGCGACTGTAAGCGTGTTACCTGAAGCCATGGCACCTGCCGCATCAGTTGGACCGTCGGTTCCGTCAGTGCCTGCAGCCAAGATAAGAATGTTGTCAATGTTTTCAATGTCCAGTGATGCTTGAAGGGCAAGCTCCTGATTACGTCCACCGGTGCCTTTACCTTTCAGGGTCACTGTGGTTTCCCCGCCTGCTATGACACAGGCAGGCCTTGCGATTGGCCTTCCGGTCACAGATATCTCACGGGCAATTGCTGCCATGACCCGCGCAACCTCTCTTGCCTCTCCTTGGACGAATGAAGATAGCACCAGTGGCTTGTATCCCAGAAAACCGGCTTTTTCCGCAGCAGCGTTGATTGCGCCTGCGTTATTTGCAATGATTACATTGACTACATTCTCAAAAACTGCGTCACCGGGCTTGGGAGTCTCAGGGTTTTCACCCCTTGCGCCTGCTTGTAAGTGACTGAGCACGTTGGCAGGAACACGTCCCGTCAAATCGTACCGGGCCAGCACATCGAGAGCAGTAGCAAACGTTGTTGTGTCAGGGACGGTGGGTCCTGACGAGATTACATCCAAATCATCTCCAATGACATCTGACAGAAGGAGAGATACTACGCGGGCAGGCGCTGCAGCTTGTGCAAGTCTACCGCCTTTAACATCGGAAATGTGTTTTCGTACTGCGTTGACTTGGTGAATCGTCGCTCCGCTTTCAAGAAGCGCCCGTGTAGTTTCTTGTTTCGATAGAAGGTCTATCCCGGAAGTGGGTTGCGGCAATAGACTGGAGCCCCCTCCGGAGATGAGGCATATTACAAGATCGCGCTCCTTTGCGTCCTTCACGAGAGTAAGCAGCCTACGAGAACCCTCTATACCGGATTGGTCAGGCACAGGGTGGCCTGCCTCCCATACTGTTATCTTCCTCAAGGGTTCTCCGTGACCGTACTTAACGTTGATCAGTCCGTCACTAATCAAGTCTCCCAGAATCTCTTCGATAGCCACTGCCATCCTGGCGCTGGCTTTTCCGGCACCGACGACGATTACTCTCTCTACCTCTTGTAGGTCATATCTATGGGAGCCTACGTTGAGGAAGCGCCCTTCTCTGGTCACATGAGAATGCACAGCTTTGTAAGGATCTACGGCATCCAGCGCGCTGTCAAGAATTAGACGCGAGTCCGCCTTTAGCCTCTCTAACCCGCTCCCGCCGCATTTCGGTTCCAACATCAATAAGGACGCCCCCTAAGCACTTTTATTTCGTTCTCTCCCAGGTTCCGTTCTCTCCCAAGTTTACATCTCCAGGCACGCTATCTATCGACGCTTCGTCCAAGTGTCCGCCCCGTACTTCTGGGCGATCAAATCCTTTGCAGATGACAATTCCTCAGGAAGTAATTGACCCTCAACAAGTTCTATAGGACTAATATGGTTCTGCATACCGGAAATGACAGCTTCTTCTACTTCTCTGAAGCTTACGGAACGTCCTAGGATGGCTTCTATTGAAGTAGCATGTTCCAGAAGCTGCGTCGAAGCCTGATCCCTGGCATCAGGATCATCATACCGCAAGACCCGGCATACTTTATCTGCACCTAATGTGATAAGAACAGACCCGTGCTGAAGGAACACTCCTTTCAACCGAGCCTGTGCACTACCCACCAGCTTCTTACTGCCTGCGACTACTTCATACCATGAAGGCGAATCAAAACACGCCCCGGACTGAACACTCTGATCCGGCGCGCGCCGGCCTTGTAATTCCCTTCGATAAGCATCAGCCAGACTTCCCGCCCCTTGCCTACCTTGAATTTCAGCTTCTATTCCAAGGAGAGCCAGTCCTTTCACTATCCCCTCTGTAGCCAAATAAAATGAATCTCGAAGATCCGGAGGGAGTAGAGGATCGTCCTCACTGATTATGAAGCTATAAGTAACCTCATTATCATGAAGGACCGCTCTTCCTCCTGTGGGACGTCGCACGACATCCACCCCCAGACTCCTGCAGCTGTCAGGATCCACGTCCCTCTCAAAGGATTGCAGCCGGCCAAGGGACAGGGCAGGCGGTACCCAGCCGTACAGTCTGAAGGTAGGGGGAACTACCTTCTTCGCTACATGAATCATTATAGCCTCGTCCACAGCCATGTTCCAGACACCGGAATTATGTCCTGTACGAAGCAGTCTCCACTTCATTGATTTTCCTCTCCCACCTAGCTTTACTTCCACCCGGCTCTACTCCGCTATTGTCATTCAAAACCTTTCCACAGTTCCCTGGGCGCTTGGTTCTTCGTTCATGGGCAAAAAGCAATTGATTCTATTGTTCCACGTAGTCAAGCCGGATCCGCGCACTTAAGCAGGATCCACACACTTAAGCTTCGCTTCGAGCAGGCAATTCCGAATCTCTGCTTCTGTCAACGACCTTGGGTAATTGAACGTGACTCCTCCCGGACGTTCATTATAGTATGGCCTATTACAACCCGGACAGCCTGAGGTCTCAAATGGGGTACCGTCACTTATTAGTTTCCTAACGGTTTCATGAGCCAAACCAACATCAAAGATGCGTCCGTCAACATAAGTGAAGTCCTGAGCGGTTACATACCCGCCGGTAATCAGATGCCTGGCTATTTGCACCCTGCGGTACGTGTCCAGTTGTGGCTGAGGAACACACTCCATTGGTGTCCCCTTTACAGGTGTAAACGCAAAAAGCCCTATCGTTATCCCAAGGTCTTTCAGATGCTGCATTATGCTGACCAGTTCTTCCTCTGTCTCTCCAAGCCCGACTATCAGGTGGGTGCTGATTCTCCCCGGGAAACAGGTAGAAGATTCTTCAAGGAGTCTCAGAGTACCCGCCCAGGATCCGGATCCCGCTTTCGTTCTTTCATGTATGCGCTGAGTCGCAGCGTCTAACGCGATTCCTATCCTATCTGCTCCTAATGAGAATAGGCTCTCTACATCAGAAACAGACGAAGGGTGGTACGACAGCGATATCTGGTAAGTGAATCCGTACGTCTGTCTAACCTTTAGCATATCGCTGACTAATTCTTTGGTGGTCCTTCGTGCGGTAGATGTAGAAGTCACCTGGACACACACTCGTTTCAGGATGGAGTTACCTCGGGCAAGAGCGTCAAGAACCCGCTCGGTAGAGAATTCAGGCCAACTCACCCTGGAGAGGAGGGCTTCCGAGCTGTTGCTGGATCTGGCCTGAGCACAAAATGCGCATCGCGATACACATCCTCCGCGAGTCATCAAATAGGCAGTGCTGGGAAGAATATCACAACGCACATTTGCCAGCCCTAAGGCTGCCGCTGTGCCTACAGATACCCTTATCGTTCGGTTGTCATTCACAGCGCACAGCACTCCTCTATCCATGATGCATTAAGTCCCAACTTTGAAGCCTCCGCTCGCCCTTGCTGTGCCGGCACTACTATTCGGTTCACGCCTGCTCGTATTGCCATAGGATCCAGCACATGTCTGTACCGACCATGAGGACGCATACATCCGAGGTAAATCGGTGTCCGAGGAAATAGGCACCTTGCAGTGGCAATTATGCGAGCCACGCTTTCAACCGGTGGAGGCGTGCAGTTTTCATAGAGAGTCCCCGATGTAGGAATGAATACAATAAAGACAATAGCGTCAGCCCCAATTTCGGTTAAGGCATGAAGTGCATCGAGTTCTCCTGAAATCTGTCCGCCATGCAAGCCAATACAGATATGAGGGATTACTTTCACGTGCTGTCTTAGCATACAATATGTCCGAAGAAAGTCCTTCCCGGAGGCTGGAAAGCCGTAGACGTCCCGGATAGTGTCGTCATCAACCAGAAAATCGAATGACACCACTTGGCAGAAAGGAGCAATGTTACTTATCACCTCTTCAGAGGTCAAGCCAAGGTGCATGTTGAGTCGCCATTTTGACGAAAGTTCGGGAAGTAGATGGATATACCGCTCTACCGGAACTTTACCTAAAGAATCGCATCCACCGCTCACAAGACAGCTGGAAATCTGAGACGAATCGAGCTCGCCCCGGCGTTCAATGGGAAGCATATGCCTAAGATACTTTCCCCCACAATGAGCGCACTTAAGGGCGCATGTCGTTCCGGTAACGCTCAGAACTGCAGTGCGAATTGGGTTTACCCAATTAATGTCTGACCCGAAGTTACTAACACGGGTATCCCATGCAGATTTCATCAGACTCTCTAACGGCTGGGCTGCAAATGACTTTATATCAACTTTCACATGGGGCTTTGATCTACTCATCAGCGGTTCTCCCTATTTATGCCGGGCGTTCAATGTGCATTACCCAATCAGTCATGCATGTTCTGCATCTACCCGGCACATGCCGGATTCTTCCGTTATCCGGTATATGATGGATTCTTCCTCTGCCAGGCATGTAAAGACTCATACATTTGCCAGGCATATGACGACTTCTGCCTCTACAAGCACGTGCCGGTTTTTCTTCTGCCCGGAATGTAAAGACTTCTACATTTGCCAGGAATACGGACGGCCTCTGCCCCTCTGCCTGCCATGTAAAAGCCTCTGCATTTGCCGTGAATGCGGAGGCTTCTGCCTCTGCCATGTTTCTTGAGTCAGCAGGGTTACCTGCGCTGTTGACCGCAATGTCATCCGCAGCTGAAAGCGCAGGTAACCCTCAACATCAAAGTGTTTACTCTTGTAGTTAAAGTAATACTGATTACAGCTCTATAGAATCATCTACTCCTCAGGCGGAGTCCAACGCAATATGGGTCGCCTCGCAGCAGTAACATCATCCAGCCTACCGACAACTGTATTGTGTGGCGCTGTCTGTAGCTTCTCAGGTGAGGTTTCAGCAAGCTGCGCTATTTCAATCATGGCCTCGATGAAAGCATCAAGGGTTTCCTTTGATTCCGTCTCCGTAGGTTCAATCATCATGGCTTCCCTGACAATAAGGGGGAAGTATACCGTCGGAGCGTGGAATCCCAGATCAAGAAGGGCTTTAGCAATATCATTAGTGTGCACCCCGTATTCAAGCTGGCGAGACGCGTCAATGACAAATTCGTGTTTGCAGTGACGATCATACGGCAAGTGATAGTATTTCTCAAGCCTTCTCATGATGTAGTTCGCGTTAAGAACCGCGGTCTCCGCTACTTTACGCAATCCTTCAGCTCCAAGGGACCTAATATATGCAAATCCCTTTACCATGACATTGAAATTGCCGTAGAACCCTTTCACCGTGCCAATAGAGTGAGGTCTGTCGCAATTTAGGGTGTATCGATCACCCTGTTTTTCAACAACCGGCACAGGGAGAAACGGAGCCAGGATCTTTTTGACTGCGATAGCCCCACAACCCGGGCCGCCGCCGCCGTGCGGTGTAGAGAAGGTTTTGTGCACATTGTAGTGGAGGACGTCAAAACCCATGTCTCCCGGCCGTACTACACCTACTATCGCGTTCATGTTAGCGCCATCGTAATAGAGAAGTCCTCCGGCATCGTGAACGATTTGTGCAATTTCAGTAACGTTTTCATCGAAGAGGCCTAGCGTATTGGGGTTGGTCAGCATGAGAGCTGCAACATCGTCAGACACAACTTCGCGGAGGGAATCAAGATTAACTCCCCCTCGTTCATCTGACTTTACTTCAACCACTCGATATCCACAAAATGCAGCACTGGCAGGGTTGGTTCCGTGAGCAGAGTCAGGCACTATCACCTTAGTTCTCTTTTTGCCTTCTCCACGGCTCTCATGATATGCCCTTATTAGCATGAGCCCTGTAAGTTCGCCATGAGCCCCTGCAGCAGGTTGAAGCGAAGCTTCGTGCATTCCACTGATTTCGCACAGATCACGTCCGAATTCGTACATCAGTTGCAGCGCGCCCTGAACCAGTTCTTCGGGTTGATATGGATGAATGTTGTTGAATCCTGAAAGAGCTGCGACATCTTCATTTACCTTTGGGTTATATTTCATCGTACACGACCCAAGAGGATAGAATCCTTGATCTACCCCGAAGTTTC
>DGZL01000149.1:30815-40047 GCA_002398515.1 Firmicutes bacterium UBA4981
CCGGGACAATTCGGTATAGTGACGAACCAGGTCAACCTCACTTACCTCAGGCAAAGAAGCATGTTGTTTTCGAATTGCCCAATCCGGTAACAAGTCGTGGTTCTCTTTCTTCGGCACATCGAGTTCGGGCAAGGAATAGGCTTTACGGCCAGGCTTACTCTTTTCAAAAATCAGTGGCATACTCATACTAATCCCTCCAATGCCCGACATAGTGCATCAATCTCTTCTTTGGTTCGCTTCTCTGTCACTGCGACTAACATGGAATCGGACAGGTCAGAATAGAACCTTCCAAGCGGCAGCCCACCCAGAATGTCGGCCTCGAGAAGGCCTTTGCAGAGCCTTTCCGGCTTGACAGGTGTTTTCACTGCGAATTCCTTAAAGAAGGGTGCCGAGTGCTTTCGTTCAAACCCGGGAATCTGAGAAAGCTTCTCACATGCGTAATGTGCTTTCTCAACGCACTGCTCTGCAACTTCCTTTATCCCTTGTTTCCCTAGCCATGACAAGTATACTGTTGCAGCAAGAGCGCAAAGTGCTTGATTTGAGCAGATGTTTGATGTCGCCCTATCTCGCCTAATATGTTGCTCTCTGGCTTGAAGCGTCAAGAGATATCCTCGACGTCCTTGATTGTCATGGGTCTCGCCGGCAACTCGCCCAGGCATCTGTCTCATATGCTCTTTACGGCAGGTCATGAAACCCAGATGTGGCCCGCCAAAGCCCATGGGAATTCCAAGACCCTGGCCTTCACCTACCGCGATATCAGCACCATACTCACCTGGAGGAGCTATGATACCTAGAGATATCGGATCAACACACGCGACAAAGAGCGCCTTTTTCTCATGAGCCACTTCTGCCACAAGCGCCATGTTTTCTATACACCCAAAGAAGTTTGGGCTTTGCAGAATGACACAGGCCGTCTTATCCGAAACAAGATCTCGTATCACTTTGATATCAGTTGCACCGTCTTTGAAAGGAACCTCTGTTACATTCAGCTCTAGGTTATGTGCATATGTTCTTAATGTCCTGCGATAATCAGGATGCACTGCTCGCGAAATGATCACTTCTTGTTTGCGAGTCAACCTGCTCGCCATCATTGCAGCTTCAGCAATCGCGGTGGCGCCGTCATATAGCGAGGCATTGCTGATATCCATAGCCGTCAGTTCGCACATAAGTGTCTGATATTCGAAGATAGACTGGAGCATTCCCTGACTTACTTCCGCTTGGTACGGAGTATATGATGTGTAAAACTCGGACCGTGAGATGATATGTTTCACAACGCTAGGTACATAGTGGTCATAGACACCTGCACCTAGGAATGAAACCATACGATCAGTTGTGGTGTTTTTTCCAGCAAGGTCAGACATGTACTTCATGAGATCGAATTCAGACATCGCAGGTGGTAGGTTTAGCTTGCGATCCGGCCTGACTTGGGAAGGAACGTCCGAGAATAGCTCGTCAATACTGGAAACACCTATGTTTTTTAGCATCTCACTACGGTCCTCACTTGTATGGGGAACGTAGTTCATCACTCACCAGCCTCCTTGGCGACGTGAGCTTCATATTCGTCCGCAGATATCAGATGGTCTATTTCCTTCAAGTCAGTCATCTCAATGACAGCGACCCATCCCTCGCCGTACGGATCCTCATTTAGCAGTTCAGGCTGAGTATCCAATGCTGTATTGACTTTCACAATCTTTCCGCTTACGGGCGCAAAAATCTGATCTGCAGTCTTCATTGAATCGAGATCTGCAAGCTCTGAACCCTTCTCCACATTTGCCTCTTCATCAGGCAAGCCTACTCCGACAATTGCGCCAAGTTGATCCTGGGCAAAATAGGTAATGCCTACAGTCGCTTGGTTTCCTTCCACACGCACCCATTCATGCTGTTCGGTGTACTTCAGATCTTTGGGATACACGTTATCTCTCCTCCTTACCTTGAAGGCTTATTGGAAGCCTAAATCCATTGATTCTCTCCTTCTGACACCGTTAATGTTGTCTCATAAGGCCGGCGCTAACCGTGAGAATAGTGGGACAATCCATTGTTTCACGTGGAACATCGGTTCCATGATACACGATAATCCTACTCTTACTTAGCTTTTCTTGCCTTCGCCTCTACGAACGGAGGTCTCACAGATTCTGCAAGAATTTTCTTTCCCCTAATGACGACATGGAACTGATTCCCCGGCTTGGCCAGCTCCGAAGGGACAAAACACATACCGATACCGATACCAAGCGTCGGAGACAGAGAACCGCTTGTTACAGCACCTACTACCTCACCGTCTTTTTCGATTTGGAACCCTGTCCTGGGGACGCCACGCTCAAGCAGCTTAAACCCTGTAAGCCGCCTGGAAATGCCTTCCTTCCTGACCTGCTCAATAGAATCCTTCCCCACAAAATCGCCTTTCGTTTTGGACACAATCCAGCCTAGCCCAACCTCCAGAGGATTGGTCTTCGAATCCAGCTCATTCCCATAGAGGGAGTAACCCATCTCAAGACGTAGGGTATCACGAGCTCCGAGCCCGATAGGTTCGATGCCATACTTAGAACCCACACAGAGCAGCGCATCCCATAACTTCTCGGCATGAGCATGATCGAAAAACAGCTCAAACCCATCTTCGCCTGTATATCCGGTACGAGATATCAAGCAATCAACGTCTGCCACACACCCGGAAGTGAACTGGTAGTAGTAGATTTTATCCAGATCCACCTCGGTCAATTGGGCAAGGAAAGCTGCTGAGTCAGGCCCCTGTATAGCTAGGAGAGCGGTTTCAGACGACTCATCCCTTATCTCTACACCATCTTCTGCATGAGATCTGAGCCATTCTGTGTCCTTAGCAGCGTTCGAAGCATTTAGGATAAGATAATACCCGTCCTCCGTCTTGCAGACCAAGATATCATCAACTATTCCGCCATCAGGATAACAAAGTAATGTGTACTGAGCTTGGCCTACAACTAGCGTAGATACATCATTGGTGGTAATCTTCTGCAGGAATTCGAGAGCCCGTGAACCGGATACCTTAACTTCTCCCATATGACAGAGATCAAATAGACCCGCATCTTGCCGTACTTTCTTATGCTCCTCGACGATTCCTCGGTAATACACCGGCATGATCCAGCCACCAAAATCGATCATTCTTGCCCCGGCGCGAATATGAGCATCGTATAGAGGAGTCTTCTTTGGTTCATCACCGTGGGTTTCTGTCATGTCAAGCACCTCCTTGATTGTTCTTAAGAAAAAAACGGGCAAAGTTTGCTGCCCGTTTCCCTGTCCTGTCGCCTGAGAGATTCCCCGTCTGCCGGCAGAGCGGGCGGGTTACTCCTTCGGCGGCGCTCCTACGAAAGTAGAATGCGCCTCTCCAGAGGTCCGTCGGCCGGAGGTGCTTTTGCCTGAGAGTTTGGACACCTTTCGGCTTGAAAGGCATCTTGCTCCTACGGCTCCTTCTTCTACGGATCATTAAATAGCCCCTGGATCCTGTGAAGGCATCTCCCTCTAGCTTCATCCGGCAACCTATTTAGTATTGTATCCTTGAGCAGACATAACGACTCGCCACGGCCGGAGCCAGAGGCTCCTCAGTTCCTGTAATCTACCTGTGCAGCTTATCCCGTGGGGGTCAGCGAAAATCCATTGCTTATTATCATTCCTGTCGGCCGATATTCGGCCTGCATTTTCAACTTTGCCGTCTCAGCAACGCTTTTGACTCCCATTCCCATCGAAACTCCAAAGCTTTCTCGAAGGCCGGGAGTAAGCCTGGCTTCACAAATGCTCCGGTTGGAACCGACACTTACTAGATTCCTCTTATTATATATTAGACTAAAACACCTTGATTCCTTCTTTCCCACAACTTCGTTAAAAGAGAAAACTTGAGACAATCTTAACTCTGCTGCTGCAGCAAATAGCCCTCGTTGTGACTCATGTTTTCACGTTGAAGCTTTCGTAAAGTTAAATCATAATTTCAAGTTTCAAGTTTGGGCTCTCCGTTTCAGGACCGAATTTTTATCCCTCAAAGAACTGCACAATTTGGCCTTGCACAGGATATTATGGTCTATGATCAAAAACCTTGCCATTACAGACCACTCAAAGGCTATCACTTGAATATCTATGCAACAGGGGTTTGCAGTGACATTATTAGGATGAAGGATAGCCGGAAATAGGAGGTTACTCCCATGTATCAGCTACTCGAGAGACTCATTGGGCCCATCTTTAGGTGGCGAAAGAAGACTTGTATCGTCATAGTAAGAAAAGCACGATGACAACTTCGCATCCACAATCTGGATTTGCACTGACTTTCAAAGCATTGACGCCGGCTCTACCGTGGGAGCACCTCAACCCTGCAGCACTTCAACCTTGCAACTGTGGACAGCGACTTATCCGCCGCCTGCTAATTGCGTCCATTCTGCAGTTCACCGACTAAGCCCATTGGGCAGGCGTTCTCTTAAACGGAACGCGCAACATCGCCATGCTAGTTATTTGGCTGTAGCAGGGATTTTGGACCTATGTGTAGAAACACAATCCTGAATTCCAAGCATACCCTGCATACCCTGGGATGGCTTGCTCATCCGTAGAATCACGGGAAGTCACTGCCGGGAGTGCGGGTCGTCACAAATACCATGTTCATCCACTCGAGACTTAGTCTCATGCCAAGACATACCAGGAGGCAATGCATATGCCCATGAAAGGAACACTAATCAATGTAGCAGCAATCTTAGGCGGGACAAGCCTGGGCATTTTGCTGAAGACGCGCATGCCGGACAGAGTCTCAAATGTAGTAATCCACGGAATTGGCATTTTTACTATTTTTCTTGGAATACGCTTGGCTCTTCAAACACAGAGTGTCATTACAACATTGTTCTCTCTGATAATCGGGGGAATCATAGGAGCGGTCCTTAATATAGGAGAACGTCTTGAACGGGTGGCGACCCGCCTTGAGGCGCGCCTTGCAACTCAGCAATCACGAATCGCCGAGGGCTTCCTCACGGCAACCCTCCTGTTCTGTGTGGGACCCATGGCCATTATCGGTTCACTTGAAGACGGCATTTCAGGGAATTACCATATTCTCATGACAAAATCTATGATGGACGGGTTCTGCTCTATTGCTTTTGGTGCAGCTATGGGAATCGGGGTGGCGCTGTCTGCGGTGGCAGTTCTTGTTTACCAAGGGGGACTGACAGTGCTTTCATCTATTATAAGTCAGGTACTGACTGATGCTGCAATAACAGAGATGACTGCAACAGGCGGATTACTTATTGTAGGAATAGGCTTTGACATGCTCGGAATTATGAAGATTCAGGTGGCAAATCTATTACCCGCAATAGCTGTAGCTCCTATTCTTATTCATTTGCTCCACAGACTTTAGGTAATTGACTGTTCTCAAAGGAGGTATTTCCAATGATATGGGAAAAAGCAGGTCCGAAAAACACCGTCGATACTCTAAAGATAGCGCTGAATGCCTGTAGGACGCGGGGGATAGAACACATTGTTATTGCTTCTAACAGTGGAGCCACTGTCAGGAAGGCATTGGAGCTAGACGTCAGTGGGCTCTCAGTTAGCTGTATTACACATCATGTGGGATATCGCGGGCCGGGGGTCGATGAGATGTCAGAAGATGAACGCGCATATCTCACCTCACAAGGCGCAAAAGTCCTTACTACCACCCATGTCCTGGCAGGCGTTGACAGGGCTCTCAAAAATAAATTCGGAGGTATCTATCCCCCGGAGATAATCGCAAATAGTCTAAGAATGCTTGGACAAGGTCTCAAAGTATGTGTAGAGATTTCTATCATGGCTTTAGATGCAGGCCTAGTGCCGTATGGGAAACAAGTCGTAGCAGTAGGAGGCAGCGGTTCAGGCGCGGATACAGCAACCATAATAGTCCCGGAGCACTCAAACAATGTTTTCGGCTTGAGAGTCCACGAAATCCTCTGCAAGCCGCAAGCATAGCAAGTCCTGTAGCTCGGCGAATGCAATATATTTGAAGCTGAAGCCTCAGCGTGTATGTCAGGAGTTCCGACATTCTCTCAGATGCGATAAAGTGCGAACATCTTTTGGATGCGCTAGAGCATGGACATCATCTCAGATGCGTCATAACGTGGACACCATCTTAGCTCTGCCAAAGTGTGGTTACCTTGGGTATTATCTTAGACGTGCTATAGGGTGGCGCTTCTCGATACCGGCTATAGGGCAGCCTCATCGTAAGCCGACGACAACGAAGGTGCGGCTTAGTTGCCTATGAGGAATGAATATGCTATCATATGACCACAAGTGAATCTGGTTAAACTTAGTGATGAAGGGGCTGCTACTAACTACGGAGCACAGAAAGTGGGCCGTTTGCTGAGAGGACCATCAACCGTGTTAATACGCTACCCACCCCAGAGCTGCGAATGATGAGTTCGACGGGTACCTGCCGTTAAGAGGGATGTGTGTCCTATAGAACTGTAGGCACGAACTAGAGTGGGATACTGTGTCTGTGAGGCACAGTGCCAATCGGGGTGGTACCGCGGAGGTTTTGGCCTTCGCCCTCATAATGGGCGAAGGCTTTTTTATTCTGGCTCCTATGGTAACTTCGACCGTCTGTCACGTTACATAATCTATTGAGCACGGCACAATGTATAGATTCCTTGTAGCCGAATTAGGAGGGATACAAGTATGATGGAAAACTCGCAAGGATTTGTGCAGCACATAACCGCAAAATCAGAGAATTTCTCACAGTGGTACTTAGATGTAATCCTTCGCGCCAGACTGGCTGATTATGCTCCTGTGAGAGGTTGTATGGTAATACGCCCGTATGGGTTTGGAATTTGGGAGAATATAAAGGAGCTTCTCGATAAACGTTTTAGAGCTACGGGACATAGAAATGCCTATTTCCCACTGTTTATTCCAGGGAGTTTCCTCGAGAAAGAAGCTGAACACGTTGAAGGCTTCGCTCCTGAGGTCGCCTGGGTAACTCGGGCAGGCAATGAAGAGTTGGCAGAACCACTTGTAGTTAGGCCGACGTCTGAGACGATCATAGGGCATATGTACTCAAAGTGGATTAGCTCGTGGCGAGATCTTCCTGTGCTGATAAATCAATGGGCTAACGTCGTGCGTTGGGAAAAGACTACCAGAATGTTCCTAAGAACCTCCGAGTTTCTGTGGCAAGAAGGACATACCTGTCATAGAACCAAGGAGGAAGCAGAAGAAGAAACCCTGAAGATACTAGACATATATAGGAGTTTCATCTCTGAGGATTTGGCGATACCTGTTCTAACCGGCAGAAAAACAGAAAGAGAAAAATTCGCAGGAGCAATTACCACATATTGCGTTGAGGCACTTATGACCGATGGTCGGGCTCTACAGGCAGGTACGTCCCATAATTTGGGCCAGAACTTCGCAAAAGTGTTTGACATCTCCTTCCTTGATAAAGATAACCAGCTGAAATATGTATGGCAGACTTCATGGGGCGTTTCAACAAGACTAATCGGCGGTATCATCATGGTTCACGGGGACGAACGAGGGCTTGCCCTTCCGCCGAGAATCGCTCCGATACAAGTGGTAGTCGTGCCTATCATGCCTCCCCCCTCCCAAGAAACAGTGCTCAACGCAGCTCATAATGTTTTTGAGCGGTTGGATAAGATCTGCAGAGTTGAGCTGGATGCGAGAGAGGAATACTCGCCAGGCTGGAAGTTCAATGAGTGGGAATTGAGGGGTGTCCCCATTCGATTAGAAATCGGACCCCGTGATGTTAAGGCAGGGAAGGTAGTGTTGGTACGACGAGACACAGGAGAGAAAACTGCTGTGCCTATGGAGAACTTGGAAAACGTAGTAACAGACATGCTAAGTAGCGTCCAGGCAGGCCTTTATGCACGGGCCAAGCGCTTCCTGGACGAAAACACTCACACAGTAGACAATTACGACGAGTTCAAGACTGTCATAGAAAAGCAGCGAGGTCTCATATTTGCTCCGTGGTGCGGTAGCCAGGAATGTGAAGTATCGGTGAAAGACGAGACAGGAGCTACTATCAGGTGCGTTCCGATGAACGCCCAGCCTAACCCAGGAAAGTGCATTCACTGTGGCGACAACGCTACTTCTTGGGTTTACTTTGCAAAAGCATATTGATGCTTTCTCCGACCAAGGATGCAACAATCGGGTAGGAGGCTGGTCGTTAGTCGGCCAGCCTCCTACCCGATTCCTAGCCTGGTTTCTACGAGCACCTCATTGATTACAGAAGTCACTGTGGCATGGAGCGAGATCTGGCTATCTCCTCAATTGCGCCAAGCGCATAAGAGATGTTTTCCCGGGAAATATGTCTGTGTGTGACCATCCTTACACCTGTAGGCGGACGAAGAGAGGCTTTCACCTGACGCCTTTCCAACTCCTGAATGAACGAGAAGCTGTCAAAGCCAAGACCCTCTACGTCAAAGTAAACCATATTAGTCTGAACAGTCTCAAGCGCTACGTGGATACCGGAAATCGATGCCAGGCCTTCCCCAAGGTAACGGGCATTGTTGTGGTCTTCCTCCAGCCGATCTACCATAGTCTCCAGAGCAACAATCCCGGCGGCTGCTATGACTCCTGCTTGACGCATTCCCCCACCAAGCATCTTCCGATATTTCCTTGCGCGCTCAACAAAATCTCGCCGACCGACAACAATAGAGCCAACAGGTGCTGACAGGCCTTTTGAAAGACAGAACATTACAGAATCAAAGGGTTCAGCGAGTTCTCTTACATCAACGCCCAAAGCCGTTGCCGCATTGAACATTCGGGCGCCGTCAAGGTGCGTAAACAGCCCTCTGTCCTTGGCAATGCCACAAATATCGCGACTGACCTTCACAGACGTAACCGTCCCGCCACCTCGATTATGAGTATTCTCTACAGCCACAAGTTTAGGAAGGGGGTAAAGGATGTTTCCGCCTCTAATAGCCTTCCTAATATCATCAGGGTTAAGCACGCCATGATGACCTTTGACAAACCGGGGTATCACACCTGCTACAGCAGAGATGTTGCCAACCTCATAATAGTACATATGACACTCTGATTCCATGATTACCTCATCGCCACGCTGAGTGTGAGCCAACACAGATACCAAGTTGCCCATAGTTCCCGAAGGCACCAGCAAACCGGCCTCCTTACCGAATTTGCTTGCAGCCAAGGCTTCCAAGCGGTTAACTGTAGGATCTTCCCCGCTGCCGTCATCTCCGAGAGGCGCTGAAACCATGGCTTGGAGCATCTCTTCAGTAGGCTTTGTAACAGTATCGCTTCT